>DASUDL010000073.1:0-51990 GCA_036275615.1 Solimonas sp.
CGCGATACCGCCGCCGCCAATCTCGACCTGGGCCGGGCTGCGCTGTCGCTGGCCGAGGCCCGACTGGCGAAGACGCGCATCACCGCACCGTTTGGCGCGCAAGCCGGCCTGCGCACGGTCAGCCCCGGCGACTACATTGCCATCGGCCAGGAGCTGGTGAACCTGGAGGCCATGCAGCACATGAAGGTCGATTTCCGGGTGGACGAGGCCGCCCTGCCAGTGCTGGCCACGGGCCAGCCCCTGAGCATCGAGGTCGATGCCTACCCGGGCGAGCAGTTCGCCGGCGAGCTGTATGCGATCGATCCGCGCGTAGCGGATGCCACCCGCTCCATCGCCCTGCGCGCGCGCATGGCCAATCCCGACGGCCGTCTGCGGCCCGGTCTGTTTGCACGGGTGAAGGTACAGCTGGAAAAGCGCACCGACGCCATCGTCATCCCCGAACAGGCGGTATTTCCCCGCGGCGAGCAGCAGTTCGTCTATGTCGTCGAGGACGGCAAGGCGGCGCTGCGCGAGATTCGCCTGGGACAGCGTCAACCGGGCCGGGCCGAGGTGGTTTCGGGCCTGAAGGCCGGTGAGGTGCTGATCGTTTCCGGCCTGCAAAAGCTGTCCCCCGGTGCACCGGTCGCCGGCGGCGGCTGACCCCCTTCCCAGAACCCGTTACCCGAGGATTTGCCATGGCAATGGACGTGATCGACTTCCGCATCTACGGCGAGGACATGCAGTTCGTCGAGATCGAGCTGGATCCGGGCGAGGCGGCTGTCGGCGAAGCCGGCGCAATGATGTTCATGGAGGACGGCATGGTGATGGACACCGTGTTCGGTGACGGCTCCAGCCAGCAGCAGGGCCTGTGGGGCAAGCTGGTGGGTGCCGGCAAGCGCCTGGTCACCGGCGAATCCCTGTTCACCACCGTGTTCCAGAACCAGGCCAATACCAAGCGCAAGGTGGCCTTCGCCGCGCCCTACCCCGGCACCCTGATCCCGGTGCAGCTCCGCGAGCTTGGCGGCACCCTGATCTGCCAGAAGGACTCGTTTCTGTGCGCAGCCAAGGGCGTGAGCCTGGGCATCGCCTTCCAGCAGAAGCTCGGCGTCGGCCTGTTCGGCGGCGAGGGCTTCGTGATGCAGCGCCTGGAGGGTGATGGCCTGGCCTTTATCCATGCCGGCGGCACGCTCTATGAACGCACGCTGGGCCCCGGCGAGCTGCTGCGCGTCGACACTGGGTGTGTCGTCGCCATGCAGCCCTCGGTGAGCTTTGATATCCAGTACGTCGGCAAGCTCAAGAGCGCCCTGTTCTCCGGCGAGGGGCTGTTCTATGCCCAGTTGCGCGGCCCCGGCAAGGTCTGGCTGCAATCGCTGCCGCTATCGCGCATGGCCAACCGCATCATCATGGCTGCCCCTCGCATGGGTGGCGGCGGCCGCGACGAGGGCAGCCTGATCCCCGGCGTGGCAGCCGGCGGCCTGCTGGGCGGTTTGCTCGGCAGCGACGAATAGCGCAGCCCCGTCGGGGCGCCGCTTGTCGCCAGCGCCACGGGGCAACACAATCGCCCCAGCCGCACGACAAGAACACGGAGGAGCGCGGTGGGACCTACGGCCGAACGCATCCTGGGCGGCGTCATTCCGCTCGTCTACGGACGACGCTGGCTGACGTTCGGGCTCCTGCTGGTCTTCACCGCCTGGATGGCAGTGCTGGCGCTGCGCCTGGAGCCGGACGCCGGCTACGAGAAGCAGATCCCGCTCGAACACCCGTACATGCAGGTGTTCAAGGAGTACGAGCAGGCCTTCGGTGGCGCCAACCTGATCTCGATCGCCCTCATCTCGCGCGAGGGGGACATTTACAACGAGCGCTTCCTCGCCCAGCTCCGGCGCGTCACCGACGACGTGTTTTTCCTGCCGGGCGTGGACCGCTCTCGGGTCAGTTCGCTGTTCACCCCGGGCGTTCGCTACATCGAGATTGTCGACGACGGCTTTGCGGCCGGTGACGTGGTGCCCCGCGACTATGCACCGTCGCCGGAAATGTTTGCCAAGATCCGCGCCAACGTCGCCAAGGCCGGCGTGATCGGCCGCCTCGTCTCGGCCGATCAGCGCGGCGCGCTGGTCGTGGCCGAGTTGCTGGAGCACGACCCCGCTACCGGAGAGAAGCTCGACTACCGCTGGGCGGCCGACGAGCTCGAGAAGATCCGCGGGCGCTATGCCAGCCCTGTGCGCTGGGAGTGGCGGGCCGCCCGCGATCTCGACGGCTATGCCGCCGGGGACCGTGTAGCGACGACCTATCGCAAGCCGGGCTGGGCCCCGGGATTCTTCGAGGTGGTCGCCGACCGCACCCGCGCCGACGAGCCCGTGCGGCGCATCCCGCGCAGCGACCTGGTCCTGAGCGAGGTCACCAACCCGGACCAGGACCTGTCGTTCGACCTGCACATCATCGGTTTCGCCAAGGTGGTCGGCGATGTCACCGACGCGAGCGCCGAGGTGGTCGGCTACTTCGCCGTGGCGCTGCTGCTGACCATGATCCTGCTGTGGTGCTTCTGCGGCTCGTGGCGGCTGTCGTTGCTGCCCCTCTCGGCCGCGCTCACCGCCGTGATCTGGGAGCTTGGCCTGCTGCGGCTTGCCGGCTTCGGCCTCGATCCGTTCGCGATCCTGGTGCCGTTCCTGATCCTGTCCATCGGGGTCTCGCACGGCGTGCAATACATCAATGGCTGGGGCAACGAGGTGGCTGTGAACGGCCGCGACCCCTACGAGGCCTCGGTAGAGACCTTCCGGCGCCTGTTCATCCCTGGCTCCGTGGCCATCCTCACCAATGTCATCGGTTTCGCCACCCTGGCCTTCATCAATATCGAGATCGTCCGCGAGATGGCCCTCAACGCGGCGATGGGCATGGCCGCGGTGATCGTCACAAACAAGGTGATGCTGCCCATCGTCCTGTCCTGGGTCAGCCTGCCGGATGTCACCAAGTTCCGCGCCCGCCAGCAAAAGCGCAACGACCTGGGCGACCGTCTGTGGCGGGTCCTCGCCGACTTCACACTGCCACGCTATGCGATCCCGGCCCTGGCGCTGGCGCTCCTGTCCCTGGGCTGGGCGGTGTGGATGTACCCCAAGCTCACCATCGGCGACCAGCAGATTGGCGTACCGGAACTGAAGCCGGACGGGCGCTACAACCGCGATTCGCGGGCCATCGTCGAGAACTTCGCCATCGGCGTCGACGTACTCAAGGTGCTGGCCGTGGCCGGAGAGTACGGCTGCGTGCAACCGGGCCGCATGGAGACCGTCGACCGCTTCGCCTGGCACATGCAGAACACCGAGGGCGTGCAGTCGGTCCTGGCGCTGCCGATGCTGGCCAAGCAGGTGCGCACCGCCTGGTTCGAGGGCTCGCCGAAGTGGCGTGTCCTGCCGCGCAACGAAGGCGGGCTGGCACAGGCCGTGAACCCGATTCCCAGTTCTCTGGGCCTGGCCAACCCGGACTGCAGCGTGATGCCGATCCTGGTGTTCACGCGGGACCATCGCGCCGAGACCATCGAACGCATTATCGGCACCGCCAAGGCGTTCTCCGCCGCCAACGCCGGTAGCGGTGTGGAGTTCAAGCTGGCGTCGGGCAATGTCGGCGTCATGGCCGCCACCAACGAGGAAATCCGGGCCCGCGAGATCGTGGTGATCGTCTGGGTGCACCTGACCCTGCTGATCTTCGTCTGGATCTCGTTCCGCACGGTTGCCAGCGTGGTCTGCATCATCGTGCCCCTGGTGCTGTGCTCGCTGCTGACCTACGGCGGGATGGCCACCATCGGCATCGGCATGAAATCGGCCACCCTGCCAGTGGCCGCATTTGGCGTGGGCATCGGCGTCGATGACGGCATCTACCTGTGGAGCGTTCTGGCCGTGATGCTGGAGCGCGGACTGCCGTTGCGTGAAGCGTATTTCGAGGCGCTGCGGCACACTGGCAAGGCCGTGATCTTCACCTCGCTGTCGCTGATCATCGCCGTGGTGACCTGGCTGTTCTCAGACCTGCAGTTCCAGCACGACATGGGGCTGTTGCTGCTGTTCATGTTCACGACCAACCTGTTCGGCGCAATCCTGCTGCTGCCGGCACTGGCCTGGCTGCTGATACGCCAGCGCCCGGCGGCGAACTCTGCCGCGCCGGCAGCGTCCAACTAGACAAGGAGGCCGCCGCATGCCGGCGGATGGAGCCATGACCCGAAGCCGCATCCTTGTTGCATCCCTGCTGGCGCTGGCCTTCGGGCAGGCAGCCGCCAAGGTGCCGGCCGCGGAGGCGGCCAAGCTGGGCTCGAGCCTCACGCCGATGGGCGCCGAGGCCGCGGGCAACGCGGCCGGCACCATTCCCGCCTGGGACGGCGGCCTCCCGCAGAGGGAACTCAAGCGCGGCGAGAATCCCTTTGCGGCCGACAAGCCGCTCTACACCATCACCGCGCAGAATGCCGGGCAGTACAAGGAGATCCTGACCGAGGGATATCGCGCCCTGTTCCGGACCTTCCCGGACTACAAGATGATCGTCTACCCGAGCCGTCGCTCGGCGTCCTATCCATCCTGGTTCTACGAAGCCACCAAGAAGAATGCGAGCACCGTCGAGCTGACGAACAACGGCTACGGGTTCTGCTGTGCCGCGCAGGGCTACCCATTCCCGATCCCCAAGAACGGCACCGAAGTGATGTGGAACCACATCATGCGGTACAACACCAAGGGCTTTAAGGGCTATGTCAGTGCCGCAGCCACGGCAGCCGACGGCAGCTATGTGGTCGAGCGGGCCTACCTCGAGCTCACCTACGTCTACAACAACGTCAAGTCGACGGTGGACTCGCTCAAGGGAATGAACCTCTATGGGCTGACCAAGACCGTCTCGCCACCCAACAAGGCCGGAGAGGCGCATCTGCTGCACGTGCCGATCGACCGGATCAAGGACCAGACTGGGGTCTGGGTCTACAACAACAGCGTGGGACGTGCGCGGCGCATTGGCGAAGTGGGCTACGACAACCCATTGTTCGACGGACTGATGACGCACGACCAGCTCGACATGTTCAACGGCCCCCTGGACCGTTACACGATCAAGCTGCTGGGGAAGAAGGAGATGCTCATCCCCTACAACAGCTACCGACTGTACGACCCCAAGCTGAAGTACAAGGACATCGTCAAGAAGGGCCACATCGACCAGGAGCTGGCCCGCTACGAGCTGCACCGGGTCTGGGTGATCGAGGCGCAGGTCCGGCAGGGCTTCGCGCACCGTTACAAGAAGCGCACCTTCTACCTCGACGAGGACTCGTGGATCGTCCATCTGCAGGACATCTACGACGAGCGCGACCAGTTCTGGCGCACGGCCGAGTCCCACTCGATCGCCTTCGCCAACGTTCCGGTGGTGGTCAATGGCGTGCAGGTCCACTACGACCTTCAGTCACGGCGCTACGTGGCGATCAATCTCACCAACGAGGAACGCAAGCTGATCGAGTACGACTGGGAGGAAGCGCCCAGCTACTTCTCGCCGGCCACGCTCAAGCGCTTTGCGACCACCTCGCAGAAGTGAACGGGCGAGTCCGGAAACCCCGCAAAGTTCAGGGCGAATTCAGGCGCTGCGTCTAGCCTGCACGGAAGTCCCTGCGGTTCCGCAGGTCCCGTGGAGTTACCGATGCCGCGCCCCGCCCTGACAGCCCTGCTGCTGGCCATGCCGCTGATGGCCACGGCGGGTGCTGCCGGCCAAGATGCCGATACCCATGCGCAGGTGCTGCAGAGCATTCCGGTTTTCGCCCCGCAGGCTGCCCGACCCTGCCCCGGGGAACCCGGTCCGGCCAGGCCGGACCCTGCGCCGGGCGCCGGCTTCCTGAGCGCGGGACACCTGACGGCCAGCCTGCCGGGGGACACGTCCGGGCGCCTGCCCTCGCAAGGCCGCTGCGACGCCTTGGCGGAAGAGGAGCCGGAGATCCTGGGCTATGACGTCATCTACCGTTACCACGGGCGCACCTACCGGACGCGCATGCCCTACGACCCTGGCGATCGCATCCCGGTTCGCGTGGACGTTCGAGCGGGCCGCGACTAAAGTTGCGGCATGAGTCTGCGCCCCCTCCTGCCGGTCATGATCGCGCTCGGTCTGATGCTCGCTGCACCGGCTGGTGCCCGCCCCTCACGCGATGGCCGGGACGAGCCTCCCTATGTCGAGAACGGGCCGGAGACCCTCGCCCCGGCGCGACGTTCCCTTTCACCGGAGGATGCTGCGCGCGAGGTGCAACGACGGCATGGCGGTCGAATCCTCGCGGTGCAGCCTGACGGTGCTGGATACCGGGTCCGCGTGTTGAAGAACGGCGAAGTCCGCATCTACCAGATCAATCCCTGAGGAGTCCTTCCATGCGCGCCCTTGTCATCGAGGACGATCCGGACCTGCGACAGCAGGTCGTCCAGTTCCTGTCCGCGGACGGCTTCGCCGTCGACTCGGCCGGCGATGGCACCCAGGGTGCCTACATGGCCGAGGAGTATCCAGCCGATGTGGCGATCGTCGATCTCGGCCTGCCGGGCACCTCCGGCCTGGAGATCATCCGCCAGCTGCGCAAGGCGGGCCGGAAGTATCCAGTGCTGATCCTCACGGCCCGGGACGGCTGGCAGAGCAAGGTCGAGGGCCTGGAGACCGGCGCGGATGACTACCTGGTCAAGCCCTTCCAGAAGGAGGAGCTGCTCGCCCGCGTCCGGGCCCTGCTGCGTCGCAGCGGCGGTTGGGCGCAGGCACAGCTGGCCTCGGGACCCTACGTGGTCGACACGGGCGCCAAAACCGTGGTGGCGGATGGCAAGCCGGTGGAGCTCACCAGCTATGAGTTCCGCGTGCTGGAGTACCTGCTCACGCATGCCGGCAAGGTGATTTCCAAGAGCGAGCTGACCGAGCACCTCTATACCGAGGACGAGGAACGCGACAGCAACGTGATCGAGGTGTTCATCCGGCGCCTGCGCAGCAAACTCGATCCCGAGAGCCACTACAACCCGATCACCACGATCCGCGGCGCCGGCTATCGCTGGGATCTGCCGCGCGCCTGAGCCAATCGCATGGGGGCGGTCGGGGGCAACAGCGAGGGCGCCAGCTCGGGACCGGCCCCGCGTTTCAGCATCCCGATGAACTCCCTGCGGGCGCGCCTGCTGCTGGGCACTGCGCTCCTGCTGATCGCCTTCGTCTCGCTGGGGGGCCTTGCCCTGGAGTGGGCCTTCCGCAACAGCCTGGATCATGCCCAGCAGGACAAGCTGGAGGGGCTGGTCTACTCCCTGCTCGGCGCCGCGGCTACCCTGGAAAACGGTGAACTGAGCATCGCCCTGGAGGCCGTGCCCGACCCGCGCCTGCGCCAGCCGCTCTCTGGACTGGATGCCGCCCTGTTCAATGAGGCCGGTGAGGCCGTGTGGAGCTCGGCCGCATTCCTGCGTCTGGGCAGTCTGCAGCAACCCGGCGTGGGCGAATGGCGCTTCGAGCGCCTGCGCGAGCCCGACGTCTTCTCCCTGAGCTTCGGATTGCGCTGGGTCGACGTCAATCCCGAGGTCACCCGCCGCTACACGGTCACGGTCCTGGAGGATGCCAGCGCCTACGAACGCCAGCTCACGGTCTTCCGCAGGACGCTCTGGGGCTGGCTGATCGCCACCCTGATCGCCCTCATGGTCACCTTGCTCCTGCTGCTGCGCTGGGGCCTGGCGCCTTTGCGTCGCTTGGGTCAGGAGCTGAAGAAGATCGAGGACGGCGAGCAGCCACAGATCGAGGGCCGGTACCCGGCCGAACTGCAGCCGCTGACCCGTGATCTCAACGCCATGATCGTGGCCGAGCGCAGTCAGCAGACCCGGTACCGCAATGCGCTGGGCGACCTGGCCCATACGCTGAAGACCCCGCTCGCCGTGCTGCGGGGGCTCACCGGCGAATCCGGGCTGCCGGATCTGGCCCGCCAGCAGCTGGGCGAACAGGTCGGCCGCATGCAGCACATCGTCGACCACCAGTTGCGTCGCGCCGCCGCGGCGGGTAGCCGCACCTTGACCGAACCCGTGGCCCTGCGCCCCCTGGCCGACAAGCTGATCGCGGCGCTGGTGAAGGTCTACGCCACGCAGATCCGGCGCTTCGACAACCGCATCCCCGAGGCGCTGAAGCTGCGTGTCGACCAAGGCGACCTGTACGAGCTCCTGGGCAACCTGCTCGACAACGCCTCCAAATACGGCGGCGGCCAGGTCCGGCTGTCCGCGGAGCAGCGGCCCGGGGCCTGCGCGCTGATCGTCGAGGACAATGGCCCGGGCTTTCCGGAAGATGCCGAGCGCCTGCTGCAGCGAGGTGTGCGGGCCGACCTGCGCAAGCCGGGCCAGGGCTTGGGACTGGCGGCCGTGGAGGAATTGGTACACGCCTACGAAGGCCGCCTTTACCTCGAGCGATCCTCGCTAGGCGGCGCCCGCGTAGTGGCGGTGCTGCCGCAACGTTGAGACGGAGCGCTGCCGGCGCTCAGCCCGTCAGGCGCAGGAAGTGCTGCCGGTAATAGCGCAGCTCGGCCACCGAGTCCCGGATGTCGTCCAGTGCCAGATGGGTCGAGGCCTTGCTGAAGCCGCGGGCAATCTCTGGCGCCCACCGCGCGCACAGCTCCTTGAGCGTGGAGACATCAAGGTTGCGGTAATGGAAATGCCGCTCCAGCTCGGGCATCCAGCGCGCCAGGAAGCGCCGGTCCTGGCAGATTGAGTTGCCGCAGATCGGCGACTTCCCCGCCGGTACCCAAGCCCGCAGGAACTCCAGCGTCTGCCGCTGCGCCTCGGCCTCATCGACCCGGCTGTCGCGCACCCGCTGCGTCAGTCCGGACTGGCCATGCTGGCGGGTGTTCCACTCGTCCATGGCCGCCAGCTCTGCCTCCGGCTGATGCACCGCGAGTACGGGGCCCTCCGCCAGGAGGTTGAGGTCCTGGTCCGTGACCAGGGTGGCGATTTCAATGATCCGGTGTCGCTCGGGGATCAGGCCCGTCATTTCGAGGTCGATCCAGATCAGGTGGGTCGGGTTGGCGCTCACGGGTTTTCATTCATTCGAGGCTGTCGAGGCGATGTTATCGTGATCCGGACCGGCGGGGCGCGCCACGCAACGCCCCTGCCCCACCGCGCAGGAGAATGCCATGCAGCGCGACGGCTCCATCCTCAACACCATCGGCAACACCCCGCTGGTGGAACTGAAGAACCTGGATACCGGCCGCTGCCGGCTGTTCGTCAAGCTCGAGAACCAGAACCCGACCGGCTCGATCAAGGACCGCATCGGTCTGTCGATGATCGAGGCTGCGGAACGCCAAGGACACCTCCCGCCGGGCGGCACCCTGATCGAGGCCACGGCCGGCAACACCGGACTGGGGCTGGCGCTGGTGGCCGCCCAGAAGGGCTATCGGCTGATCCTGGTCATTCCCGACAAGATGGCGCAGGAGAAGATCCTGCACCTGCGCGCCTTGGGCGCCGACTGCCGCATCACGCGCAGCGATGTCGGCAAGGGCCACCCGGAGTACTACCAGGACATCGCCGAGCGCCTGAGCCGTGAGTTGCCTGGCAGCTTCTATGTCAACCAGTTCGCCAACCCCGCCAACCCTCTGGCCCACGAGGCCACGACCGGGCCGGAGATCTGGGCCCAGACCGGCCAGATGCTGGACGCGGTGGTCTGCGGTGTCGGCAGCGGCGGAACGCTGACCGGCCTGTCGCGCTACTTTGCCCGCGTCGCGCCCCACGTCGAGATGGTGCTGGCCGACCCGCAGGGCTCGGTCCTGACCGACGTGGTTCGCACGGGGAGCATCCAGAAGGAGGCCGGCAGCTGGCTGGTCGAGGGCATTGGCGAGGACTTCATCCCGCCCAACTGCGACCTGGCCCGGGTCCGCCAGGCCTACGAGATCCCGGACCGCGAGAGCTTCTTCACCGCCCGCGAGTTGCTGGCACGCGAGGGCATCCTGGGCGGCTCCAGCACCGGCACCTTGCTGGCTGCAGCACTACGCTACTGCCGCGAGCAGACCGCGCCCAAGCGCGTCGTCAGCTTCGTCTGTGACAGCGGCAACAAGTACCTGTCGAAGATGTACAACGACTTCTGGATGTTCGAGCAGGGACTGCTGCCCCGCCCGGGCTCCGGCACCCTGCTGGACCTCATCGTCCGCCGCTATGCCGAAGGGTCAGCCGTCACGGTGCGACCGCAGGACAGCCTGCTGCATGCCTACCGGCGGATGAAGCTGTTCGATGTCTCGCAGCTGCCGGTCATGGCCGGCGAGCAGCTGGTGGGCATCCTCGACGAATCCGACCTGATCCAGCACGTGCATCTCGATCCGGCACGGTTCAAGGACACCGTTAGCACGGCAATGACGACCCAGCTCGAGACCGTGGCGCCGGACGCCCCGGTCACCGACCTGGTGCCGATCTTTGCCCGTGACCGTGTTGCCATTGTCGCCGACCATGGCCGCTTCATCGGCCTCATCACCCGTATCGACCTGCTGAACTACCTGCGCAAACAACTCGTGTAGGCTGGCAGCCATGCATGAAACCATCGCCGTCGTCTTCGACTTCGACGACACGCTCGCCCCCGATACCACCACCGGCTACCTGCGCGACGCCGGACTGGGCGATGTCGCCCGGTTCTGGAAGGAGGAAGTCGCCCCGCTCACCCTCGACGACTGGGATCCGGTGCCGGCCTACCTGCACAAGATGATCGATGTCGCCGGTGCTGGCCGGATCCCGCCGATCACCCGCGAACGCCTGGCTGACTGGGGCCGTCGCGCGCCGCTGCACGAGGGTGTGGGCACGCTGTTCGGTCGCCTGCGCCGCGCGGCGGCCGATGCCAATCCACGCGTCAACCTGGAGTTCTACGTGATCTCCAGTGGCATCGGCGACATCCTGCGGGCCACCAGCATCGCCCACGAGTTCAAGGACATCTGGGCCTCGGAGTTCCACTTCGGCAGCGATGGCGCCGCCAGCTTCCCGAAAAAGATCGTCAGTTTCACTGACAAGACCCGCTACCTCTTCCACGTGCAGAAGGGCCTCATCGGCAAGGCGGCCCGCGGGCGCCCCTTCGACGTGAACCGCAAGCTGCCGCCCGACCAGATCCGCGTGCCGCTGAACCGCATGGTCTTCGTCGGTGACGGTTACACGGATATTCCCTGCTTCTCCCTGCTCAAGCAGAACGGCGGCGTGCCGATCGCCGTCTACGACCCGAACCACGAGGAGAAGTGGGGCAGTGCTTTCCAGTTCGTCAGCGACAACCGGGTCTCCAACATCAATTCGGCGAACTACACGGAAAAGTCGGACCTGAGCAACTTTCTGACCATGGCAGTCCGCAAGCTGGCCAACGACATCCTGCTCGCCGAGCGGACCTACCAGGGCTGAGTCACCGGAGACGCCTCATGGGCGACAGCAAGACCGAGTTCGCGACGCGGGTGATCCATGCCGGGCAGTCGCCCGACCCGTCCACCGGCGCGATCATGCCGCCGATCTACGCCACCTCCACCTACGTGCAGGAGTCGCCCGGCGTCCACAAGGGCTACGAGTACTCGCGCAGCCAGAATCCCACGCGCTTTGCCTACGAGCGCTGCGTGGCGGACCTCGAGGGCGGCACGCGAGGCTTTGCCTTTGCCTCGGGCCTGGCGGCCACGGCAACCTTGCTGGACCTGCTCGAGCCGGGCGCACACGTCATCGCCTCCGATGACATGTATGGCGGGAGCTACCGGCTCTTCGCGCGCGTCCGCGAACGATCGGCGGGTCTGCGCTTCAGCTTCGTTGACATGCGCGATCCTGCGCAGATCGAGGCGGCGATCCGCCCGGAAACGCGCCTGATCTGGGTGGAGACGCCGACCAACCCGATGCTCAAGCTGGTGAACCTGGCAGCGGTGGCCGACATCGCACGCCGTCATCGCATCCTGACGGCCGCCGACAACACCTTTGCCACACCTTACCTGCAGCGCCCGCTGGAGCTGGGCTTCGACCTGGTCATGCATTCGGCGACCAAGTACCTTGCGGGGCATTCGGATGTGGTCAATGGCCTGCTCGTGGTGGGAGACCGGCCGGAACTCGCCGAACGCCTGGCGTTCCTGCAGAACGCCGTGGGCGCCGTGCTCGGCCCCTTCGACAGCTTCCTTGCCTTGCGCGGGGTCAAGACCCTGGCCCTGCGCATGCAGCGCCATTGCGAGAATGCGGCAGCCCTCGCCGCCTGGCTTGAACGCCATCCCCGGATTGCGCGCGTGCACTACCCGGGACTCGTATCGCATCCGCAGCACGCCCTCGCGCAACGGCAGATGCGCGGCCCCGACGGCCTGCCGGCCTATGGCGGCATGATCAGTATCGAGCTCAAGGGCGGGCTCGAGGATTCGCGCCGTTTCCTGGAACGCTGCCGCCTGTTCGCGCTGGCCGAGTCGCTCGGGGGTGTCGAGAGCCTGATCGAGCACCCGGCCATCATGACCCACGCCAGCGTACCGGCCGACACCCGCGCTCAGCTCGGAATCAGCGACGGGCTGTGCCGGCTGTCGGTGGGGGTCGAGGCACTGTCCGACCTGCGCGCCGACCTCAACCAGGCCCTGAGCGGCTAGAATCCGCACCTGCCTGCAGGAACCGCCATGTCCGACCTCGCCAAGAAGCACTGCAAGCCCTGCGAAGGCGGCGTACCGCCGCTCGATCTCGCGGCGGCCGTGAAGCTCAAGGAAGAGCTCGATCGCCGCTGGCGCCTGGTGCGCGAGGGCAAGGCGATCGAGGCCGTGTTCGAGTTCGACAACTACTGGCAGACCACGGCTTTCGTGAATGCGGTCGCCTGGATCGCACACACCACCGACCATCATCCCGACATCGCCTTCAGCTACAAACAGGCAACGGTCGGCTACTGGACCCACTCGGTGGACGGCCTGTCGGAAAACGATTTCATCTGCGCCGCCAAGATCGACGCCTTGCTGGCCTGAGCATGCGCCTTGCCGCCATCAGTCTGGCGGCCGGCCTGCTCTGCTGCGGCAGGCTCTACGCGCAGGCAGCGGAGACGGTGCAGCCGCTGGATGATGTGGAGGTCATCGGCAAGCCCCAGTATCTGTACGAGAGTGATCGACAGCTGGCACGTGTGCGTGATTCGCTGCCAGGACTGGACACTGATCGACCGGCGGCGGAAACGGTCCGAGACCGGATGGCGCGACTGCTGTTCGCTGACCCCAACCAGCTGGATCCCGACCAGCAGGCGATGCTGCAGCGGACCTCTGGCGAGACCGGTCCCCAGAACCTTCCCTGAGACGCCGCCTCAGACCGGCGTGCGGCCCGACAGGGCGTGACTGAGCGTCCCGCCGTCCACGTACTCGAGTTCACCGCCCATCGGCACGCCGTGGGCGATGCGGGTCACCTTGATGCCGCCAGCGCGCGCCAGCTCGGCCAGGTAGTAGGCGGTAGCCTCGCCCTCGACCGTGGGATTGGTGGCGATGATCAGTTCCTGGACACTGCCATCGGCCAGCTGCTCGGTCAGCAGGGGCAGGCCGAGTTCCTGCGGCCCGATCCCGTCCAGCGGCGAGAGGCGCCCCATCAGGACGAAGTAGCGTCCCCGATACGGCGTGTTGTGCTCGATCGCCATCAGGTCGGCCGGCCCCTCGACCACGCACATCTGGCCGCTCTGTCGGCGCGTGGCGTTGCAGTACTGGCAGGCGGCGTCCTCGCAGAACATCCGGCAGGTCGCGCAGCGGCCGATCCCGCCGAGAGCATCATCGAGACTGCGCGCCAGGTGTCCGGCCGCCTCGCGATCGCGCTCCAGCAGGTGGAAGGCCATGCGCTGGGCCGACTTGGGTCCGACGCCAGGGAGGCGCCGCAGGGCTTCGATGAGGCGGGTCAGGCGGGGGCTGTAGAGACTCACGGGCGATCCGGAAACGATGGCGGCGCCGCCGCGAGACGGGAACTCCGTTCGCGGGACGCCGCATAGGATACCGGTTGCCGGCGACCCGGCGCCCCCGATTCAGGGCGCAAAGGGTGGCGGATTGCTGCGTGCCGTGGTGGCCTCGGTGGCGCTGAGGCGTCCGCTACCGGAAAGCGTCTGGTAGGTGCCACCGACCGCCTCGACGGTGCTCGGCGCCGTGATGGTGTCGACGTACCAGTGTTCGCCGACCACCCGCTCGGGCGTGACGTCGAGCAGCAGGTAGCCCTTCTGGGAGAAGTCGGCGTACTTGATGTGCGGGTTGATCACGCCGATCAGGGACGAGGCCGGCTCGAAGCTTTCCAGCCCGGGCGAGGTGATGGCCGTGGCCACGAACTCGACGCCCCTCGAGCCCTCACCCGTGATCGGGTTGTAGCCGCCAAGGGCCGACAAGGGCTGGTTGGGATCGCGCGCCAGGTCCATGCTCCAGGAGGAATGGATGTCGCCGGTCAGGACCACGACGTCGCTCACCGGCGCCCCGCCATCGGCGCCCTCGATCACGTCATAAACCCGCGCGCGGGCGGCGGGATAGCCATCCCACTGGTCCGGGTTGATGTAGACGCCGCCGGTCGCCAGTTCGGGCAGGCCGGCAATCTTGAACTGCCCGAACATCACCCCCTGCCCCAGCAGCTTCCAGCGCGCGGGAGTCGCCCGCAGCGTCTGGGCCAGCCAGGCTTCCTGCTCGGCCCCGAGGAGCTGACGATTTTCGTCCTGCACCTCCCCGACCGGCACCAGGATGACCGAGACACCGCTGACCTCGGCCAGGCCTTCGATGGGCTGCTCGCGCGCCAGCAGACGCTCTTCGAGCATGACCAATTCGGCCAGGTCACCGAAGCGGAAGCTGCGGTAGTTCTTGCGCGGATCGGCGGCATCCACCTGCCGCACCGGCAGCCATTCGTAGAAGGCCTGCAAGCCCGCGGCCACGCGCACCGCCCAGTCGCCCTCGGTTTCCGGTGTGTGGTTGACCGCGGCATCGCGCGAGGAGTTGTCGGCGGTTTCGTGGTCGTCCCAGATGTTGACCATGGGGTGCTGTCGATGCAGCGCCTGCAGGTCCGTGTCGAGGCGGTACTGGGCATAGCGCTGACGGTAGTCGGCGAGGCTCAGGATCTCCTTGGCCGGCTCGTACGGCCGGAAATCGCCGTAGGCATCGGCACCGGTGCCCGAGTTGTACTCGTAGATGTAGTCGCCGAGGTGCACCACCAGATCAAGGTCCTGGCGTGCGGCGACGCGGGCGTAGGCGTTGAACAGGCCATGGGCGTAGCTCGCGCACGACACCACGGCGATGCGCAGGCGCTCGACACTGCCGGTAGGCAGGGTGCGCGTGCGCCCAACCGGGGACATCTGCCCCAGGGCGCTGAAGCGGTAGTAGTAGGTCGTGCCGGGATCGAGGCCCGTGGGATCGACCTTGACCGTGTAGTCCCGGGCGGCTGTCGCCTGCGCGCTACCGCTGCGCACGACCTGGGTCATGGCCGGATCGCGCGCGACCACGTAGCCGACCTCGACCGGCCCCGTCTGCGCACTGCTGACGCGGGTCCAGAGCACCACGCGATCCGCCAGGGGATCGCCGCTGGCGACGCCATGGCGGAACACCTCGCCACCCCCCGGGCCGCCACCACCGCCCGCGGGCGACGAGGAATCGCAGGCGGGCAGCAGCGGTAGGGCGCCCAGGACGGCGGCCCCGGCCCCGGCACGCTTGAGGAAATCACGACGGCTCAGGCCCGTCTTGCGGGGTTTGCGACGACGCGGCGCGCTCATGCGGGAAGGCTCGTGGCAGAGGAAGAAGGTTGAACTCTAGCGCAAGCCGGTGACAGCACGACGTCGGCCGGCCGGTCGGGGATTCACCGACCTAGAAGGTCTGCTTGCGCAGGTTCTTTTCCTGCATGGCCACGGTGGCGATCTCCTCGATCGACATGTTGGCCGAATTGACGAAGGGGATGGCATGCCGGCGATACAGTTGCTCGGCCTGGCGCAGCTCGTAGGCGCATTGCGGCAGGGACGCGTACTTCGAGCCCGGCCGCCGTTCGGTGCGGACCTGCGACAGGCGCTCAGGCTCGGAGGTCAGGCCGAAGCAGCGGGCCTCCAGCCCCTTCAGGGCGGCCGGCAGGCGCTGGGCCTCCAGTTCCTCCTCGGTGAGCGGGAAATTGGTGGCAAACAGGCCGTGCTGCAGCGACAGGTACAGCGAGGTCGGCGTCTTTCCGCAGCGGGACGGGGCGATCAGGATGATGTCCGCCCGGCCGAGGTCCCGGGTCGAGGCGCCGTCGTCATGTTCCATGGCGTAGTTCATGGCAGCAATGCGGGCGGTGTAGCGCCGGGTGTCGGCCATGCCGTGGGCCCGGCCCTGGGCATGGGTCGACTTCAAGGCCAGTTCGACCTCCATCGCATGAACGAACTGGTCAAAAAGGTCGAGGAAAAGGCAGTTTGCGCCGCGTAAAATGGCCCGGACCTCGTCGTTGACCGTGGTGCTGAACACCAGAGGACGGACCGCGCTTTGGCCGGCGACGAAGTTGATATATTCGAGCGTGGTGCGTGCCTTGTCCGCCGTGTTGATGAACGGCAGCGTGGTTTTCTCGAACGGTTGACCCTCGAACTGGGTCAACAGGGTGTTCCCGAGGGTTTCGGCCGTGATGCCGGTGCCGTCGGAAACGAAGAAGACAGTGCGGGGCGCAGTCATGCAAAGACCATCTCACGTGCCGGCGGCGGCTCGCAAGAGCCGGGCGTCGCCGTCCCGAACCTAGTCGCTGGAGCGGCATGAGCAAGAATGTCCTGTGGTACTCCGAACTCGGCATGCATGATGTCGAGATCGTGGGCGGAAAGAACGCCTCCCTCGGGGAAATGATCCGCAACCTGGCGGCCAGCGGCGTCAAGGTGCCCAACGGCTACGCCACGACGGCGGCGGCCTACCGCGAGTTCCTGAAGCACGAGAACCTCGACCAGCGCATCAATGCGATGCTGTCGAAGCTGGATGTCGATGATGTCCAGGCCCTGGCGGCCACGGGCAAGGAGATCCGCCAGGCTTGCGTCAAGGCGCCCTTCCCGGCCGCCCTGGAGGCCGAGATCCGCGAGGCCTACGGCAAGCTGCTGGCCGAGTCCACGGCCGAGATCTCCGTGGCCGTGCGCTCGTCGGCCACGGCCGAGGACCTGCCGGATGCCTCGTTTGCCGGCCAGCAGGAGACCTTCCTCAACGTCCAGGGCATCGACAACGTTCTGCACGCGATCAAGGAGGTGTTCGCCTCGCTGTTCAACGACCGCGCCATCGCCTACCGCGTGCACCATGGCTTCGACCATGCGGCGGTGGCCCTGTCCGCCGGCGTACAGCGCATGGTCCGCTCAGACAAGGGCGCCTCCGGTGTGATGTTCACCATGGATACCGAGTCCGGGTTCCGTGACGCGGTGTTCATCACCGCCTCCTATGGCCTTGGCGAAGCCGTCGTCCAGGGCGCTGTGAACCCTGACGAGTTCTACGCCTACAAACCCAACTTGCGCACGGGCCGTCCGGCCATCCTCAAGCGCGGCCTGGGCGAGAAAGCCAAGAAGATGGTGTATTCGGCCGACCGCAAGCTCGGACGCACGGTCGAGTTCGTGCCGGTGCCGACCGAGGAGCGCAGCCGTTTCAGCCTCAACGATGCGGAGATCGAGGCCCTCGCCCGCCAGGCGCTGATCATCGAGGACCATTACGGCCGGCCGATGGACATCGAGTGGGGCAAGGACGGCGTCGACGGCCAGCTCTACATCCTGCAGGCGCGTCCGGAAACCGTGCAGTCGCGCGCCGCTGCCAACGTGCTGCGCCGCTACAAGCTGAAGAACAAGGGCAAGGTTCTGGTCGAGGGGCGCGCGATCGGCCAGAAGATCGGCGCCGGCGCCGTGCGCCTGCTCAAGTCCATCGACGAGATGAGCCGCGTGCAGCAAGGCGACGTACTCGTCACCGACATGACCGATCCCGACTGGGAGCCGATCATGAAGCGCGCCAGCGCCATCGTCACCAACCGCGGCGGCCGCACCTGCCATGCGGCCATCATCGCCCGCGAGCTGGGCATTCCGGCAGTCGTCGGCTGCGGTGACGCCACCGAGCGCCTGAAGGACGGCGCGGCCGTGACCGTGTCCTGCGCCGAGGGCGACACGGGCCATGTCTACGAGGGCCATATCGACTATGCCGTCGACGAAGTGGCGCTGGACCGCATGCCGCCGCTGCCGGTCAGGATCATGATGAACGTCGGCACGCCGGAGCAGGCCTTCGATTTCGCGGCACTGCCGCACAAGGGCGTGGGCCTGGCACGCCTGGAGTTCATCATCAACCGCCAGATCGGCATTCATCCGCAGGCCCTGCTGGAGCTGGATCGCCAGCCGCCGGAACTGCGCCGCATCATCGACCCGATGATCGCCCCCTACGGTGGGCCGATCGAGTACTTCGTGAAGCGCCTGGCCGAGGGCGTGGCAACCATCGCCGCCGCCTTCGCCCCGGAGCCCGTGATCGTGCGCATGTCGGACTTCAAGTCCAACGAGTACGCGAACCTCATCGCCGGCAAGCGTTACGAGCCGCATGAGGAGAATCCGATGATCGGCTTCCGCGGCGCCTCGCGGTATATCGCGCCCAGCTTCCGGCCCTGCTTCGATCTCGAGTGCCAGGCCCTCAAGTACGTGCGCGACGAGATGAGCCTGACCAACGTCAAGCTGATGGTGCCCTTCGTGCGAACCACCGACGAGGCACGGCAGGTCAACGAGATCCTCAAGGCCAACGGCCTGGAACGCGGGCGCAACGGCCTGCAGCTGATCATGATGTGCGAGCTGCCGAGCAACGCCGTGCTGGCCGATCAGTTCCTGCAGCACTTCGACGGCTTCTCCATCGGCTCCAACGACATGACCCAGCTCACTCTGGGCCTGGATCGTGATTCCGGCCTCATCGCCCACCTGTTCGACGAACGCAACGAGGCCGTCAAGGCCCTGCTGCACCTGGCCATCCAGGCCTGCCGCCGGCAGGGCAAGTACATCGGCATCTGCGGCCAGGGCCCATCGGACCACCCGGATTTCGCACGCTGGCTGCTGGACGAGGGCATCGAGTCGATCTCGCTCAATCCCGATACCGTGGTCGAGACCTGGCTATTCCTTGCGGGGCAGAAAGCATGAAACACCTCCTGGGAGCCGCGTGCCTCGGCCTGCTGCTTGCGGCCACAAGTGCCGGCGCACGCGACAAGGCCGGCGAGTTCGACTACTGGCTGCTGTCGCTGTCCTGGTCACCGCAGTTCTGCGTGCACCAGACCAGCGAGATGCAGTGCGTCACGCCCTACGACTTCGTGGTGCATGGCCTGTGGCCGCAGCACGAGAAGGGCTATCCAGACTATTGCGGCGGCCAGCGCGAGCTGTCGCAGAACCTGGTGCGTCGCCTGATGCCGCTGATGCCGTCCGAGAAGCTCATCCAGCACCAGTGGCGCAAGCACGGCAGCTGCAGCGGCCTCTCGCCGGAGGATTACGTGCTGACGGTGGAACGCGCACGCCGCGCCATTGTGGTACCGCCGACCTACCGAGAGCCGACGGAATACCGGCGTACCGATCTCGACAGCCTGCAGGCGGAGTTCGCCCGTTTCAATCCGAAGCTGACCCCGGAGACGCTGGCCGTGCAGTGCAGCGGGCGCTGGCTGAAGGAGGTCCGGGTCTGTATGGACCGCGATTTCGCACCGCGCGCCTGCGGCGAGGACGTGGCCGACCGTTGCGGCGCGGAGATCATGATCCGCCCGAATCGCCCCCCGCGGAACGCCCCTTGAAAAAACCTGCGCAGAAACCCTTCCCAAGTGCTTGCGGTTGGGTATAATGCGCGCCCCTAGCGTGTGGGGCTATAGCTCAGCTGGGAGAGCGCTTGCATGGCATGCAAGAGGTCGTCGGTTCGATCCCGACTAGCTCCACCAATCTTTTCCGTACCTCGTTCCCATCGTCTAGAGGCCTAGGACACGTCCCTTTCACGGATGTAACCGGGGTTCGAATCCCCGTGGGAACGCCAAGCATCCCGAAGACCCGGCTCCAGGCCGGGTTTTCCGTTTCTGAGCCGGTGAAGCCGCCATGGACGACTGGAAGCAGCGGATCCTGACCACGGACGAGGCTCTCCGTGGGCTCCTGCGCAGGGTGCGCCGGGTCGCGGTGCTGGGGATCAAGACCGAGGCTCAGGCGAGCCAACCGGCCTATTACGTGTCCCGCTATCTCGTCGACGCCGGTCTCGAGCTGATTCCGGTGCCGGTGTACTTCCCCGAGGTGCGGGAAATCCTCGGTCAGCCGGTCTACCGGCATGTCCAGGACGTGCCCGGCACGCTCGATCTGGTGGACGTGTTTCGCCGGCCGGCGGATCTGCCCGCCCACCTGGAGGACCTGCTTGCCGCCCGACCTCAAGCGGTCTGGCTGCAACAGGGGATCCGCCACGACAAGGTCGCCGAGACCCTGGCCCGCGCCGGGATCGCCGTGGTCCAGGATCGCTGCCTCATGGTCGAGCATCGCCGTCTTCTGGACTGACCGGCCCACCGGGCAGACCGTCAGCGCCCCTCAGGGCAATCGGGGATGCGCCCGGCGCCAGTCCCAGGGTGCTTGCGGAAGCGGCTCCTGCCAGAGCCCCCGGCGCGCCTCGCGGGCCTGCGCTTCAAGGGCGCGGCAGCCTGCAGCGGCCCGGCGCCCGCACCAGGCCCAGCCGGCACGCACCAGCGCTTCCGACAGGTCCTCGCCCTCCACCTCCAGATCGGCGACCGTGCGCTGGTAGCGATCGACTGCACGGGAACGCAGCACCACCTCGCGTCCTTCGACCAATTCGGTCAGAGCCCGGAGTGACTCGGGGCCGGCCTCCTGCCGCAGTTCCGGCGCATCGATGCGGGCCAGTCTCACCTTCACCAGCTTGCCGCTGCCGCAGCGCACGCTCAGGGTATCGCCATCGTGGACGCGGCTGACGACGCCCTGGCAGGTCCAGGCCTGCGCCGGGCTCGCAGCCAGACCCAGGATCAGGAGCGCGGCAAAGAAAAACCCCGCATGGCGGGGTTTTTCCTGAAGGCCGCTAATCGAGGGACGCTCAGGCCGCAGAACTCTTGGCCTCGCGCTTGGCATCGGCGTTCTCGTAGACGATGAAGGGCTTGGCCTCACCCTTGATCACCGCCTCGTCGACCACCACCTTGCTGACGTTCTGCATCGACGGCAGGTCGTACATCACATCCAGCAGGATGTTCTCCATGATGGTGCGCAGACCGCGGGCGCCGGTCTTGCGCTCCTTGGCCTTGCGGGCGATGGCCCGCAGGGCATCCTCGCGGATCTCCAGCTGAACGCCCTCCATGTTGAACAGCTTGCCATACTGCTTGACCAAGGCGTTCTTCGGCTCCTTGAGGATCGACATCAGCGCCGCCTCGTCGAGCTCCTCGAGCACCGCTGCCACCGGCAGGCGGCCGATGAACTCCGGGATCATGCCGAAGCGGATCAGGTCGTCAGGTTCCACCTGCGCGAACAGCTGGTTGACGTGCTTGCTGTCCTTCTCGGACTTCACATCGGCATTGAAGCCGATGCCCGTCTTGGTCGAGCGCTGCTGGATCACCTTGTCGAGGCCCGCGAAGGCGCCGCCGCAGATGAACAGGATGCTGCCGGTATTGACCTGCAGGAACTCCTGCTGCGGGTGCTTGCGGCCACCCTGGGGCGGCACGCTGGCGATGGTGCCCTCGATCAGCTTGAGCAGGGCCTGCTGCACGCCCTCGCCCGAGACGTCGCGCGTGATCGACGGGTTTTCCGACTTGCGCGAGATCTTGTCGATCTCGTCGATGTACACGATGCCGCGCTGCGCCTTCTCGATGTCGTAATCGCACTTCTGCAGCAGGCGCGCGATGATGTTCTCCACGTCCTCGCCGACATAGCCGGCTTCGGTGAGCGTGGTGGCATCGGCAATCGCAAAGGGGACGTCGAGCAGGCGGGCCAGGGTCTCGGCCAGCAGCGTCTTGCCGGAACCGGTCGGTCCGATCAGCAGGATGTTCGACTTGGCGATCTCGACGCCATCCGCCGAGCCCTTCACGGACAGGCGCTTGTAATGGTTGTAGACCGCAACCGAGAGGATTTTCTTGGCTTGGTCCTGGCCAATCACGTACTCGTCGAGCACGGCCCGGATTTCCTGCGGCTTGGGCAGGCCCTTGGTGGTCGGCTTGGCGTGCACCTCCTCGCGGATGATGTCGTTGCACAGGTCGACGCACTCGTCGCAGATGTACACCGATGGGCCCGCGATCAGCTTGCGGACTTCGTGCTCGCTCTTGCCGCAAAAGGAGCAATACAGCACCCGACCGTTGTGGGTCCCGCCGCTCCTTGTCTCGTTACTCATCGCTTGTCCTCGTCCGGACCGCATCCGGCCCGGCGACACCTGTATAGCACAGCATCATTTTGCTGCAAAACCTGAACAAAAACCGACCGTTCAGGCGGCTACGGTATTCCGCTGGACCAGGATCTGGTCGATCAGGCCGTACTCCTTGGCCTGCTCGGCGTTCATGAAGTAGTCGCGTTCGACATCCCGGGCGATCTTCTCGAGCGGCTGGCCGGTGTGGTCGGCATACATCGCATTGAGACGCTCGCGCAGGTACAGGATCTCGCGTGCCTGGATCTCGATGTCGGTGGCCTGGCCCTGGGCGCCGCCGGAAGGCTGGTGGATCATGACGCGGGCATTGGGCAGGGCGAAGCGCTTGCCCTTGGTGCCGGCCGACAGCAGGAACGAGCCCATGGAGCAGGCCTGGCCGATGCACATCGTGGCCACGTCCGGCTTGATGAACTTCATCGTGTCGTAGATCGACAGGCCGGAGGTAATCACGCCACCCGGCGAGTTGATGTAGAGATGGATGTCCTTGTCTGGGTTCTCGGATTCGAGGAACAGCAGCTGCGCCACCACCAGGTTGGCCATGTGGTCGTCGATGCCGCCGACGATGAACACCACGCGCTCCTTGAGCAGCCGCGAGTAGATGTCGAAGGCGCGCTCGCCGCGCGCAGTCTGCTCCACCACCATCGGCACGAGATGCTGGGCGCGGGTCAGGATGTCGGTCATGGACGTTCCGGTTATGGGTTGTGTTCTGGGGAAACTCCCCCCGTCCCTTGTGGGAACGAAACGGGAGGATGCAAGGCCGCGCTCAGCCCTGAGCCGGCGCCTGGGGGTTGAGCAGCTCGTCGAGCCCCATCGGCTTGTCGATCGGCTGGGCACCGGCGACGAGGCTGTCCACGACCTGGTCTTCAAGCACCATGGCCCGCAGGCCCTGGAGCAGGTCCGGACGCGAGCGATAGAAGGCCTTCACCTGCTCGGGCTGCTCGTAGTCGGCGGCCAGGTCGTCCAGTGCCTTCTCGACACGGGCCGAGTCCAGCTTGATATCACGGGCCTTGATCACCTCGCCGATCAGCAGGCCCAGGGCCACGCGACGGCGTGCGGTCTGTTCGAACAGCGCGTCGGGCAGCAGGTCCTTGCGCTTGTCGGCGGCCACCTTGGCCATGTTCATGCGGGCCGCGGCTTCCTCGCGCAGGCGGGGAATCTCCTGCTCGATTAGGGCCTGCGGGATCTCGATCGGATGCGCGGCAATCAACTGGTCGAGGGCCTGCGACTTCAGGCGGTTCTGCACCGCCTTGTCACGCTCCTTCTCGAGCGCCGTGCGGCACTTGGCGCGCAGGCCCGCCTCGCCGGCGCCTTCCTCGACGCTGTGCGCCTTGAGGAACTCGGCGTCGATCTCCGGCAGTCGGGGCTCATTGACTTCCTTGAGCGTGACCTCGAACTGCGCCGTCTTGCCGCGCAGGTTCTCGGCACGATAATCGGCCGGGAAGCTGACATCGACGACGAAGGACTCGCCCGCGCGACGACCGGAAATACCGTTCTCCAGATCCGGCAGGAACTGACCCGCCCCGATCTCGAACTGCACGTCCTTGCCCTCCGAACCGGCGAAGGCCACGCCCTCCAGCTTGCCGAGGAAATCGACCTTCACCTGGTCGCCCGACTGCGAGGCGCGTTCCACGGCCACGAAGCTGCGGCGCGCCTTGCGCAGGTTGCCGACCAGACGGTCGATATCCGCATCACCAACCGCAACCTGCGGCTTCTCGAGCTTCAGGCCTGCAAGACCGTCGAGCTTCACCTCGGGATAGACCTCGAAATTCGCCACGTATTCCAGCGCATCGCCAGCCTTTTCGGCGGTGATGTCGATCTTGGGCTGGCCGGCCGGGTTGACGCCCGCCTTGCTCAGGGCTTCGGGATAGGTCTGCTGGACGATGTCGGAGATGGCATCCATGTGCGCCGCGGCGCCGAACTGCTGCTCGACGACCTTGGCCGGCGCCTTGCCCGGACGGAAACCCGGCAGTTTGGCGCGGCTGGCATAGCGCTTCAGGCGCTCGTCGACGGCCTTGGCGACTCGCTCGGCGGGCACGCGGACTCGCATCTTGCGCTGCAGGCCACCGGGGGATTCGACATGAACTTCCATTGCTATAGACCTGATTTGTAGAGGGTTTTATAAGCGGTAACGGCGTTTGGTGCGAAAGGAGAGACTCGAACTCTCACGCCGCGAGGCGTTGGAACCTAAATCCAGTGCGTCTACCAATTCCGCCACTTTCGCGCGGTCGCCAAGTATACCAGCGCGCATGCGCGGGAACCCGGACGATGCCGCGAGACGCTCGGCGGCCGATCCGGTCGGCTCGCTCGTGGTTTGCAGTTTAAATGCGAATAGTTATTATTTACAGACTATCCCCACACGGAGACGCCCCATGCCCACGACGCTGGCCCTGCGCCCGAACCTGACCGCCCCGGCCGATCGCGCTACCGCAGTCACCCGCCTACGCAGCGAGGACCTGCTGCGCGGCCATCGTGAGATCGTCATCGAGCATCGGGGACAGGAATATCGCCTGCTTCGAACCCGCAATGATCGGCTCATCCTGAACAAGTAGACGCAGGGTCTACACGGCCCGGGCCCGGCTTGGTTAAGCTGGCGCGCCTTTCGACCCGGAAGACGCCCGCGCCCATGTCCGGGACCGATCCACGCCTCGCGCGATACCTGCTGTCCTGCCTGGCCCTGGCCCTGCTCGCTTCCATAGCGCTGGCGCTGGCCACCGGCCCGCTGTCCATCTCCCCGGGCGAGCTGCTGGGCATGCTGGGCCTCTCGCCGGACGTGCCTGCCCCCCATATCGCCGACGCGATGCTGCAGTTGCGGCTGCCTCGGGTGTTGCTGGCCGCTGTCGCCGGCGCGACATTGGCCATGGCCGGGGCCGCCATGCAGGGCCTGTTGCGCAACCCGCTCGCCGACCCAGGCCTGATCGGGGTCTCCAGCGGCGCCGCCCTGGCCGGCGCCATTACCCTGGTGCTGTTCAGTGGCAGTATCGCCCTCCCCCTGCTGCTGCCCTTGAGCAGCTTTGCAGGCGGCGCGCTGGCAGCGGCCCTGGCCCTTTGGCTGGCGCGCCGCGAAGGCCACACCCGCATCGTCACGGTACTGCTGGTCGGGCTGGCGCTGAACGGCCTGGCGGGCGCCGGCATCGGCTTCGTGGCGCAGCTCGCCGACGATCTGGCACTGCGATCGCTGAATTTCTGGATGTTCGGCTCGCTCGGCAAGGCCTCCTGGCGCGAGATCCTCGCGGTCCTGCCGCTGCTGCTCCTGCCGCTGCTGCTCCTGCCACGGCACGCTCGCTCACTCGACGCCCTGCTCCTCGGCGAGCCTGAAGCGGCCCACCTGGGAGTCGATACCGAGACCCTGAAGCGATCGGTGCTGGCGCTGAGTGTCCTGGCCGTTGCCAGCACCGTGGCCGTCGCGGGGATCATCGGCTTTGTCGGCCTGGTCGTGCCCCATCTGATGCGCCTGGCGAGTGGTCCGGACCATGGGCGACTGTTGCCAGCGAGCGCGCTGGGCGGCGCCATCCTGTTGGTGCTGGCGGATACGGCGGCCCGCAGCCTGTTCGTCCCCTCCGAACTCCCGGTCGGGGTTCTTACCGCTTTGCTCGGCGCACCGTTTTTCCTCGCACTGCTCCTGCGTTACCGCCACGGCAGCGAACTGGCATGAGCTACGTCGCGCAGGAGCTGAGTTTCCGGGCCGGGGGGCGCACTCTCCTGGACCGCGTGTCGATCACCTTGGCGCCCGGCCAAGTCCACGCCGTGCTGGGGCCCAACGGCGCCGGAAAATCAACCCTGCTCCGGCTGCTGGCCGGCGATCTCGAGCCGGCTTCCGGGCAACGCGTGCTGAATGGCCGCCGCCTCGAACACTGGACGTCCGTCGAGCGTGCCCGGCAGCGTGCCGTGCTGCCGCAGCAGCACGGCTTGAGCTTCGCGTTCACCGCCGCTCAGGTGGTCGAGCTGGGGCGGCTTCCCTGCGTCCGTCAGGGCCCCGCTCGGGAGCAGGCGATCATCGCCGCAGCACTGGCGCGCACCGATGCGGCGCATCTGGCGCAACAGCCGTACCCGACGTTGTCCGGCGGCGAACGCTCCCGCGTGCAGCTGGCCCGGGTCCTCGCCCAGGTCTGGGAGCCTGCCCTCCAGGGACCGCAAGTGCTGCTGCTGGACGAGCCCACCGCAAGCCTCGACCTGGCCCATCAACATCAATGCCTGCGCCTCGCCCGCGAGTGTGCCGCTCAAGGCATGGCGGTGATGGTCGTGCTGCACGACCCGAACCTGGTGTTGAGCTATGCCGACCGGGTGAGCCTGCTGTGCTGCGGGCAGTTGCAGGCACAGGGGACCGCAGAAGAGGTGCTGACACCGGAGCGGCTGAGGCAGGTCTACGGACTGGACTTCTCGCTGCACAGCCAGAACGGACAACGCTGGCTGCAGGTCAGACCCTGAGTCCGGTCCGACCCCGCACATGCTGCGAAAAAATGGTCGGAGCGAGAGGATTCGAACCTCCGACCCCCTGCGCCCAAGGCAGGTGCGCTACCAGACTGCGCTACGCTCCGACGCCGGCAGTGTAGCCGGGGCTCCCGCAGCATGGTGGGCCGTGTTGGATTCGAACCAACGACCAACTGGTTAAAAGCCAGCTGCTCTACCGACTGAGCTAACGGCCCCAGTGCGGGAGGGCGCGCATGATACCGGAATCGACTGCCTGTCAGCGATACAAGGTGGGATCAGGCATCCCGGCGGCCTGGAATCCCTCCCGGCGCAGGCGACAGGAATCGCAGAGACCGCAGGCTCGCCCCGCGGCGTCGGCCTGGTAGCAGGACACGGTCAGCGCGTAGTCCACGCCCAACTGGCGTCCCTTGCGAATGATGTCGGCCTTGCTCATCTGCTGAAGGGGGGCATGCACACGGAACCGCTGACCCTCGACGCCCGCCTTGGTCGCAAGCCCGGCCAGCGTTTCGAATGCCGCCACGAATTCGGGACGGCAGTCCGGATAGCCGGAGTAATCGACGGCGTTCACACCGATGAACAGGTCGCAGGCGCCAAGGACCTCGGCCCAGCCCAGCGCCAGCGAAAGGAGCAGCGTATTGCGCGCGGGCACGTAGGTGACCGGGATGCCGGTGGTCGGCGACTCCGGCACGGCAATGCCGCGATCGGTCAGCGCCGAGCCGCCCACGGCGTCCAGGTTGACGTGCATGGTCTGGTGGGCGGCCACCCCCAGGGCCCTGGCGACGCGTTCCGCCGCCAGAAGCTCGGCCACATGGCGCTGGCCGTAGGACACGCTGAGCGCGTGGACGGCAAAACCCTGCTCGCGGGCGATCGCCACGACCGTGGCGGAATCGAGCCCTCCGGACAGGAGCACGACGGCCTTGGGCGATGGGCCGCTCATGTCATCGACCCGGCGTGTTGCCCCAGAGCAGCTTGTGCAGCTGCATCTGGAACCGGACTGGCAGACGATCCTCGAGCAGCCAGTCGGCCAGGGTGGTGGCATCCACTTGCCCTTGGCTAGGCGAGAACAGTACCGCACAGCGGGCTGCCAGGCCGCGCTCGAGGACGCATCGACGAGCCCATTCGTAATCATCGCGACTGCAGATCACGAACTTGAGTTCGTCTCGGGCGGTCAGCAGCTCGAGGTTCTCCCAGCGATTGCGATCCACCTCGCCGGAGCCGGGGGTCTTGACGTCCACCACGCGCACCACGCGCGGATCGACGGACGAGATATCCATGGCACCGCTGGTTTCAAGTGAGACGGTGTAGCCGGCGTCACAGAGTGCCCGCAGCAGGGCGTGGCAATTCTTCTGCGCCAGCGGCTCGCCGCCCGTGACGCAGACGTGGCGGACCTGCAGGCGGGCCACTTCCTCAAGGACCTGGGCCTGCGTCCGCCAGGCACCGCCATGGAAGGCATAGGCCGTGTCGCAGTAGTGGCAGCGGAGCGGGCAACCCGTAAGCCGCACAAACACCGTCGGCCAACCCACGAGCGAGGACTCGCCCTGCAGCGAGCGGAAGATCTCGGTGATCTTCAGGCGCGATTCGGCGCCGGGTTCTTCAGCGACAGGGGGCACCGCAGACCCGTCAGTTGCCGGACTTGGGCGGCTCCAGCCGCTGCTGGGCCAGACGCGCCGCATTGGACTGCGGATAGGTCTGGACCACCCTCTGAAGGGTGGCACGACCCTCGGCCTCCTGCTTCAGTTCGATCTGGGTCAGACCCACCTTGAGCATGGCGTCGGCCGCCTTGGGGCTGGCGGGGAAGCGGCTGAGCACGGTCTGGAACGCCGTAAGCGCAGAGCGGTAATCACGCTTCACGTAATAGGCCTCGCCCGTCCAGTACAGCGCATTGTCGGTGTAGCGACCGTTGGGCCACTTTTCCACGACGGCCCGGAAGCCGCGAATCGCATCGTCGTACTTGCCGTTCTTCAGCGAATCGAAGGCGGTAAGGTAGGCGCCCTCCTCCTCCGGTGTGCCGCCCCCACCCTGCGAGATGATCACCGCCCCTCCCGGGGTGGTGGTCGGGCCCGTCGGCGCGATCGTTCCCGGCACGGGCGCGGTCGGCGTGACCACCGGAGCCGGCGCAACCGGGATCGCACCGGGCACCACAGTGGTCGTTGCGCCGGCTTCGACCTTCTGCAGGCGTCGATCCAGATCGATGTACTGATCACGCGCGCGCTTCTGCGCCTGATCGTAGTCGTAGCGCAGGCGTTCCATCTCACCCCGCAGGGCACGGAGGTCATCGCGCAGCCGCTGGCTGTCCTGGTCCATCCCGGTCAGGTTGACCGAATCCAGGCGACGGGAGAGTTCCGCGAGCCGGCTTTCCGCGGCCTGGAGGCGACGTTCCTCGGGCGAGAGCGCCTCGGTCCCGCTCGAGGAGATGCGCCCGCCATACCCCGAGACGCAGCCGGCGAGCAGCGACAGGGTCAGGAGGGAGGCGGCAGAGCGGATCGGGAACATTGCAGGTCCGGAAGGAGTCGGCGTAGGTAGCTAGCTTAGCGCAGCTGTCCGATTTACTGGCGGATCAGCTGAACACGACGGTTCTTGCTCCAGGCCGCCTCGTCATGACCGACATCGGCGGGACGCTCCTCGCCGTAGCTGATGATCGACAGCTGGGCATCGCTCGCACCCTGGGCAGTCAACGCTGCCTGAACCGCGTTGGCGCGACGCTCGCCGAGACCCACGTTGTACTCACGCGTGCCGCGCTCGTCGGCATGACCCTCCAGGCGCAGCTTGGCGCTGGGGTTGGCGCTCAGGTACTTCGCGTACTGCTCGATCACGGACTGGTACTCCGGCGCGATCGAACTGTCATCGTAGGCAAAGTACACGACATTGGTGCTGAGCCCGCGCTCGGAGGCCACGGCGGCATCGAAACTGCTGGAGGCTTCGCCACCCAGAACGGTGCTGCCCTCAACCACATTGTCCGAGTAGGGCGTGGACGGCTGCTCCGTGGTGCCCGGCACCTGGGTCGGTGTATCGGTGCTTTCGTGCTCGCCGGTCGAGGCGCAAGCTCCGAGGAACAGCGCCGCCGCGAGCACGGGAACGAAGCGGATATACAGGTGGGACATGGTGTTCTCCTTGAAGATCGTCTGCGGATGATACGGAAAAGCCTTGCGCCTCAACGCAACAGCGGTGACCAGGAGGGCTCACGGACATCGCCGGCCTGGCGCAGGGACTGGCGCACGCGACCGTCAACGGAGACCGTGGCCAGTTCAGCACCGCGAGCCCCCTGCGTGGCGAAGATCACGACGGCACCGCCGGGCGCAAAGCTGGGACTTTCGTCGAGGCGTCCATCACTGATGAGTCGCATTTCACCACTGGCCAGATCCAGCAGGCCAATGCGGAAGCGCCCGCCCTCGGTGTTTACCAGGGCCAGGCTCTTGCCATCCGGCGAGTAGCTGGCGTCCTGGTTCTGAGTGCCCAGGAAGGTCACCCGGCGGGGGTCACCGCCCGACGCGCTGATCTCGTACACCTGCGGGCGGCCACCACGATCCGACGTGAATACCAGCTTGCTGCCATCCGGCGACCAGTTCGGCTCGGTATCAATGCCGTAGTGATCGGTGATGCGTCGACGTGCACCGCTGACCAGATCGACGATATAGATATCGGGGTTGTTCTCGAACGACAGCGTGATGGCCATGCGCTTGCCATCCGGCGACCAAGCCGGGGAGCCGTTGATGCCCGGCTCGGCGATCAACTTGCGGACCTGGCCCGTGGCCAGCGTGTAGATGTAGATCGCCGAGCGCCCGCGCTCGTAGCCCACGAACGCCAGCTGTTTTCGGTCCGGAGACCAAGCCGGCGACATCAGGGGCTCGCGCGAGGCGGCGATCTCGCGCGGATTTTCGCCATCGGCGTCGGCCATCATCAGCTGGAAACGGCGCTGATACCCGAGACCCGAGGACGCGATGTAGGCGATCTTCGTATTGAAGTAACCCGGTACGCCGAGCAACTTCTCGTAGATCTGGTCGCTGATGTAGTGCGCGACTTCGCGCAGGCGGCTGATGTCGCGGATCGGGATTTCCTGTCCCAGCAGCTGTGCCCCGCGCACGGTATCCAGGAGGAAGAAGCGTGCGTAAAGGCCGCCGTTCTCGGCACGGGCCACCTGCCCGACGACGAGGTTGTCCATGCCCTGCGAGCGCCAGGTGGGGTAGTTCACGCCCTGCGGCTGCACCGGGCGCTGCAGCATGTCCTGACGCTTGAGGACCCTGAAGCGGCCAGAGCGCTCCAGGTCGTTGTGCACCACCTGGGCGATGTCCAGCCCGGCCTCGGGCACCTGGCCGAAAGGCACGATGGCGATGGGAAGCGCGGCGACATCGCCGCCGGTGACCGTGATCTCCAACTCGGCACGTGCCGCGAAGGTCGCGAGCATCAGCGCTGCGGCCAGCATTTTCGGAATACGCATCAGCACTTCCTTACATGAATTTCATGAAGACAAACTGAATGTCGCACGGGACTAGCGACAAGCATCCGCCGTGGGGCAGAACTGCACATTGATGACCCGGTCGAACAGGCTCGGATCGGGCGGTGACGGCAGCGGACTCGACTTGAGCACCGCAGCTTCCACCGAACGATCGAGATTGGGGCTGCCACAGCTGCGGGTGATCGTCGCCTTCACGACCTCACCGCCCGGAAGCTGCTCGATGCGCACCACACAGTTGAAACGCTCGGCGGACGCCGGCGGACGCTGCCAGTTGCGCTGGATCTTGGCAGCCACCTGGGAAAGCCAGGGCATCTGGGCAGCAGCGCGGGCTGCCGCCGCGCGGGCTGCATCCTCGGCGGCCGCGGCCGCAGCCATCTCTTCGCGACGGCGACGGTCTTCCGCCTCGCGCTGCTTCTTGAGGCGCTCAAGCTCCTTGCGTTCCTCCTCCAGCTGACGGTCGCGCTCCTCGTCTTCCTGCTGTTTGCGCAACTGGTCCTGACGTTCCTTTTCCTCTTGAGCCTTCTTGCGCAAGTCTTCCTGGGCTCGGCGCTCGGCCTCAGCCTTCAGCTCCAGTTCCTGCTGCTTCTTGCGCTGCTCTTCCTGGAATTTCTTCTTGGCTTCTTCCTGCTTGCGTTCCTGTTCCTGCCGCTCGATCTCCTTGCGATCAGGTTCGGGCTCCGGCAGTTCCGGCTCGGGCTCCGGCTTGGCCGGCTCCGGCTGCGGGGCCTGAGCAGGTGCCGCGGGCGCAGCTGGCGCCACCAGCACTGCCTCGATGATCGGCGTTGCTTCGATCTTGCGCGTGAAGAAGCTGCTCGCGAACAGGGCGACGAACAGGGCCAGGTGCAGGAAGATCGATGCACCGAGGTAGCGGTACTCCCGGTTCATTGCTGCGCCGCAGTCCCCGGAGAGCCTTCGATGGGCTGGGTCACGAAACCGATGCGGCGGGCACCGGCGTTTTGCAGCACGGCCATGCCGCGCGCGACGCGTTCGTATACGACCCCGGCATCGCCCTGCACCAGGATCATCTGCTCGGGCTTGTTGCGGAGGATGGCGCCCACCTTCTCGGTAAGCTCGGCCTCGCTTAGCGGGCTTCCCTGGCTGTCACCCACATTCAGGAAGAATTCCCCCTTGGTGTTGACCGAGAAGATCACATCCTGGTCCTTGGCCGTCAGCGACGCGGCGTCTGCATCGGGCAGGTCGACTTCGATGCCCTGTACCAGCAGGGGCGCGGTGACCATGAAGATGATCAGCAGCACCAGCATCACGTCGATGTACGGTACGACGTTGATCTCGGAAGACAGCTTGCGGCGGGCCATGGTGGCGCTCAGCCCTTGTGGGTATGACGCAGGCCGCGATCGATGATGCCGATCATTTCCTCGGCGAAGGTATGGAAGCGGTTTTCCATGCGCTCCACGCCGCGGGTGAAGAAGTTGTAGGCAATCACGGCCGGAATCGCCGCGAACAGGCCCATGGCCGTGGCGATCAGTGCCTCGGCGATACCGGGGGCCACCGTGGCCAGAGAGGCCTGCTTCACGTTACCAATGGAGATGAAGGCATTCATGATGCCCCAGACGGTGCCGAACAGGCCCACATAGGGGCTGGTCGAGCCGATCGTCGCCAGCAGCGAGAGATTGCCCTCCAGCCGCTCCACCTCGCGAACCTGGGCCACGCGCATCTGGCGCTGGACGGCGGCGAGCGCGTCCTCCGGCTCCATGCGCCCGGCAGTCTGCTGGCGGGTGTACTCCTCGTAACCGGACGCGAAGATGGCCGCCAGACCCTGGCGTTGCTCGTCCTTGCGGACGTTCTCGTAGAGGTCAGACAGGTTGCCGCCGCTCCAGAATTTTTCCTCGAAGCGGTCGGCTTCCTTGCGCGTGTTGGCGAGCAGCTTGCGCTTGCCCAGGATCACCCACCAGGACACCACGGAGGCAAGGACCAGCAGCGCCAGGACCACCTGCGCGAGCACGCTGGCCTGCAGGATCAGATGGGTGAGAGACATGTTGGCATTCATGGCGGGCTAACAGGTTGAGGACAGCGAACGGAGCGGTGGCAAAACCGGTTTTGCGCCCGGTTTCAAGGACTTTCAGCCAAGATCAAACATTATCACAGGCAAACCCGACTTCGGCCCTCAAAGCCCCTGCGACCAGCGCCCGATCGCGACGAACATCTCATCCGGCAGCGCAGCCGGGCGGAAATCGGCCGCTGAGACGCAGCCCACCCGGGCCTGCGCCCGCGCCAGCAGCTCGCCGTCGGCGGGACGCAGCAGCTCCTGCTCGAACACCAGGCTGGCGCGACGGACCTGAGGCACGCGGGTCACCACCTCCAGCAGGTCGTCCAGGCGGGCCGGACGGCGGAAGGCGATCTCCAGATTGGCAACCGTGAAGGCCACGTTGGCGTCGACCCGAAGCGCTTCCTGCCCCATACCGAGAGCACGCAGCCATTCCGTGCGGGCGCGCTCAAACCAGCGCAGGTAGTTGGCGTGATAGGCCACGCCGCTGGCGTCCGTATCTTCGTAGTAGACCCGGACCGGAAAGACGAAGCGATGCTCACTCATGAGGCAAACAGATCCGGCGTGCCGAGGCGGTCCGGGATCTTGAGTCCGTAGTGTTGATAGGCCAGCCGGCCGGCCACCCGGCCACGCGGGGTGCGCATCAGGTAGCCCTGCTGGATCAGGTAGGGCTCAATGACATCCTCCAGCGTATCGCGGGACTCGCCGATGGCAGCCGCCAGGTTGTCGATGCCGGCAGGACCACCGTCGAAGCGCTCCATCAGGGTCAGCAGCAGCTTGCGATCCATCAGGTCGAAGCCCTTGTCGTCGACGTCGAGCAGTCGCATCGCCTCGCCCGCCAGGCGGGCACTGATGATGCCGTCGCCGCGCACCTCGGCGTAGTCGCGGGCCCGTCGCAGCAGGCGATTGGCGATGCGGGGCGTGCCGCGGGAGCGACGGGCGATCTCGGACGCCCCCTCCGGCTCCATCGGCACCTTCAGGATCCCCGCCGAGCGAGTCACGATCCGCGCCAGATCGTCGACCGAATAGAACTCCAGTCGCTGCACCAGACCGAAACGGTCGCGCAGCGGACTGGTGAGTGCGCCTGCCCGGGTCGTGGCGCCCACCAGGGTGAACGGCGGCAGGTCGAGACGGATGGACCGGGCGGCGGGACCCTCGCCAATGACGATGTCGAGCTGGTAGTCCTCCATCGCGGGATACAGCACTTCCTCGACGACCGGCGACAGGCGATGAATCTCGTCCACGAACAGCAGGTCGCGGGGCTCGAGGTTGGTGAGCAGCGCCGCGAGGTCGCCCGGTCGCTCCAGCACCGGACCCGAGGTCTGGCGCAGATTGACACCCATTTCCTCGGCCAGGATGTGGGCCAGCGTGGTCTTGCCCAGGCCCGGTGGCCCGAAAATCAGGACATGATCCAGAGCCTCGGCGCGGCGCCGCGCCGCCTCGATGGCAATGCCCATCTGCTCGCGCACGGCGGGCTGGCCGACGTAGTCCGCCAAGCGCTGCGGGCGGATCGCACGCTCGATCCGCTCCTCGTCGGAGCCGGCGCGTGCCGAGATCAGGCGCTCGCTGTCACTCATCGCACGGCGCGCCGCAGGGCTTCCTGGATGATCTGCTCGGTGCTCATGCCGTCTTTATACACGGCCTCGGTATAACGCTGGATCTCGGCGGGCTTGTAGCCCAGTGCCGACAGGGCGCTGCGTGCTTCCTGCAGCGGCGACCCGGCTGCGGCGGCGGTACCGCCGCCCGGCAGCGCCACCGCGTCGTCGGCACCAGCCTTGTCGCGCATCTCGACCACCAGCCGCTCTGCCGTCTTGCGGCCGACACCCGGAAGCTTCGTCAGGCGCGGTACATCGCCAGCACGCACCGTGTTCCAGAATTCCTCCGGCCCCATGCCGGACAGCACGCTGAGCGCCAGCTTGGGTCCAACGCCAGAGATCTTGATCAGCTCGCGGAACAGGCTCTTTTCCTGCACGGTCGCAAAACCGAACAGCAGGTGCGCGTCCTCGCGGACCGTGAGGTGCGTCAGCAAGGTCACGGAGTCGCCCGTTGCCGGCAGGCGGTAGAAGGTCGACATCGGTGCCTCGACCTCATAGCCGACGCCCCCTACGTCGATCAGCAGCAGCGGCGGCTGCTTGAGCAGGAGCCGACCTGTAAGGCGGCCGATCATGCGCGCCCCCAGGCCTTGTCGAGCGACATTCCGGCCCGCTGATGCGTGGCGCGCACATGGGCATGCGTCAACGCAATCGCCAGGGCATCAGAGGCGTCGCTGGCGAGGCGCTCGCGAGCGTTGAGCAGCACCTTGACCATCTGCTGTACCTGCTCCTTGTCGGCGCGGCCGCTGCCGGTGACGGCCAGCTTGACCTGCGCGGCGGCGTACTCGGCGAGCGGGAGTTGTGCCTCGGCCGCGGCGAGCATGGCAACTCCCCGCGCCTGGCCCAGCACCAGCGCGCTCTGCACATTCTTGTTGACGAAAACTTCCTCGATCGCCACCTCGGCCGGTGCATGCTCGGCGATCAGTGCGGCCAGCTCCTGCCGGATCCGCAGCAGGCGCTGCGGCATCTCCAGGCTGGCCACGGCGATACGGCCACAGACCACCATGCGGCTGCGGCCACGCTCGCAGTCGATGATGCCGTAACCGGTGTAGCGGGAGCCGGGATCGATGCCGAGGATGCGCGTCACGCGCGAACCCCGGTCAGCCGAGATCGGCGTTGGAATAGACCTTCTGCACGTCGTCGAGATCTTCCAGCATCTCGATCAGCTTGCCGGTCGACTCGCCTGCATCACCCGTGACCGTCACCATGGTGGCCGGACGCAGGGTCACGTCGGCCTGGACCGGCTTCAGTCCCTTGGCCTCCAACGCCTTCTTAACCGACTCGAAGGCTTCGGGCGAGGCCAGGACCTCGGTATAGCCCTGCTCATTGAGAACGTCGTCGGCGCCAGCCTCCAGAGCCGCCTCGAGGATGCGCTCCTCGAGCGCCGGGTCTCCGCCGGTGTCGAAGAACACCTGACCAATCCGGCTGAACAGGTAGGCCACGCTGCCGCTGGTGCCGAGATGGCCGCCATTCTTGGTGAAGGCATGACGGACGTCCGCGACGGTGCGCGTCGGATTGTCCGTCATACAGTCAACGATGATCGCCACGCCGCCGGGGCCGTAACCCTCGTAACGGATCTCCTCGAAGTTGTCGGCCCCGCCATCGCCCGTGCCGCGCTTGATGGCACGCTCGGCCGTATCCTTCGGCATGTTCGCCGCCAGCGCCTTGTCCAGCACCAGGCGCAGCCGCGAGTTGGACTTGGGATCGCCGCCGCCCGCTCGGGCGGCGACGGTGATCTCACGGATGAACTTCGTGAACAGCTTGCCGCGCCGGGCATCTTCGGCACCCTTGCGCGCGGCAATACTCGGACCTCGACCCATGGCGCTTCGCTGATTCCAGTCGTGGGGGGACGATCTGCGGCTTAGAAACCGAGGCGCAGGCCGACGTGGAAGCTGTCGTCCGCCGTCACGTTCGTCAGGTTGGCGATGTCCATCTTGACCTCGCGATAGCCGACGTACGCCGATGCGTTCTTGACCAGCTGGTAATCGACGCCGACGCCAACCTCGTAGTACTCCTCGACATCACCGAGCGAGGTCTGCTCGGGCGCGAAATAGCCGTACACCGAGAAGCCGATGCGCTCGTAACCCGGGAACCGCGCTTCGGCCTGGCCGCCCATGGCCACCGCACCGCCGCTGTCATGATCACGACCGACATACACGCCACGCAGGCCGAGGCCAGCCGCGAGGTTGAATTCCTTCATGCCGGCATCGCCCGTCACCAGGCCGCCGACATGCGCCACCAGCAGGTCATCCGTGCGCTTCGGGCGCATCACCACGCCCACGTCGTACTGCGACTTGCTGCCATCGACGATCTCGCCCAGCGGGCCGTACAGCGCCGCGCGGAAGCTGTTGTCGCCCACGCTGAAATCGATGATCTCCGCCTGCGCAACGCCCGCGGACGCGCACAGCACCACACCCAGCACTGCCTGCAGCTTCTTCATCTGACTCCCCTTCCCCATTGGACTGGATTGAGTACTACTTCTTCGGCTTGTTGACGCCATGGATGGCGCGGCCGTCGACTGAAAGAACCGCTTCGTGAAAATTCTCGGACAACGTCGGGTGACCGTGCATGGTCAGCGCGATGTCCTCGCAGGTAGCCGCGAACTCCAGCGCGAGCACGGCCTCGGCCAGCAGCTCGGAGGCGTACGGACCCACCATGTGCACGCCCAGGATCCTGTCGGTCTTGGCGTCGGCGATGATCTTGATCGTGCCCTGGGCCTGTTCCATGGCCTTGGCGCGACCGTTGGCAGCGAAGCCGCCCGTGCCGGTCTTAACCTCGTGGCCCTTGGCCTTGGCCTGCTCTTCGGACAGGCCGGTCCAGGCCACTTCCGGCGCGGTGTAGATCACGCTTGGAACCGCGTTGTAGTTCACCTGCGTATGATGGCCGGCGAGCTGCTCGGCCAGGGCCACGCCTTCCTCGATCGCCTTGTGGGCGAGCATCGCGCCGCCCGTGACGTCACCGATGGCATACACGCCGGCAGCGCTGGTCTTGTAGTGCGCGTCGATCTTGACGAAGCCGCGCTCATCGAGCGCCACACCGGCGCCGTCGGCATTGAGCTTGGCGGTGTACGGACGGCGACCCACGGCGACGATCAGCTTGTCGAAGGTCTCGGTCTTCTTCTGACCGTCGGCCTCGTAGTCGACGACGACCTGCTTGCCGCTGACCTTGGCGCCCAGCACCTTGGCACCGAGGCGGATGTCGAGCCCCTGCTTGCCAAAGTAGCGCAGGGATTCCTTGGCGATCTGCGCATCCACCATCGGCAGGAAGGTCGGCAGGGCCTCGAGGATCACCGTCTTGGCACCAAGACGGCTCCAGACGCTGCCCAGCTCCACGCCGATCACGCCGGCGCCGATGATGCCCAGGCTCTTGGGAACCGCCGTGAAATCCAGCGCACCCCAGGAATCGACGATGAACTCACCGTCCATCGGCGCGATCTTCAGGTTCACCGGCTCCGAGCCGGTGGCGATCACGATGTGCTTGGCCGCAAGCACCTTTTTCTCGCCCTTGTGCGAGGTGTACTCGACCTGGCCGTTGCCCAGCAGTTTTCCGAAGCCTTCGAGGCCGGTGACCTTGTTGGCCGCGAACAGTGTCTTGATGCCCGACGTCAGCTGGCGCGAGATCGTGTTCTTGCGCGCCTGCATCTTGGCCAGGTCCAGGGTCACGCCGCTGGCACCGATGCCGTGCGCAGCGATCTCGTGCTGCATGCGGTGGTAGAGCTCGGAGGATTCGAGCAGCGCCTTGGACGGAATGCAGCCGGCATTCAGGCAGGTACCGCCGAAGGCGGGGGTGTTGTCGCGGTTGAGCCAAGCGTCGATACAGGCCGTCTTGAAACCGAGCTGGGCCGCGCGGATCGCGCAGGGATAGCCGGCAGGACCACCGCCGACCACCACCACGTCGTATTGATCAGTCATGTCGCTCCTTGTCTGCGCGGCCATTCTAGCGGCCCCGGACACAGGGAGTCACGACGGAAATCCCCCAGCCTGCCTCCGGCGGGATTTCCATGCCCACCGGCGAATGCCCGGAAGGTCACACCCGAGGGGGGCGGACCCGACGCCTGCCCGGCGGCCCCGGTAGAGCGGGCCCGCAGTCGCCTCAGGCCGGAGCGGCCTGCATCCGCGACATCACCGTGTCAGCCGCGTGGATCGCATTGCGCCCGCTGGACTCGTAGGCGTCACGCCACTGCTGGTAGATGTCCATGTCGCCATGCTTCCAGGGGTGGAAGCCCGGCTTGAAGTAGGTCAGGTAGTGCGGCAGCAGGCTCGGATACAGGCCGCCCGGCCCGTACAGCCACCAGAGGCCTCGCAGCCAGACGCCCAGCCGGTTCTTCACGCCGTCCTTGCGGAACATGTACGCCATGATCAGGAACACGTGCAGCGGGAAGCTCAGCGACACCTGCAGCATCGAGAGCACACGGGTGAGATAGCCGCCCTTGGCCACCTTCTGGAACACATCGAAAGCTACGGCCTTGTGCTCGATCTCCTCCACGGCGTGCCAGGCGTACATGGCCCGGATGCGCGGATCGGCATCCGCGAACATGCCATTGGCAAAGAACCCGTGTGCCATCAGGGCCGTCATATGCTCGGCCGCGGCGGTCTGGCCGAGCGTGAACACGCGCGGCAGGTAGCGGCGGAAGACGTTGAACATGATGTGCTTCTGCTTCTCGAGCACCTTGTCCACCTCGATCCCCTGGGCCTTCAGGCGATCGTTGAACTGCGTATGGACCATACCGTGCTGGCCTTCCTGGTAGATGAAGTCTTTCACCTGCGCCTGCAGTTCGGGGTCGGTGATCTGGTCACGGTAGTCGCGCACGCAGACGATGAAGAACTTTTCGCCCTCTGGGAACAGCAGCGACATCGCGTCGAAGAAGCGGGTCTTGAAGGGATCGCCGCCGAACCAGTAGCGGGGGATATCGCCGTCCAGTCCCAGGTCCGGACCCTTGCGCGGAACGATCGCCTGCGGCGCCTGCCGTGAACCATCCATGTGTCGACTCCTCAAGATCTTGAGGGGACTGTAGTGGCGCCCGGCCGGGGCCCGCTATGACCGCCCACGACGCAAAAGGAACATTTCACGACAGCGAAAAAACCTTGGTGCTTCAGGGGCCCCGCCGCGCTTCCTCAGGTTCCGCGGCGACGGCGAAAGCGGCTGGGAGTCGTCCCAGACCATCGGCTGAAGGCCCGGGTGAAACTGCGCCTGTCGGAAAATCCCAGGTACTCGCTGATGGCATCCAGGTCGCGAGCGCCCTGCTCGAGCTCGCGCAGGGCGAGCCGATAGCGCACCCGCGCCTGCAGGTCGGCAAAGGACTCGCCCTCGTCCCGAAGGCGGCGCTGCAGGGTACGCGGGTGCAGCTTGAGCTCGGCGCCGACGCGCTCGATACCCTGACCCAGGAAACGCGGCTGAGCCTCGAGCACCGCTTCCACGGCGGCGATGAGACCGCTGGGCCGGGGCATCTGCCGCAGGCGCTGCTCGACACGGACCTCGGCCTGCCCGTGCAGAGCCGGGAAGCCGCCTTCGAGTGGCACGTCCAGCTGGGCCCGCGGCAGCTCGATGGCATTGCAACGCTGCCCGAACAGCACTGGCAGCCGGAAGTAGCGCTCGTACGCCCCCACGTACTCGGGCGCCTCATGGCGCAGGCGCAGGCGACTGAAGCGCTCGACGTCGTTGTCGAGCATGCGGGCGAACTTGGCGATCGCCGCGAAGATGGACTCGACGAAGTAAATGGCCACCTGACGGCTGCTGCCGGTCTCGGCCACGCTCGCCAGAATCAGGCGTCCGGTTTCGCCGTCCTCCTCGAGACGGACGTCGATCATGGGATTGATTAGTGCGCGCACCCACTCGAACACCCTCGCTGCCTCGCGCAGGGTCGGACTGGTGGCAAGGAAGGTGCCGATGTCGGGCAGGTAGTCGAAGGCGAAGGTTTCACCCAGCACGAAGGGAAAATGCTGGTTCTGCGGCTGCAGCCGCGCCTGGGCGACACAGGCCTCCATCACCGCATCGAGCTGCGGTTGCGCGATCGTCGCCTCTTCCAGGTGGATCAGGTCGGTCTGCACGCCCAGCCGGTCGAACACGGGCTGGATCGGGAACCCGCAGACCGCAGCGGCCTTCACCCAATTGGGCAGGGTGATGAAGGGCAAGGGCTGGCGATGCAGCGGTGGGCGCGACATGGCCGGAGTATGCCGCAGCGACCGCACAAACGAATCGGGCCCGCGACGCGGGCCCGATGTCGGTACGGCCAGTCAGGCTCAGAGCTGCAACAGCAGCTTGGCCGGATCCTCGAGGCACTCCTTGATCGTGCGCAGGCCCAGCACTGCTTCCTTGCCGTCGATGATGCGGTGATCGTAGGACAGCGCCAGGTACATCATCGGGCGGATCACGATCTCGCCGTTGACGACGACCGGCCGCTCGGTGATGCCGTGCATGCCGAGAATGGCGGACTGCGGAGGATTGAGGATCGGCGTCGACATCATCGAGCCGAATACACCGCCATTGGTGATGGAGAAGGTCCCGCCGGTGAGGTCCTCCATGGTCAGCTTGTTGGCCTTCGCACGCGCGCCGAAGTCGCCGATCGCCTTCTCGATGTCGGCCATCGAACGCTGGTCCGCATCCCGCAGGATCGGTACCACCAGGCCGCGCTCCGAGGACACGGCCACACCGATGTCGTAGTAGCCGTGATAGATGATGTCGCTGCCATCAACCGAGGCATTCAGCACCGGGTACTTCTTCAGGGCTTCTACCGCTGCGCGCACGAAGAACGACATGAAGCCGAGCTTCACGCCATGGGCCTTCTCGAAGGCATCCTTGTAGCGGCCACGCAGCTCCGACACCGCCTTGAGGTCCACCTCGTTGAAGGTGGTGAGCATGGCCGTGGAGTTCTTGGCCTCCAGCAAGCGCTCCGCAATGCGGGCTCGGATGCGGGTCATCGGCACGCGCTGCTCCTCGCGAGCGCCCGCAACGCGCGGAGCCACCGGCGCAGGGGCCGCAGCAGCCTTGGGCGCGGCGCTGGACGCTGCCGGCTTGGCCGCATGGGCCTTCACGTCCTCGACGGTCAGGCGACCGCCCTTGCCACTGCCGCTGATCTGCGAGGCCGAAAGACCCAGCTCCGACAGCAGCTTGCGAACGGCCGGAGACTGATCCTCGTTGCCGCCGGACGGAGCGGCTGCCGTGGCCACCGCCGGCTTTGCAGCCTCGGCCTTGGCGGCCGGAGCCGCCGCCCCCTCTTCCAGTACGCCAAGGATGTCGCCAGCCTGGACGGTGGCCCCGGCCTGCACGCGGACTTCCTTGAGCACGCCATCGGCCGTGGCCGGCACCTCGAGCATGACCTTGTCGGTCTCGAGGTCCAGCAGGTTCTGCTCGCGCTTGACCGCGTCACCCGCCTTGAAGTGCCAGGTGGCGATGGTCGCGGACGACACCGATTCCGGGAGGTTGGGAACTTTGATCTCGATGGCCATCTTCTGTTTTTCCTTGATGTGCGTTCTCTACAGGGCGCGTCGTGCGCGCACCCGTTTCGCGGTCTTCAAACCTTGTTGCCACCGGTGAGCGCCTCGCGCACCACCGTTTCCTGTTCCTTCTGGTGCACCTTGAGGTAGCCAACCGCCGTGGTTGCCGCACCCGGGCGCGTCGAGTACATCAGATGCTGATGCGGTCGCAGGTACACCGCAAGCCGGTGCTTGATCTGGTACCAGGCCCCCTGGTTCTCGGGCTCCTCCTGGCACCACAGCACCTCACGGGCGTTCGGGTACTGGTCCAGCACACGCTCGTAGTCCTCGCGCGGGAACGGGTAGAGCTGCTCGATGCGCACCAGCGCGACATGGTCGAGCTTCTCTTTCTGGCGCGCCTGCAGCAGGTCGAAATAGACCTTGCCGGAGCAGAACACGATGCGGGTGACCTTTTTCGCATCGAGCGCCTCGGTCTCGGCGATCAGGGGCAGGAAACGACCCTTGGTCAGGTCGTCCAGGGTAGAAACCGACAGCGGATGACGCAGCAGCGACTTGGGCGTCATCACGATCAGCGGCAGGCGCAGCGAGCGCTTCATCTGGCGACGCAGCATGTGGAACATCTGTGCCGGCGTCGACGGCACGCAGACCTGCTGATTGTTGCCGGCACAGAGTTGCAGGTAGCGCTCCAGGCGTGCCGACGAGTGCTCGGGGCCCTGCCCTTCATAGCCGTGCGGCAGGAAGGTCACGAGGCCGCAGAGTCGGCCCCATTTGGCATAGCCCGAAGCAATGAACTGGTCGAACAAGACCTGAGCCCCGTTGGCGAAGTCGCCGAACTGGGCCTCCCAGATCACCAGGGTTTCCGGATCGGTGGTCGAATAGCCGTACTCGAAGCCGAGCACGCCGACTTCGGAGAGCAGGGTGTCATTGACGACGAAGTCGTACTTGTCCTTGGTCAGGTGCCGCAGCGGGGTAAAGCGCTGTCCATTCTTCGCGTCATGGATCGTGGCATGGCGATGGAAGAAGGTGCCGCGCCGCGCGTCTTGGCCGCAAAGACGCACATTGAAGCCCTCGTTGACCAAGGTGGCGTAGGCCATGGTCTCGGCGAAGCCCCAGTCCATGGGCAGGTCGCCGGCCGCCATCTTGGCGCGATCCTCATAGATCTTCTGCACCCTGGGGTGCAGCGTGAAGCCCTGCGGCAGCGCGAGCAGGCGCGCGGACAGCGTGCGCACCGCCTCGACCGTCGTGGTGGTATCGAGCGGGCTGTCCCAGGTGCCGTGGCCGTACTTGTTCCAGTCCACGGTGTGCTTGTTGCCGACCAGGCCCAAGGTGGTCCGGGCGATGTTCTCGCCCTTGTCGAGGCCCTCGCGGTACGCCATCACCAGGGTCTCGAGCTCTGCCTTGGCGATGGCGCCTTCTTCCTCGAGCTTGCGGGCGTACAGCGTGAGCGTGGTCGGCTGCTTCTTCACCAGTTCATACATCACCGGCGAGGTGACGGACGGCTCATCCGCTTCGTTATGACCCCAGCGGCGATAGCAGCAGATGTCGACGATGACGTCCTTGTGGAACTCGTTGCGGAAGTCCATGGCCAGACGGGTCACGAACACCACCGCTTCAGGGTCGTCGCCGTTGACGTGGAACACCGGTGCCTCGAGCATCTTGGCGATGTCGGTGCAGTAGCGCGAGGTCCGCGCCTCATGGCCCGAGCTGGCCTCGATCGGGTTGGGCGTCGTGAAACCAATCTGGTTGTTGACGATCAGGTGCACCGTGCCGCCGGTCGAATAGCCCTTCGACTCGGACAGCTGCAGGGTCTCCATCACCACGCCCTGGCCCGCGAAGGCGGCGTCGCCGTGGATCAGGACGGGCACGACCTTCTGGCCCTTCTCGTCATGGCGACGGACCTGGCGGGCGCGCACGGAGCCTTCGACCACCGGATTGACGATCTCGAGGTGCGAAGGGTTGAAGGCCAGCACCAGGTGCAATCGCTTGCCGGCCACGTCAACGTCGGTCGAGAAGCCCATGTGGTACTTCACGTCACCGGCCTTCTTCAGGGCCTCTTCCGAGTACTTGCCCTCGAACTCGGCAAACAGATCCTTGGGCGACTTGCCCAGGGTGTTGATCAGCACATTCAGGCGGCCACGGTGGGCCATGCCGATCACGATCTCCTCGACATCGCGGGCCGCGCAGGCATGAAGGATCTCGTCCAGCGCCGGGATCAAGGCATCGCCGCCTTCAAGCGAAAAACGCTTCTGGCCTACGTACTTGTTGTGCAGGTAGCGCTCGAGCCCCTCGGCCGCGACCAGCTGCTTGAGCACCTCGCGCTTGCGCTCGACCGACAGGCGGGGCTGAAAGGCCACGCCTTCCAGGCGCTTCTGGACCCAGCGCTTCTGCGAGGTTTCGGTCAGATACATGTACTCGGCACCGATGGTGTCGGTGTACACGCTCTTGACCAGCTTGATGATCTCCCGCAGCGGCTGCCGGTCGCTGGCCACGGCCAGGGAGCCCGTGTTGAACACGGTGTCCAGATCCTCGGGTCCGAGCCCGTGATAGGCCGGATCGAGGTCGGCGATGGGCTCCATGGGAGCCAGTCCCAGGGGATCCAGCTTGGCAGCCTGGTGGCCGCGCACGCGGTAGTAGTTGATCAGGCGCAGCACGCCGGCCTGCTTCTCGGCCGCCCGGGCATCGAATCCCGCCTCGGCAGCGGCGAGGCGCCGCGGTTCGCGCGCGAGCTTCTCGAACCGGGCGACGATCCCGCTGTGCGCGGTCTCGCGCGGTGCCGACTGGTCCTGAATATTGCGGAAGTAGGCCCGCCAGCTGGGATCGACCGACTCCGGATCGTCCAGGAACTGCTCGTAGTAGGCCTCGATGTAGGGCGCGTTCGCGCCGTGGATCGAGGAGGACTCAATAAAGGTCTGGTATTTGCTCGTCGCCATGGTGCACCGCCTTGTTCTAGTCTCCCCTGCCCTGGCCTACGCGCGTTCAGGCGCGCTTTTTCTTGTCGCCCGCCTTCCAGTCGGCGGTGAGCCCGGTCAGGTATTCCCGGAACTCATCGGCGAGCTCCGGGTGCTTCAATCCATATTCGACATTCGCGCGCAGGTAACCCAGCTTGGAGCCGCAGTCGTAGCGGGTGCCTTCAAACTCGTAGGCCAGCACGGTCTGCTCCTGCAGCATCATGCTGATCGCATCGGTGAGCTGGATCTCGCCGCCTGCGCCGCGCGGCGTGCGCTCCAGCAGCTTGAAGATGCGCGGCGTCAGGATGTAGCGACCCACGACCGCGAGATTGCTGGGCGCCTCCTCCGGCTTGGGCTTCTCGACGATGCGGCGGATCTCGCCCAGTGCGGGGCCGACTGGCTGCACGTCGACCACGCCGTAGCTCGAGGTTTCTTCCCTGGGGACGCGCTGGGTCGCCAGGACCGAGGTGCCGTATTGCTGGTAGACGCGGTGCATCTGCGACAGGCAGGGCTGCAACCGGCCATCGATCAGATCGTCGGCCAGGATGACGTAGAAATCCTCGTCACCGACCGCCGGGAACGCACACAGCACTGCGTGCCCGAGGCCAAGGGCCTCCGCCTGGCGGATGAAGATGCAGGTGACACCGGGCGGGACGATGCCCTGGACAGTCTCGAGCAACTGCTTCTTGCCGCGGGCCTCAAGCTCGGCCTCGAGCTCGTAGGCCTTGTCGAAGTGATCCATGATGGAATTCTTCGAGCGGCCGGTGATGAAGATGAGTTCCTGCGCACCGGCGCTGATCGCCTCCTGCACCGCGTACTGGATCAGCGGCTTGTCGACGATCGGCAGCATTTCCTTGGCGCTGGCCTTGGTGGCAGGCAAAAACCGCGTGCCGAGGCCGGCGACCGGAAACACCGCTTTTCGGATACGCATGGCGACTCCTTGAAGGGCTGGCAGTTTACCGCAGCGAGCCGGTCAGATGGACCTTGTCCGAGTTCCGCGACAGCAGGGCGTAGTCCAGGCCGGCCGCGCCACCGCGCGACTTGAGGGTGACGCGGGCCGGCAGCAGCAGCGGCTGCTTGAACTGGACATCGAGCTCGGCCGGCACCCGGCCGCCCAGCTGGGCCTCGAGCGTCGCCGCGCAGCGCGCCACCGACCACATGCCGTGGGCGATATGGCGCGGGAAGCCGAACAGCTTGGCCGTCCAGGGCGCCAGGTGGATGGGGTTGTAGTCGCGGCCCACCTTGGCGTAGCGCCGGCCGATGTCGCCGGGGACCTCGAAGGTCTGGTAGTCGGCCAGCTGGGCCAGTGGCGCAGCCGGGCGGGCCGCCGGCCCCTTGGGTCCCGGCATGCGATACAGGATCGTGCTGGTCTCGCTCCACACAGGGCTGCCCTGGCTGCTGAATTCGGTGAGGAAGTCGAATTCCAGCCCCTGACGCACCTCCCGCGCATCGCCCAGACGCACGAGGACGTCGAAGCGCTCGTCCGCCTTGAGGCCGCGGGTCTGGGTGCAGCGGTTGCGGATATGTACCAGGCCCAGCAACGGCAGCGGGAACTCCGGCGAAGTCATCAGTTGCAGGTGCAGGGCGCCGGCCACCACGTGCGGAAAGCTGATCGGCAGGAATTCGCCCTCGGCAAAGCCACAGACGCTGCGGTACTCGGCCAGGTGCTCAGGGTCGATGGCGACATCCTTGAGCTCCAGGGCCAACGCCGGAAGCACCGGCTTGCCCTTCGGCTTGCGGAAGATGGTGGTCGCCGCCTTGAGGTAGAGGGTTTCGGCGGAGGGCATCTGCGCCAGGGTCTGCATCATGGTGAATCTCCCAATCGGTACGTCGGACAGCAGGTTGAGGGTCAGGGCAGCACGCGGTCGATCACCAGGCGCAGGGGCGTGCCCGCCTCGCTGCGGCCGACCACGCGGCTGCCCTCCAAGTCTCCGGCCTGGGGCTGCACGCTGCCAGCGCCGCTCAGCCGCGCGGTCACGACCCAGCGGTCAAACTGCGACAGCTTCAGGCTCGGCATCATGGCGAGACGGTCGTCCAGGCGAACCTGCAGCGGCAGGCGGGGCTGGTCGATGCGCTGCACCGCCAGGGGCATCGGCGGCCCCTCCTGCGCCTTCGCGAACACGAACAGGGTCATGCCAGGTTGCAGCCGGTCAGCCAGCGCGGAATCCAGGCTCACGTCGACCTGCAGCGCCAGCGCCGAGGGCGCCGGAGCCGTGGGCAGCTCGCGACCCGCCAGGCGGGCGAGCTCCGGCAGGCGCTGGTCGAGCACCTGGGCCAGATCGTCGGGCAGTTCCTGCTGGCGCAGCCGCAGCCAGTGATCGAGCGCGGTGCTGTAGTCGCCAGACTGCGCGGCCGCCAGTCCCGCGTACCAGAGCGCCTTGCCCTGTCCCGGGTCCAGGGCCAGCGCCTGGGTGAACAGTTGCTGCGGGCGGCCCGACAGATCGCGGTCCTTTGCAAGGGCCAGGGCCTCGCCCTCGCCTACCAGCCAGTCGGCATTCGGCTGCGCCTGGCTGGCGGCGTTGGCCTTGCCGTAGGCCTGCGCCGCGTCGGCGTAGCGGTCCATCACGAAGTAGGAGCGGCCGAGCATGGCCCAGCCTTCCACATCCTCGGGCTGGGCGCTCAGACGACGCTCCAGCTTCTCGACCATGGCCTGCACCATCAGCGCCTGTCCAGCGACCGGGTCCTGGCGGGCCGTCTCGATCAGCTGCAGCTCGCGCCAGCTGTCGCTGACGTAGTAGCCCAGGCCCGCGAACAGCGCCACGAAGCCCACGGCCGGAACCAGGGCAACCAGCTGGCGTCGGGGCGCCACGGGCACCGGCTCTGCGCCGGCGGTCTCGCCCAGGAGCCGGGCCCCGGCCTCGCTGCGCAACTGAGCCGCGGACTCGGCATCCAGGCCCCCCGCCTCAAGCTCCCGATCAATCTCCGCCAGCCGCTCCCGGTAAGCTGCAACATTGGCGCCGCGCCGCTGCAGGCGGGCTTCGGCCACCGGCCACCACCACGGTCGGCTCAGACCGAGCGCGGCAACCAGGGTCACCACGGTCATGGCGAGAATCAGGCTCATGTGTCCTTGTCCAGGATTCGGCGCAGCTGCTCAGGATCGGGCATCGCGGGCGGTGCAGCCTTCGGCCGGGACCGGAGCAGGCGCAGCGCCACGGCCAGCGCCACGGCCAGCAGTGCAAACGGCCCCAGCCACAGCAGCCATGTCGCCGCCTTGAACGGCGGACGGTAGAGCACGAAGTCGCCGTAGCGGGCGGTCAGGTAGTCGCGGATCTCGGCATCGCTGCGGCCCTCGTCGAGCTGGCGACGGACCTGCGCGCGCAGGTCCTGTGCCAGCGGCGCGTTGGACTCGGCAATGCTCTGGTTCTGGCACACGAGGCAGCGCAGCTCGTTCACCAGATACTGGTAGCGCTCGTCATGAGCCGTCGCCGCTTCGGCGGACAGGGCCGGCTGGGCCGCGAGCCACAGACCGCACAGGAGAAGGATCCGGAGCATCAGCTCTGCTCCTGCAGCCGCGGGCGGATCTGCTCGCGCCAGACGCGCTCGTCCAGCGGCCCCACATGCTTGTATACGATGACGCCCCGCGCATCGATCACGAAGGTCTCCGGGACGCCGTAGACCCCCCAGTCCAGTCCCGCAACCCCCTCGCGATCGGCGACGAGGCTGCGGAAGGGATTGCCGTGGCGGCCAAGCCAGGCCAAGCCTGCCTCGTCCGTATCCTTGTAGTCGATGCCGACAATCTCGACGCCCTGGCTCGCCAGCTGCATCAGGAAGGGATGCTCGACCTGGCAGCCGGCGCACCAACTGGCCCAGAAGTTCACCAGCAGCGGCCGGCCCACGAGATCGGCCTGGGTGGCCCGGCCTTCGGCGCCGAGTCGTGCCTGGTCGAAGGCCGGCATGGGCTTGCCGATCAGGGGGGACGGCACCAGTCGCGGATCCTGCTGCAGGCCAAAGGCAAACAGCACAGTCAGGCCCGCCAGCACGGCGATCGGCAGCAGGTAGCGCCAACGCATCAGGCCATCGCCTCCGACGTCGCGGCGGGGCTGCGGGCTTCCGCCGCCCGGGCGAGCCGGTAACGTCGATCGGTGGCCGCCAGCAGGCCGCCAACGACCATCACGAAGCCGCCCCACCAGACCAGCCGCATCATCGGCTTTACATACAGTCGCAGCGCCCAGTCACCCTGCCCGTTCTTCTCCGGGTCCAGCGGCTCGCCCAGGGCCACGTAGAGATCACGCAGCGGCGTGTGGTCCACCACGGCCTCGGTCATCACGCTCTGTTGCGCCCGGTACAGCCGCTTCTCTGGCAAGACCTCCGCCAGCAACTGCCCGTCGCGGGAGATCGTGACCCGGCCGCGGTCGGCGTCGTAGTTGGGGCCCGCGTAATTCTCGATACCGAGGAACCGGAATTCGTAGCCATGAAGCTCTGCACTCTGCCCCGGGGACAGGCGCACGTCGCGTTCGACGCTGTACAGGCTGACGAAGCTGACGCCCAGCACCCAGAAGCCGAGCCCCAGGTGCGCCAGACTCATGCCCCAGACGCCGCGCGGCACCTGACCCAGACCCTCCACAAAGCGTCTGCGGCTGCGGATGCGGCGCCAGGGCTCCTGCAGGGCCGTGGCCAGCACCCACAATGCCAGGACACTGCCGGCCGCGGCCGCGAGCAGGTAACGCTCGTGCAGAAGGACCGGCAGCGCCAGCCCGAGAACTGCCGCCGCCAGGGCCGCCCAGCGCACCCGCCGCCAGACCTCCGCGAGCGTCGCCCGCTTCCAGTTGGCGGCGGCACCCAGACCCACCAGCACCGCCAGGGGGGCCGTGAGGGGGATGAAGATGGCGTTGAAGTAGGGCGGACCCACCGACACCTTGCCGAGCTTCAGGGCGTCGATCAGCAGTGGATACAGCGTTCCCAGGAGCACGCCGGCCGCCGCCACGACCAAGAACACATTGTTCAGTAGAAGCAGGCCTTCGCGCGAAAACAGCGCCAGTTCGCCCTGTCCGGCGAAACGCGGCGCGCGCCAGGCATAGAGCGTGAACGCGATCCCGAGCACTACACAGAGGAAGGCCAGGATGAATACGCCGCGCGCGGGGTCGGTGGCAAAGGCGTGCACCGACACGAGCACGCCGGAGCGGACCAGGAAGGTCCCCAACAGCGACAGCGCAAAGGCCAGGATCGCCAGCAGCACCGTCCAGGCGGACAGCAGGCCGCGCTTCTCGGTCACCGCCAGGGAGTGGATCAGGGCGGTGCCGACCAGCCAAGGCATGAAGGAGGCGTTCTCAACCGGATCCCAGAACCACCAGCCGCCCCAGCCCAGCTCGTGGTAGGCCCACCAGGAGCCCAGCGTGATGCCGAGGGTCAGGAACGCCCAGGCGGTGGTCGTCCAGGGCCGGGTCCAGCGCGCCCAGGCCGTATCCATACGCCCGGAGATGAGTGCTGCGATCGCGAAGGCAAAAGCCACGGAGAAGCCGACATAGCCCATGTACAGCATGGGCGGGTGGATCACGAGCCCGGGATCCTGGAGCAGCGGGTTCAGGTCACGCCCATCGGCAGGAACCGGGACCTCGCGATCGAAGGGATTGCTGGTTCCCAGCATGAACCACAGGAAGCCGACTGACAGCGCCCCAAGCACCGCCAGCACGGTCGCTGACAGATCCGCCGGCAGGCGGCGGTTGAACAGAGACACTGCGAAGGTCCAGCCGCTGAGCATCAGCACCCAGAGCAGCATCGAGCCCTCGTGTGCTCCCCATACCGCCGAAATCCGGTAGGGCAGCGGCAGCTCGGAATGAGCATTGGCGACCACGTAGGCCACCGACCAGTCACGATCGATGAAGGCCCAGGTCAGGCAGGCATACGACAGCAGGACCAGGGCGAACTGCGTCTGGGCCGCGGCTCCCGCGGCGGCCATGAACTGCGGCTGGCGCTTCCAGACACCCCAGGCCGGCAGCAGGACCTGGGCGAGCGCAACCGCAAGCGCCGCCAGGAGGGCGAAGTGTCCAAGCTCCGGGATCATGCGGTCCCCGGCTTGGTAACCGACTTGAACGGCGCGCAGGAGTGCTTGCCATCCGCCGTCTTGAGCGAATCGGCCAGATCTGGCGGCATGTAGTTCTCGTCATGCTTGGCGAGGACCTCATCGGCCACAAACACGCCCTGCGGATCGAGGCTGCCGGTGGCGACGATGCCCTGCCCCTCGCGGAACAGGTCGGGAAGAATGCCGTCATAGCGCACCGCCACGTTCTTCTGGCAATCCGCGAGCCGGAAATCGACCCGCAAACCCTCACCGCGTTGCAGGCTGCCGGGCGTCACCAGCCCGCCCAGACGCAGCTTGGCGCCCGCCGGCACTGCCTGCGCGACCAGATCGGTCGGCGTGTAGAAATACATCATGTTCTTGCGGAACGCGGTAAAGCCGAGTGCGGCTGCCAGGCCCAGGCCCAGCAGGAGACTCGCCACCGCCATCATGCGCTTTTGCCGCTTGGTCATTCGTCGAGAGACTCTTCGTTCAGTGACTTCCGCACCTGCCGCGGCCACCACCAGTTGAGCAGATGCACCACCAGCGCTGCCGCGAAGCTTCCCCAGACATACAGTCCGTAGCCGCTCATCTGCCAGAACTCAGCGGACATTGTCGGCTCCCGAGAGTTCCCTGACCCAGGCTGTACCGCGCTCACGGCGCAGGATCTCGTTCTGGGTACGACGCAGGATGGCATGGCCGCAGAACAGCATCGTGCCGAGCAGCGCCGCATAGAGGGGCGCTGCCATTGCGGCATCCATGCTGGGCTTGCCGATCTTCAGGATCGTCGATCCCTGATGCAGGCTGTTCCACCACTCGACGGAGTAATGCACGATCGGCACATTGATCACGCCGACCAGCGCCAGAAGGCTACAGGCTCGGGCCGCGGCACGGGCATCGTCGAAGGCCTGGTGCAGGCCGATGACCCC
>DASUDL010000074.1:0-6517 GCA_036275615.1 Solimonas sp.
AGGCCTTCCTCCAGGGTCGAGAGCATCTGGCCGATGCTGATCTCGTCGTCGAGGCTGACGCGCGCCGGCACCTGCGTCTCGCGGCGGTGGCCGTTGGCGCGCTCGATCAGGTCGTCGATCATGCCGGTGAGGCCCAGGCGCGCCCCGTCGTTCGGGTGGTAGATGTACTCGACGCCCTGGCTGTGCAGGACCGCGATCTCCTCCGGCGTGATCGTGCCGCCGCCGCCGCCGAAGACGCGGATGTGGCCGGCATTGCGCTCGCGCAGCATGTCGACCATGTACTTGAAGAACTCGTTGTGGCCGCCCTGGTAGCTCGACAGGGCGATGCCGTCGGCGTCTTCCTGGAGCGCAGCGCGGACGATGTCCTCGACGCTGCGGTTGTGGCCGAGATGGATCACCTCCGCGCCCTTGGCCTGGATCATGCGGCGCATGACGTTGATGGCGGCATCGTGGCCGTCGAACAGCGAGGCGGCGGTGACGAAGCGCAGGGGGCCTGCGGCGGGGGCAAGCTCTTGTTGGGGCTCGACTTTGGCGTGCATCGGGGCAATCTCCACGGGGATCGCGATTATACGGAGAGGGCGCGGTCGGCCCCCTCATCCGAAGGGGCGAACTGAGGGTTTTCCGGCTTACCCTCCGGGCGCCCGGTCCGCCAAGCCGGCATGGTCCCTGCAAGCCTGCCGGCGAGCCCGCACAATAGTCGCACCCATGGCTGCCGCCACCCTCCTGTCTCCTGCCTCTGCCTGCGTCGCGCGCGGGAGCCTGTCGCGATGATGGTCGGCAGTGCGCATTTCGTCACCGGCCTGTTCGCGGCCGGCATCGGCGTGATCTTCTTCTTCGCCGACCGCCAGACCCGCTCCAGCCGGGCGCTGGCCCTGTGCCTGTTCGCCCTGGGTCTGCGCCTGTTCCTGGACCCCTTCGAGGCGCGCGGCACCGGCCATACCCCCGCCTGGGTGGTGATCGCCGCGGCCGTCTTCGAGTCGCTGAGCCTGGTGGCCGGCATCGAGTGGGTGCGGCGCATCGCCGAGAATGTCACCCGCCTGCGCCGGACCGTGAACGTGCTGCTGCGCCTGGGCCAGGCGCTGGGTGTGATCTACGGCGGGATGGTGATCGGCTATGTGCTGATCGCGCCGGCGGCGGCCACCAGCAATGTGACCGGCATGTTCCGCGTGCGCGGCTACGAGTGGGCGATCTTCGCGCCCATCATTGGCAGCTCCGCCGGCCTGACCGGGCTGGCCCTGCTGCTGCTGCGCTTCCTGCGCACGGATCCGGCCGAGAGCCTGCGCCTGCGCGCCTTTGCCTTCGCCGCGCCCTTCCTGCTGGCGGGCCTGGTCGTGCGCGAGGACTGGGTGCCGGTGACAGTGGCCTTCGGCCTGCTCTGCGTCTTTGCCGGAGCGGTGGCCTACCTGATCGTGCAGAGCCAGCGTGGCCAGTTCATGAGCCAGTTCCTGTCGCCCGAGGTGGCGCGGCAGGTGCAGATCGAAGGCCTGGCGCGGGTGCTGCAGCGCGAGCGCCGCCAGGTCAGCGTGCTGTTCTGCGACCTTCGCGGGTTCACGGCCTACGCCCGCGAGCGCAGCTCCGGCGAGGTGATGGGCCTGCTGGAGGCCTACTACCGGGCGGTGGGCGAGGCCGCCGGCCGCCACGGCGGCACGGTCAAGGACCATGCCGGCGATGGCGTGATGATCCTGATGAATGCGCCGCTCAACCTCAAGGACTACGAGTGGAAGGCCGCGCAGCTGGGCCTGGAACTGGCCTGGCGGGTGCGCGCGGAACTGGCGGTGATGGGCGTGCACCTGGGGCTGGGCGTGGGCATCGCCAGCGGCGAGGTCAGCGTCGGCGCCATCAAGGGTGCGGGGCGCCTGGAGTACGTGGCGGTGGGCGCCACGGTGAACCTCGCCGCGCGCCTGTGCCAGCGTGCCGAGGGCGGCGAGGTGCTGGTGGATGCCCGCACCCATGCCGCGCTGCAGGGGCACAAGGACCTGCAGGCCCTGGAACGCGAGCCGGAAAGCCTCAAGGGCTTCGACGCGCCGGTGCCGGTCTACGCCCTGGTCGGCGACTGAGCGGCGCGGCCGCTCGCCTCAGGACGCAGCGGCTGCCTGCTGGCGCTCGGCCTCGTGCGCGGCCACGGCCTGGCGCAGCTGGGTGATGTTCTCGCGCAACATGTCGGCCACCAGCTCGTCGGTGCGCGGATCGCGCAGCACGCCTTCCACCACGCGCAGCCCGGCGTCGATCACCGATTCGACGATGTCCTGGTAGAAGGGTAGCCGCGACAGGCGCCCGGTCTGGGGATCCTTGCGCAGCTGCTCCAGGATGGTGGCGCGCAGCTCGCGCTCGTTCTCCTGCAGGGCGCGCGAGATGTTGCGGGTATAGGTGCCCTTGTTGAGGACCTCGGCGACCTCGTCCAGCACCGCCACGGTCACGGCGCCGCTGATCGTGCGCACCAGGCGGTCCTTGATGCGGTTGACCAGCAGGTAGGTGAAGTCGTCCCCCAGGGCGCGGTCGGCCGCACTACCGAAGCGCGCCAGCAGCACGACGATGCGCAGCACGCGGAACAGGCGGAAGCCGCGGATCGCCGGATGCGCGGCCGGGATCATGCCGAGGATCTCGTACCAGTTGCGCCAGACGAAGTCGCTGCGCCAGCCGCTGCCGCGCCAGCGCCACAGGAACTCCAGGGCGAAGATGCCGCAGATCACCACGTCAGCCAGCAGGATCTCGCGGCGCTGCTCGGCGCTGACCGGGCCCCAGGTCTCGTAGCCCAGCAGGCCGATCGAGATCAGGGCCAGGGCCAGCATCAGCCAGTCGAGCGGGCTGACCCTGAGCAGTCGGCGCAGCAGGGAGGGTGGGGCGTCGGGGGTGGGATTCATCTCAGGCTCGCGGAGAGGGGCGTCGCTATGATGGGGCCAACTCACTGGGGAGCAAGTCATGAGCATCCGATCCGGCGCCCGTCGCGGCCTTGTCGTCCTGCTGGCGCTGGCCGCCGGCTTCCTGCAGTCAGTGGCCTGGGCCAACGCCGCCGACGATCGCTTCCGCGCGCAGTTCGGTGACCGCTTCCTCGACCGCTACTGGTCGCTCAATCCGGACTACGCGATCGTCAGCGGCTACTACCGCTACGCCGACCGCCTGACGGTCCTCGACGCCTCTTTCCGGCGCGATTACCTGCGCTTCCTCGACGCCCAGATCGCTGCACTGGCGGCGCTGCCGGTGGCCCAGATGAGCGAGGGTCCGCGCACCGACCAGGCCGTGCTGCTCAACAGCCTGCGCAGCGAGCGCTGGGCGCTGGCCGAGGCCCGGGAATGGGTCTGGGACCCCTCGTCCTACAACGTGGCCGACGGCTTCGCCCTGCTGCTGAATACGCCCTATGCGCCGGAGGTGGAGCGCCTGCGCACGGTGTCCGCGCGCCTGGCGCGGGTGCCGGCCTACTACGCAGCCGCCAAGGCCAATATCGAGCGGCCGACGCGCCCCTACACGCAGCTGGCGATCCAGCAGAACGAGGGCGCGCTGGGCGTCTTCGGCGAGGACCTGGAACGCCAGGTGGCCGGGTCGACCCTGCGCGCCGAGGAGCGCGCGCTGTTCCTGCGCCGCCTGGCCGCAGCGCGGGCGGCCATCGGCGACTACGTCCACTGGCTCAAGGCCCTGACCGAGCGACTCGACCGCGAGCAGGGCTGGCGCGACTTCCGCCTGGGCCCGGCGCTCTACGAGCAGGGCTTTGCCTACCAGGTGCAGACCGGTGGCACGGCGCGGCAGCTCTACGAGCGCGCACTGCAGGAGAAGGACCGTCTGCATGCCCGCATGGCCACCATCACCGATCAGTTGTGGCCGAAGTACTTTGGCAGCCAGCCGCCCCCGGCCGACCGCGTGGAGCGCATCGGCGCCCTGATCGCCAAGCTGTCGGAGAAGCACGTGAAGCGCGAGGACTTCGTCGCGGCGACGCAGGCGATGATCCCCCAGCTGGAGGCCTGGGTCCGCGACCACGACCTGCTCAGCCAGGACCCGACGCGGCCGCTGGTGGTGCGCGTGACGCCGCCCTACAAGCGCGGCTACGCCATGGCCTCGATCGACGCGCCGGGGCCGTACGATCCCACCGCCAACACCTACTACAACGTCACGCCGCTCGACGACTACACCCCCGAGCAGGCCGAAAGCTTCCTGCGCGAGTACAACCACTGGCTGTTCCAGATCCTCAACATCCACGAGGCGGTGCCGGGCCACTACCTGCAGCTGATCCACGCCAACAAGTCGCCGAGCCGGATCAAGACCCTGTTCGGCAACAGCGCGATGATCGAGGGCTGGGCGGTCTACAGCGAACGCATGATGCTGGAGAGCGGCTGGGGTGGACACGAACCCGAGATGGAGCTGATGCACGCCAAGTGGCTGCTGCGCGTGACCTGCAACACCATCCTCGACTACAGCGTGCATGCGTTGCAGATGACCGAGGCGGAAGGGCTGCAGCTGCTGATGCGCGAAGCCTTCCAGAGCGAAACCGAGGCGCGCGGCAAGTGGCGGCGCGTGTCGGTGTCGAGCGTGCAGCTCACCTATTACTTCGCCGGCTTCTCGGCCATCTACGACTACCGCGAGCGCCTCAAGGCCGAGCTCGGCGAGCGCTTCGACCTGAAGCGCTTCCACGAGAAGTTCCTGAGCTACGGCAATGCCTCGGTGGCCATGATCGAGTCGCTGATGAAGGCGGAGGACGTTGCCCGGCGCTGAGCGGCAGGGCCTGCTCCGGCCGCCGGCCGGGGCAGGTTACCGGGGTGCCTGTTGATGCGGGTGAGGCCGGCGGGTCGCGCGGCCGGGTCGGCGGCGGTTGGCGCGCTCAGTGCTCGCCGGTCAGCGGCGATTCGCCCGGCGTGGGCACCAAGGTCCGGTCCGTGTAGCGGGCCGCACGATTGCGGCCGGCGCGCTTGGCTTCGTAGAGCGCGGCGTCTGCCGCGTAGAGCAGGTTGGAGGCGGGCTCGTCGGCGCTGGGCACTGCTGCGGCGACACCAAGGGAGATGGTGGTCCCCAGTGCCGTGCTCTCCACCGCATTGCGCAGGCTTTCCGCCAGATCCCAGGCTGCATCCAGCGAGGTGTTGGGCAGCACCACCACGAACTCATCGCCGCCGTAGCGGGCCGGCAGGTCGTCGGCCGTGCGCATGCCGCGCGCCAGGATGCCACCGAGCTGCCGCAGTACATCGTCGCCGGCCAGGTGGCCGTACTGGTCGTTGTACTGCTTGAAGTTGTCCACGTCGAGCACGATCACGGCCATGGGCTCGCGATTGCGGCGGCAGCTGTCCCAGGTCTGCTCGATGCAGGCATTGAGGCGGCGGCGGTTGGCGATCTCGGTCAGGCCGTCGAGATGCGCGACGAGGTCGAGACGCTGGTTGGCCTGCGCCAGCTCGCGCGTGCGCATGCTGACGATCTCTTCCAGGTGCTCGTTCTCGCGGGTGAGGCGCAGGGTGCGGCGCAGGCCCATCCAGCGGATCAGCAGGTAGAGCGCGATCGCCGCCAGCATGCTCCACAGGGCAATGGCCCAGGGGCCGGCATACCACTCGGGCAGCACCTCGAAGGTGTAGGGCTCGATCTCGGTGATGCGTCCCAGGCTGTCGCGGGCTCGGGCTTCGAAGCGGTAAGTGCCGGGCTCCAGCTGGATCACCGTGAACTGGCGCGACTCGGACCAATCCGGAAACACGTCGCGCAGGCCGACCAGCCGCACCTGGTAGCGCGCCCCGTTGTTGCGGCGATAGTCGGGCAGGGCATAGCGGAATGACAGGGTGAACTCGCCGCGGGTCAGGCGCGGCGGGGTGTCGGCACGCAGCGGCAGGCGCATCAGCAGGGCGCCCTTGGGATCGAGGCGCTCAATGGCGCGCAGCCGCAGCTGCGGCGGCTGGCCGGACGGCGCGGCCGATGCCGGCAGGCTGTGATGACGCAGGATGCTGTCGCTGGTCACGAACAGGGCGGTGTTGCCCTGGTCATCGAAGGCGACCGACTGCAGGCCGCCGGTGAGCAGATTGCCGATCGGTACCTGCTGCCAGGGCTGGGTACCGACCCGGTGGTACAGGTGCCGGTAGCTGTAGGCCCAGAGCTGGCCATTGCCGGCCTCGGCGAACTGGAGGTCCTCATCCGGCCCTCGCAGCGCATCAAGACCGTCCAGTGCCGACCGCTCGAAGGCCTTGCCGTTCCAGCGGTACAGGCCGCGGCTGGTGCTGGCCACCAGGCCCTGGCCGGGCTCGAGGAACAGGCTCGCCACCGCCACGCGGCCGTACTCGATGCCCTGGGGGGCGCCAAGGGCGGTGAGTTCGGCCAGGCTGCGGTAGTCGGCCGCGACCCGCGCCCGCTGCGCGCCGTCGCGCTCCGTGCCGAGCCAGAGTTCGCGCTCCGCGGTCTCCACCATGGAGGTGACCTGCATGGGCGCCGCCTGCTCGGGGTCGAGGCGGAGCTGCCAGCGTCCCTGGCTGCGCTGCAGGACCGCGAGGCCATGATCCGTGCCCACGTAGACGATGTCCGGGTCGAAGCGCGAGCGCAGCAGGCTGTTCGGGTACACCGC
>DASUDL010000075.1:0-4489 GCA_036275615.1 Solimonas sp.
TCGGGCCGCAGGTCGGTCGAGGCGCGCTGCATGCCCGGCGATTCCATCTGGAACACCGCGCCGGTCTTGCCGCTGGCATACAGGCGGTAGGTCTCGGCATCGTCCAGCGGCAGCTTCAGGACCTCGATGCGCTCGCCGCGCGTATCGGCGATGGTGTTCACCGCCTCCTGGATCACCGTCAGGGTCTTGAGGCCCAGGAAGTCGAACTTCACCAGTCCGACGGTCTCGAGGTCCTTCATGTCGAACTGCGTGCGCATGCCGGCGCCATCGGCATCGCAGAACATCGGCGTGTACTCGGTCAGCGCCCGGGGCGCGATGACCACGCCACCGGCGTGTACGCCCACGCCACGGGTAACCCCTTCCAGGGCCAGGCCCATGTCGAGCACCGCGCGGGTGTCTTCCTCGTTCTCGTAGCGGCTCTTGAGCTCGGGAACGCTGTCGATGGCGTCGACCAGCGTGGCACCCGGCGTCCCCGGCACCAGCTTGGCGATCGAGTCGGCAAAGCCATAGCCGTGCCCGAGCACGCGCGCGACGTCGCGGATCACGCCACGGGCCGCCATGGTCGCGTAGGTGATGATCTGGCCGACGTGCGGGCGCCCGTACTTCTGCGTCACGTACTCGATCACGCGGTCGCGGTTGTCCATGCAGAAGTCGACATCGAAGTCGGGCATGGACACGCGTTCGGGATTCAGGAAGCGCTCGAACAGCAGGTTGTAGGGCAGCGGATCGAGATCGGTGATGCCGGTGGCGTAGGCCACGAGCGAGCCGGCACCCGAGCCGCGACCCGGGCCGACCGGGCAGCCGTGGGTCTTGGCCCACTCGATGAAGTCGGCCACCACCAGGAAGTAGCCGGCAAAGCCCATCTTCTGGATCACGCCCAGCTCGTAGTCGAGGCGCTGCCAGTATTCCTCCTCCGGACGCGCCAGCGTGATCTGCGCGAACCGCGCCCGCAGGCCTTCCTGCGAGCGCTCGCGCAGCCAGCTGTCAGTGTCGTACGTCTCGGGGACCGGGAAGTTCGGCAGGTGATACGGCGGCGCGAACTTCAGGGTCAGCGAGCAGCGGCGCGCAATCTGGAGCGTGTTCTCGATGGCCTCCGGGATGTCGGCGAACAGTGCGCACATCTCCTCGGGCGACTTCAGGTACTGCTCGGGCGTGTAGTCGCGCGGCCGCTTGTCGTCGTTGAGCACGCGGCCCTGGGCGATGCAGACCCGCGCCTCGTGGGCGTCGAACTCGCCGCGCTCGAGGAAGCGCACGTCATTGCTGGCGACCACGGGCACGCCGGTCTTGCGCGACAGGGCGCAGGCGGCGGTCACCCAGTCGTCATCGCCCGAGCGGCCACAGCGGGCAATCTCCAGATACAGGCGGTCCCCGAACGCGGACCGCAGCTCCTCGAGCAGTTCCAGCGCCTGGGGCACCTGATCGGCCTGGGCCGCGCGGAAGATGCCACCGTCGCGGCCGCTCAGGGCGATCAGGCCCTCGGCATGCTCCCGAACCCAGCCACGGCTCAGGAGCGGCTGCCCCTTGCCCTGCCCGTCGGTGTAGGCCAGGGAGAGCAACTTCGAGAGGTTGCGATAGCCGGCTTCATTCTGGACCAGCAGCGTAAGACGCTCTGGGGCATCGACTGCCGAGCGCTCCTCCAGCCAGACATCGACACCGACAATGGGCTTGATCCCCACCGCCTCGGCCGCCTTGTAGAACTTGACCATCGCGAACACGTTGTTGCGGTCGCTGATGGCGATGGCCGGAAAGCCCAGCTTCGCGGCCTGCGAGGTCAGCGTGGCGCCGGCACCGCCACCCTTGCGCTTGGGCGGCTCGACGCGCACGACGCCGTCGGTCAGCGAGAACTCGGTATGCAGGCGCAGATGGACGAAGCTCATCGCGTTGCCATCCCGGCAAACAGCGAGGCCTGCGCGCAGGGCGCGAAGCTCATGCGATGGATCGGGCTGGGCCCGAGGCGACGCAGGGCGGCCACATGCTCCGCCGTGCCGTAGCCCTTGTGACGGGCCAGGCCATAGCCCGGATGCTCGGCATCCAGCCGCAGCAGCTCGTGATCGCGCGCGACCTTGGCCAGGATGCTGGCGGCCATGATCGCAGGCTCGGTGGCATCGCCGTCGATGATCGTGCGCACGGCGCAGGGCAGCTTCGGGGCCTGGTTGCCGTCGACCAGGGCCAGGGCCGGCAGCGGTCGCAGCTGCTCGACCGCGCGGCGCATGGCCAGCAAGCTGGCCTGCAGGATGTTGAGCCGGTCGATCTCCTCGACCGAGGCCGTGCCAATGGCCCAGGCCTGCGCGCACTCGCGGATCTCGCCGTAGAGACGCTCCCGGCGCGCCGGGCTCAGTTGCTTGGAATCATTCAGACCCGCGATAGCCGCCGGCCCCAGCACGACGGCCGCAGCGTAGACCGGCCCAGCCAGGCATCCGCGCCCGGCCTCGTCGACGCCGGCGGCGAGCGTTGGAAACTCGAGGGAATTCACGCGGGAATTGTAGTCCTGCCCGGGGGCCTGAGCAGTGCCTTCAGCGGCTTGACAGGAGTTCGGCGATCACGGTCGCGGCGCGGTCGGCAGCGCCCTGCCTCAGCTCGCGCCGGACCGCGTCGAACTGTCGCAGTTGCCGGTCACGGATCGGCCCCGGGCGCAGCAGCAGCATCAGTTCGCGCCCCAGGTTCTCCGGATTGGCGCGCTCCTGCAGCAACTCGGTCACGGAGGGCTCGGCCGCAAGCAGGTTCGGCAGGCTCACGTAGCGGGTCTTGAGCAGTCCCAGGCGCAACATCATCCAGGCCGTGAACGCCGAGGTCCGGTAGGCCACGGCCATGGGCCGGCCCAGCAGCAGGCATTCGAGCGTCGCCGTGCCGGACGCCAGCAGTACGGCGTCGGCAGCCTGCATCGCCTCGCGTGACTGCCCCTCGAGCAGGGTCCAGTCGACACCCGGGGCGTGACGCCGGATTGCCGACTCGATGCCGGCGCGCAGACCCGGCTTGGCAACCGGCGTCAGGAAGCGCACGCCCGGAATCTCGCGGGCCAGCCAGTTCGCCGCCTGTGCGAAAGGCTCGGCCAGATACTGGATCTCGCCGCCGCGGCTGCCTGGCATCAACGTGACGACCAGGCCCTGCTCGGGCAGGCCCAGCGCGGCACGCGCCTGGGCTGGCGTCACCCGGTCATCGAGCTCGTCGGCCAGGGGATGACCGATGTAGTCGGCGTGCACGCCGTGCTTGGCATAGAACGCCGGTTCGAAGGGAAACAGGCAGAGAATGCGATCAACCGCCCGGGCGATGCCGTGCACGCGTCCTTCGCGCCAGGCCCAGACCGTGGGGCTTACCACGTGCACGGTCTTCAGGCCACGCTCGCGCAGGCGTCGCTCCAGGCCCAGGTTGAAGTCCGGCGCATCGATGCCGATCACGAGGTCCGGCCGGTCGGCGGCGAAGCGCCGGACCAGCTGCGCGCGCAGGCGGAACAGGCGCGGCAGCTCCTTGAGCACCTCGGCCAGGCCCATCACCGACAGGGCCTCGATGCTCTCGATCGCCTCGCAGCCCGCGGCCTGCATGCGCGGGCCCGCCACGCCGTAGAACGAGGCCTGGGGGAAGCGCTGCTTCAGGGCCGCGACGATGGCGCCGCCAAGCAGGTCGCCGGACAGCTCGCCGGCAATCAGGGCGATGCGCACCAGGGCCTCCGGGTTAGCGCGACAGAGACCGCTTGGAGGACTCGATGAAGCTCAGCATCCGGCCCACGTGCACGGAATGCTGGGCCATCTCCGCCAGCTTGAGCTTCACGTCGGCCATCAGCTGGCCGGAGAGATAGATCAGCTTGTAGGCGTCCTTGATCCGGTCGATATCCTCGGGGGAGAAACCGCGCCGCTTCAGGCCTTCGCTGTTGAGGCCGCGCGGACGGGCCGGCTGCCCCTCCGCCATGACGAACGGCGGCAGGTCGCGCAGCACCACGGCGCCACCGCCGGTGTAGGCATGGCTGCCGATGCGGCAGAACTGGTGCACCAGGGTGTAGCCGCCCAGGCCGACCCAATCCTCGATCGTGATGTGACCCGCGAGGGTGGTGCCGTTGGCCAGGATGCAGTGCGAGCCGACCATGCAGTCATGGGCAATGTGCACATTGGCCATCAGCCAGTTGTCATTGCCCACCCGGGTCAGACCACTTTCCTTGAGCGTGCCCCGCTGGATCGTCACGTACTCGCGGATGGTGTTGCCGTCGCCGATCTCCACCCGCGTTGCGTCCTCGCGCCTCGCGGTCTTGTCCTGGGAGATCTCGCCCAGCGAGGCAAACTGGAAGATCTTGTTGTCGCGGCCGATGGTCATCGGCCCCTGCAGCACCACGTGCGGCCCGATCCAGGTGTTCTCGCCTATGCGCACGTCCGGACCGATCACCGTGTAGGGCCCAACCTCGACGGTCGGGTGCAGTTCGGCGCGGGGATCGATGACCGCGGTGGGATGGATGCGGCTCATGTCACGCTTCCCCGGATTCATTGACACGCTTGGCGTCCTT
>DASUDL010000076.1:0-22857 GCA_036275615.1 Solimonas sp.
TCCGGCTTCTGCGGCGGCTACGACCTCGTCGAGAGCGCCGAGGCCCTGAGGGTGGGCGAGGACAGTCCGCACCGGCCGCGCGGCTCAGTGCTCGACCCCCGTGTGCAGATGCAGAACCACGCCCCGGGCGAGACCTGGGACCCGATGACCGACTACGCCATGATGAGCCGCAACGTGAAGGGCTTCATGAGCCTGTTCCACAGCGAGAAGCCCGTGGTCTGCAAGGTGCACGGCTTCTGCGTCGCCGGCGGCACCGACATGGCCCTGTGCTCGGACCTGCTGGTGATCGCCGACGACGCGAAGATCGGCTACCCGCCGGCGCGCGTCTGGGGCTCCCCCACCACCTCGATCTGGTTCCATCGCATCGGCCTGGAGAAGTCCAAGCGCCTGCTGTTCACGGGCGATTGCCTGACCGGCCGCGAGGCCCGCGAATGGGGCCTGGCCATCGAATCCGCCCCGGCCGACCAGCTCGATACGCGCTTCGAGATCCTGCTCGGGCGAATCGCCCGCATGCCGGTCAACCAGCTCGTGATGATGAAGCTGCTGCTCAACCAGAGCGTGATGAGCCAGGGCCTGCACAGCACGCAGATCCTCGGCACGGTGTTCGACGGCATCACCCGCCACACGAAGGAGGGCCATGCCTTCCAGCAGCGCGCCGCGGAGGTTGGCTTCCGGCAGGCGGTGCGCGAGCGCGACGAGCCCTTCGGGGATTTCGGGCTCTCGGCGTTCAAGGGCTGAGGGGCCGCCGTCGGACCGGGGGCGGATCGGGCACCGAGTGCGGCCGCCCCCCGGCAGCCATCCCCATCCGATCCGTCTAGAATCGCCGCCGACCCATTTTCCCAGTCCTCGAACCCCGACCCCATGAGCACCGACCTGATCCTCACCGACCTCCAGGACCGCGTCCTGACGATCCGCTTCAATCGCCCCGACAAGAAGAACGCCTTGTCGGCGGCGATGTACGTCGGCGTCACGGAGGCCCTGAAGCAGGCCGACGCCGACCCGCAGGTGCGCGTGATCCTGCTCACCGGCACCGCCGACTGCTTTACCAGCGGCAATGACCTCGCCGACTTCCTGAAGAACCCGCCCTCCGGCGACGACAGCCCGGTGGCGCGCTTCATGGCGACCCTGCCCGCGATCAGCAAGCCCGTGGTCGCCGCCGTCAACGGCGTGGCCGTGGGTGTCGGCACCACCCTGCTGCTGCACTGCGACCTGGTCTATGCCGGCGAGAACGCGCGCTTCCACATGCCCTTCGTGTCGCTGGGCCTGTGCCCGGAGTTCGCCTCCAGCCTGATCCTGCCGGCCATCGCCGGCCACGCCGCAGCGGCCGAACTGCTGCTGCTCGCCGAGCCGTTCAGCGCCGCCCGTGCCCGCGAGGCCGGCATCGTCAACGCCGTGCTGCCGGACGCCGAGGTGCAGGCCCATGCCCGCGCCCAGGCCCTGAAGCTGGCCCAGCAGCCGCCCCAGGCGGTGCGCACCTCCAAGGCCCTGCTCAAGCGCTGGACCGCCACCCAGGTGGAGACCGCGGTCAAGGAGGAAGCCCCGAAGTTCATGGCCATGCTGCGCCAGCCCGAGGCGCTCGAGGCCATGGGCGCGTTCATGCAGAAGCGCAAGCCGGACTTCTCGCGCTTCAGCTGAGGGACATGCACCGCGGCACGGGCCACGCCGGCATAATGGGCCGATGAAGACCCCGATTCCGGTTCGCGGCAAGCGGGAGCGCAACAAGGAGGCCAACCGCGCGGCCATCCTCGATGCCGCGCGCGGCTGCTTCGTGGAGCTGGGCTACGAGACGGTGACGATCCGCGACGTGATCCGCCGCTCGGGCCTGGCCGCGGGCACCTTCTACAACTACTTCCCCGACAAGGAGTCCGTGTTCCGGGCCCTGGTGGAGTCGCACCTGCTGGTGGTGCAGGACCGCGTGCACGCGGCGCGCATGCGCGCCAGCGACATCGAAAGCTTCTACTACGAGTCGTATCTCGCGGTATTCCAGGAAGTGCGCACCGATCCGCAGTTCTTCACCCTGATGTTCCGCAACGAGCCCGTGGTGCGCTCGCTGTACAACGACAACATCTTCGGGCTGATCATGGCCTCGTTGCGCGAAGACCTGCGCGACGCGATCGCCCGCGGCACCTTCCCGGAAGTGGATGTCGATGCGCTGACCGCCGTGTCCTTCGGCGCCGGCTACGAGCTGGGGCGCCTGCTGGCCGAGCAGCCGCGCCGCAAGCCGGAGGAAACCGCCCGCTTCGTCACGCGCCTGTTCCTCGATGGCCTCGGCTCGCTGCAGCAGCAGACGCGCCTGATTCGCCTGGGCTCGCGCAAGCTCAACGGCGCCGCGCGCTAGATCCTTTCCGCGCCGGCGCGGCAGCGGTCGGCAGGCCGCTCAGGCGCCGAACCACTCCAGCAGCAGCCGATTGACCTCCTCCGGACGGTCCAGCAGCAGCCAGTGGCTGGCGCCCTCGATGCGCGCATAGCGCCATTCGGCCTGCACCTGCGACTGCGAGCGGGTCATCTGCGCCTCCACCAGGGCAACGTCGCGCGTGCTCCAGATGCCCAGGGTCGGCACCCTCGCCGGCGGGAATTCACCCCGCAGCATCCGCCACAGGTTGGCGCGGTACCAGGCCATGGTCGCCGTCAGGCGGCCCGGTCGCGACAGGTCGGGAATCCAGCGCGCCAGCTCCGGGTGCGGGATGAAGAAGCGGAACATCCGCCAGTTGCCGGCGCTGAGCAGCCATTCCGCCACGCCGCGCCACTGGAACATCAGCGCGTACCAGCCGCGGAACACCTGGCCCGGCGCGCCGCGGTAGCAGCGCGGATGACCGACTGACAGCGCGGCATAGCGCCGCACGCGCTCCGGGTGACGGGCCGCCAGCGTCCAGCCCGTGATCGCTCCCAGGTCGTGGCCCGCCAGGTTCACCGGCTCGCGGACGCCCAGGGCGTCGAGCAGGCCCAGGGCGTCGGCCACCAGCTGCTCGAGGCGGTAGGCCGCCACCGCGACCGGCGCCTCGGTGGCGCCGTGGCCGCGCACGTCCGGGGCGATCACGCGATAGCCGGCGGCCGCCAGGGCCACGGCCTGGTGGCGCCACACCGCGTGGGTGTCGGGGAAGCCGTGCAGCAGCAGCACCGGCCGGCCCTCGGCCGGGCCGTACTCGAACACGGCCATGTCCAGGCCGTTGACCGTCAGCTGGCGATGGCGTTCGCCCGGAATCGCATGCACGGGGTTCATGTCGGGGAATCCGCGGAAATCATTTCCTTGATTGTAGGCAGGTCGGCACAATGGCGTCGCCGCCTGCCGCGGCTCTCTTGCGACGACACGCTCATGGGCGCGATCTACCTCATCCGGCACGGCCAGGCCTCCTTCGGCGCGGCCGACTACGACCAGCTCTCCGAAACCGGCTTCACCCAGGCGCGGGTGCTCGGCGAGAGCCTCGCGGCGCGCGTGCCGCAGGCCGATCTCGTGGTCTGCGGCGGCATGCGCCGTCACCGCCAGACCGCCGAGACCGCCCTCGCCGCCATGGGCCGAGACGCGGCCTGGGAGGAGGATGCGGGCTGGGCGGAGTACGACCATGTCGCCGTGCTCGCCGCGTACCGGGCGCCGCGCGAGGCCATGCAGCAACTGGAGACCGATCCGGCCCACGCTCGTGATCCGCGCCGCGTGTTCCAGCAGACCTTCGCCGCCGCGGTGCAGCGCTGGGCCAGCGGCCAGCACGACCAGGACTACCCCGAGAGCTGGCCGGCCTTCTGCAGCCGCGTCGCCGAGGCCCTGCAGCGCCTGCGCGAACGCCTCGGCCGCTCGCAGACGGCGCTGGTCTACACCTCGGGCGGGCCGATCAGCGTCGTCGCCCAGCGCCTGCTGAGCCTGCCGGCCGAGCAGGCCTTCCAGCTCAACTGGACGCTCGCCAACTGCGGTGTCACCAAGCTGATCTACAGCGACCGCGGCCTATATCTCAGCTCGCTCAACGAACATGCCTGCTTCGAAGGCACCCACGCTTCCCTCATCACCTACCGCTGAAGGTTTCCTCTCCATGCGCAAGACCATCCTCATCACCGGCGCCAGTTCCGGCCTGGGCCGCGGCATGGCCCGCGAGTTCGCCCGCAAGGGCCACAACCTCGCGCTGTGCGCCCGCCGCACCGACCGCCTCGCCGAACTCAAGGCCGAGCTGGAGGCCGCGCATCCCGGCATCCAGGTCTCGGTCCGCGCGCTGGATGTCATGAACTACGACCAGGTGTTCGAGGTATTCAAGGCTTTCCGCGACGACTTCGGCAGCCTGGACCGGGTGATCGTCAACGCCGGCATGGGCAAGGGCCAGCCGGTGGGCACGGGCTACTTCTGGGCCAATCGCCAGACTGCCGAGACCAACTTCGTCGCTGCGCTGGCACAGTGCGAGGCCGCCGTGGAGATCTTCCGCGCGCAGAAGGCCGGCCACCTGGTGATGATCTCGTCCATGAGCGCCATGCGCGGCATGCCGCGCAACCTCACCACCTACGCCGCGACCAAGGCCGGCGTCGCGGCGCTCACGGAAGGCATCCGCGCCGACCTGATGCGCACGCCGATCAAGGTCACGACGATCTACCCCGGCTACATCCGCTCCGAGATCAACGAGAAGGTGAAGAAGACACCGTTCATGGTCGACACCGAAACCGGCTGCCGTCTGCTGGTGAAGGCCATCGACAAGGAACCGGCCAGCGCCTGCGTGCCGTCCTGGCCCTGGGCGCCGCTCGGCTTCCTGATGCGCCACCTGCCCCTGTCCACCGTCGCAAAGATGGGTTGAGGAGAATCCGATGAAAGCCCTGCTCTGCAAGCAGTTCGCCGCCCCCGAGTCCCTGGTGCTGGAGGAGGTTCCCGACCTCGTGCCGGGGGACACCCAGGCCGTGATCGAGGTGAAGGCCGCCTCGGTGAACTTCCCCGATACCCTGATCGTGCAGGGCCTGTACCAGTTCAAGCCGGCCCTGCCGTTCGCGCCCGGCGGCGAATGCGCCGGCGTGGTGAAGAGCGTGGGCGCGAAGGTGAAGACGGTGAAGCCCGGCGACCGCGTGATCGCCTTCACCGGCTGGGGCGCCTTCGCCGAGCAGGTGGTCGCCGACGCCATGCAGCTGATCCCGATGCCGGCGGCCATGGACTTCGACACGGCCTCGGCCTTCGTCATGACCTATGCCACCTCCTATCACGCGCTCAAGGACCGCGCGGCCCTGAAGGCCGGCGAGACCCTGCTGGTGCTCGGCGCCTCGGGCGGCGTGGGCCTGGCGGCGATCGAGATCGGCAAGGCCCTGGGTGCGAAGGTGATCGCCGCCGCCTCCTCGCCGGAGAAGCTCGCCATCTGCCGCGAGCACGGCGCCGACGAGCTGATCGACTACGCGAAGGAAGACCTCAAGGACCGCCTCAAGGAACTGACCGGCGGCAAGGGCGTGAATGTGGTCTATGACCCGGTCGGCGGCGGCTACTCCGAGCCCGCGCTGCGCAGCATCGCCTGGCGCGGTCGCTTCCTCGTCGTGGGCTTCGCCAATGGCGAGATCCCGAAGATCCCGCTCAACCTGGCCCTGCTCAAGGGCGCCTCCATCGTCGGCGTGTTCTGGGGTGACTACGCCAAGCGGGAGCCCATGAACAACCTCATGGACCTGAAGGCCCTGCTGGCCTGGCTGCAGGAGGGCAAGCTCAAGCCGCGCATCGCCGCCCGCTATCCGCTGGCCCGGGGTGCCGAGGCGATCCGGGCGCTGATGGAGCGCAAGGTCTCCGGCAAGCTGGTGGTCAACCCGGGCTGATCCGGCCGCCCCCCGCCGGTCGTCCGGTGGGGCACTGCCGCCTGTCGCGCATCGCTCAGGGCATCCCCGACCGCCGCCGCTAGTTCCCGAGGGTTCGGGAGCCAGGATGCAGACGGTCGGAAAATTCGAGATCCAGCAGGTCCTGGGCCGTGGCGCCAGCGCCGTGGTCTACCTTGCCTCCGATCCGGTGCTGCGGCGGCCGGTTGCCCTCAAGCTGCTGAAGACCAGCGCGGGCGCAGCCGCCGCTACCGCCGGCCTGCTGAACGAGGCCCGGGCCTGCGGCCAGCTCAAGCATCCGCACATCGTCCCGGTCTACGAGGCCGGTGAATCGGCCGGCCGGCCGTATCTCGCCTTTGAGTATGTCGACGGGCGCACGCTCGCGCGCCAGCTCAAGGAACAGGGTGCGATGGCGCCGCAGGCCGCCGCCACGCTGATGTGCAGCATTCTCGATGCCCTGCAGCACGCGCACGACGCCGGCCTGGTGCACCGCGACCTCAAGCCCTCCAACATCCTGATCTCCGCCGACGGCCAGCCGCATGTCATGGACTTCGGCATCGCGGCGCGCATCGCCTCGGAGCCCGGCAGCCGCGAGCTCAGCGGCACCCCGGCCTACATGGCGCCGGAATACATCCGCGACGGCACCGTGGGCCCGCAGGGCGATGTCTTCGCCGCCGGCCTGGTGTTCATGGAGATGCTCACCGGCGTGCCGGCGATCGCCGGCGACAACGCCTTCCAGGCCATGCACCGCATCGCCAACACACCGCTGGTCCTGCCCGAGGGCCTGGACGAGCGCCTGACCGACGTGCTGGCCAAGGCCACCGCCCGCGACCCGCAGCTGCGTTATGCCACGGCCCGGGCCATGCGCGAGGCCCTGCAGGCCTACCTGCGGCCGCCGGAAACGTCCGTGCCGGACGACGGCAAGGCCCGCGCCAGCACGCTCGACTTCCTGCTGCGGCGCATGCGCCAGAAGAGCGATTTCCCGGCGATGTCAGCCGCCATCTCCACGATCAACCGCCTGGCGCTGGACAAGGCCAGCAATGCGACCCAGCTGTCCGCCTCGATCCTCAAGGACTTCGCACTCACCAACAAGATCCTGCGCCTCGCCAACTCGGCCTACTACCCGCAGCTCAACGGCAGCAAGATCAGCACCGTGTCGCGGGCAGTGGTGGTGCTCGGCTTCGATACCGTGCGCAGCATCGCCATCTCGCTGATGCTGTTCGAGCACATGCAGGACAAGCGTCAGGCCAGCGCGCTGCGCGACGAGTTCCTGCGCGCCAACCTCGCCGGCATGCTGGCCCGCGAGCTGGCGCCCCAGGCGCGGGCCGACGGCGAGGAAGCCTTCATCTGCGCCCTGTTCCACAACCTGGGGCGCCTGCTGGCGCACTACTATTTCCGCGAGGAGGCCGAGGCCGTGGACCGCCTCGTGGCCAGCGAGGGCCTGAGCGAGGACGCCGCCGCGCGCCGCGTGCTCGGTCTGAGCTACGAGGCGCTGGGGACCGGCATTGCCGAAACCTGGGAGTTCGCCCCGGCGATCCTGCGCAGCATGCGGCGTCCGCCGCCCGGACCGGTGGCCAAGCCGGCCGATGCCGCCGAGGCGATGAACTCGCTCAGCGCCTACGCCTACGCGCTGGCGCAGCTCAGCGAGGCCGCGGACCCGGCCGAACGCAGCAGCGCCATCGCCACCCTCAGCCAGCGCTACAGTCGCGCCGTGGCGCAGACGCCCCGCGCCACCCAGGAGCTGGTCGAGCGCTCGCTCGGTCGCCTGAAGGAGCTGGCCGACACCCTGGGCGTGGACCTGCGTCGCACCGCCTTCGGCCCGCGCCTGGCCGCCACCGCGCCGGCCGAGTCCGTCGCCCGTCCCACCGATACCGCCACGTTTCCCGGGCGGATCGAGGAACCGGCGCCGGCCACCAACAGCCGCGAGGGCCAGGTCGAGTCGGTCCTGTCCGCCGGCATCCAGGACCTCAGCCAGGCCCTGCTCGAGGATGTGGCGCTCGACGACCTGCTGCGCATCGTCGCCGAAACCCTGTTCCGGGCGATCCCGGTGCAGCGCGTGCTGATCTGCACCCGCGATCCGTCCAGTTCGCAGATGCGCGCCCGCTTCGGCCTGGGCAGCGAGACCGACGACGCCGTGCGCCGCTTCCGCTTCCCGCTGGGTGGCACCGATCTGTTCAACCTGATCCTGGCGCGCGACGTCGATGTGCTGATCTCGAACACCGGCGAACCCAAGGTGCAGAAGCACCTGCCGGACTGGTATCGCCGCGAGTTCAAGGCCGCGTCCTTCATCGTCTTCCCGATGAAGCTCAAGGGCGCACCGGCGGCCATGCTCTATGCCGATCACCTCGAGGTCGGCGGCATCGCCCCCACCGAAAAGGAACTGGCCCTGATGCGGACCCTGCGCAACCAGGCCGTGCTGGCGCTCAAGCAGGCCGGCTGAGGTTCATCCGGCAAGCGGTCGTACTCGTATGTAGAGCGAGTTCCACTGACCGGAGGCGTCATGCTTCGCCTGATCGCTGCTGCACTGATCCTGCTGTCGTCCGCCTGCGCCAACCGGGGTGCAAACCTGCCGCCGATCCCGACGGTGGACTCGGTCGACCTGCCCCGCTACATGGGCACCTGGTACCCGATCGCCAACATCCCGCCCTGGCCCGAGACCCGCGCCCACGACTCCGTGGAGCACTACCGACTGGCGCCGGACGGCAGCATCCCGACCACCTTCACCTATCGCGATCGCGCCCTGGACGGTCCGGTGGAGACGCTCGAATCGACCGGCTACGTGGTGCCGGGCACGGGCAACGCCGAGTGGGGGGTTCAGTTCGTGTGGCCGTTCCGCGCCGAATACCTGGTTGCCTGGCTGGCGCCCGACTACTCGCAGGTCATCATCGCCCGCAACAAGCGCGACTACGTCTGGTACATGGCGCGCACGCCGCAGGTCAGCGAGGCCGACTACCAGGCGGCGGTGGAGCGCATCGGCGCGCTGGGCTATGACCTGACGCAGCTGCGACGCGTGCCGCGCCCGCCGGCCGCCCGCCCCTGAGGCACGCGCCTCAGAGCACGCGGCCGACGATGGCCGCGCACAGCGCCAGGGTGCAGCCCAGGCCCACGGCATAGGCCAGGGTGCGCCAGGGCTGCAGGCTGAGCAGATAGCTGGTCGTATGCGCCACGCGGGCAGCGACGAACACCGCGAACAGCGTCGGCAGCCAGGACGTACCGGCGCCGATCAGCACGGCGACCAGGCCCAGGATCAGGAACGCGGGGATGTTTTCCAGGTCGTTGGCCCAGGCGCGCGCGGCACGCTGCACCTGCGGCAGCTCCTCGCTCACGGGGGCCTTGCCCACCAGGGCCGCATCCTCGGGATTGCGGTACTTGGCCTTGCCGATGCGGTGCCAGCCCTGGTACAGCGAGATCGCGAGCATCTTCACGAACAGCGCGACCGCCGTCAGTGCATAAGCCTTGAGTGCCGGTTCCATCGTTCCCCCTGCTGTGAATGACCGACCGGAGCGCCGTCCCGGCTCGCTCAGGTCCCGGAAGCAGCGCCCACGCGCCAGATGATGTTGCCCACGTCGTCGGCCACCAGCAGGCCGCCGCGGCGGTCGATCGCCACGCCGACCGGCCGCCCCAGGGCCTTGCCCTCATCGCTCAGGAAGCCGGTCAGCACGTCCTGTGGCAGACCGCTGGGCCGCCCCTCGCGGAAGGGCACGAACACCACCTTGTAGCCGCTGTGCGGCCGCCGGTTCCAGGAGCCGTGCTGGCCCACGAACATGCCTTCGGCAAAGGCCGCACCGAGGCGGCTGCCGGTTGCGTCCGCCAGGCCCAGGGACGCGGTGTGCGGGCCGAGGGCGTAGTCCGGCACCAGGGCCTTCGCCACCATGTCCGGACGCGGCGGCTTCACCCGCGTGTCGACATGCGTGCCGTAGTAGCTCCAGGGCCAGCCGTAGAAGCCGCCTTCGCGCACCGACGTCATGTAGTCCGGTACCAGGTCGCTGCCCAGCTCGTCGCGCTCGTTCACGGCCGTCCACAGCAGGCCCGTGCGCGGCTCGAAGGCCAGACCCACGGGATTGCGCAGGCCGGTGGCGTAGAGGCGGCTGGCCCCGCTGGCGGTGTCGATCGCCCAGATCGCGGCACGGCCCTCCTCGACGTCCAGCCCGGCCTCGCCGATGTTGCTGTTGGCCCCCGTCCCCACGTACAGGGTGCGGCCGTCCGCACTGGCGATCAGGCTCTTGGTCCAGTGGCGGTTGATCGGGCCGGCCGGGAGCTCGGCGAGCTTGCGGCCCGGCGCCTCGATGCGGGTCTGGCCTTCCTGGTAGGGAAAGGCCATCACGGCATCGGTGTTGGCGACGTACAGGGTCTCGCCGACCAGCGCCATGCCAAACGGCGAATGCAGGCCCTCCAGGAACGGTGTGGCGAGCTCGGCGCGGCCATCACCGTCGGCATCGCGCAGCAGGGTGATGCGGTCGGCGCTGGGCACGCCCGCGCCCGCCCGCTTCATCACGAACTTCTCGACGCGCCCGACGAGACCGCGCGGCGGGTTGGCCGGGGCATTGGTCTCGGCCACCAGCACATCGCCGTTGGGCAGGACCAGCAGCCATCGTGGATGGTCCAGCTTCTCGGCGAAGGCCACGACCTCCAGCCCTGCGGCAGGCGTCGGCCGCCCGCCCTGCGGCCAACCGATGGCCGGCGCGATATTGACCACCGGGACCGGGGCACGGGACGGCTGCGGGAGCGTGGGCGACGGCCCGCTGCCCTCCTCCACCGGCAACTGCGCACTGCCCCCGCAAGCGGCCAGCACCGCAACCAGGGCCAAAGCCGGCAACCGGAGACCGGCCGGGCGCATCCATGTCATGTTCATCTCTCCGCAGGCATGATTTCGTGCTCGGCCGGATGCTACGCGACTCTCCAGCGTCCGTCGTGTCGCATCGGCCGTATCCCGATCAAGGGGCCCAGACCCCTGCCCAGACGATTGTCCCGGAGGTTTCACCATGACCCGCACCCTGCTTGTCACCCTCGGCCTGCTGGCAACGCTCGCCGGCTGTGCCAGCCAGACCGTCTACCAGCCCGCCGCCTCGCGCGGCAGCCCCGGCTACACCGAGACGCGGCTCAGCCCCGGCCGCTACCGCATCGTCTTCACCGGCAACAGCAGCACGCCCAAGGACACGGTCCAGGACTACGCCCTGCTGCGCGCCGCCGAACTGAGCCTGCAGGAGGGCTACGACTGGTTCCGCCTCGCGGACCGCGACGTGGAGAAGAAGGTACGCGAGTCGACGACCGTGGATAGCGCGTACGTGCCGCCGCGCACGCGGGTGTACCAGAGCTGCGGGCTGCTGGCCTGCCAGACCACGGTGGTGGAGGACCCGGGCTGGGGCCTGGGCCTGGGCACGGCGACCACCACGACCACGGCGACCTACACCGCGCAGCTCGAGATCATCGCCGGCCGCAAGCCCAAGCCCGCCGGCAACGACATCTACGACGCCCGCGACGTGGCGCAGTCGATCCGCGAGCGCATGCCCAAGCCGCGCTGAGGCGGCCTCCCCGACGCGCTCAGGGAAATGCGAGCCGCAGGTTCTTGAGCCAGGTGGTGCCAAACTGGCGCGTCAGCGACGCGCTGTTGTACGGCAGCCCGTAGCGGTCGGCGGCGGCGCGCACGCGCGGCGCCACTTCCGGATAGCGGTTGCTGCACATGTCCGGGAACAGGTGGTGCTCGATCTGGTGGCTCAGGTTGCCGGACAGCACGTGGAACAGCTTGCCGCCCTCGATGTTGCAGGAGCCCAACAGCTGCCGGACATACCAGCGCGCGCGCGTCTCCCCCTCCACCTGCGCCGGCGTGAAGTTGTGGGCGCCGGCCGGAAAGTGCCCGCAGAAGATGATCATGAAGGCCCAGATGTTGCGGATCACGTTGGCGAGGGCGTTGGCGCCCGCCACGAGGCCGAACACCAGCCAGGGCGAGGCCGGTACCCAGAAGGAGATCGGGATCGCCACCAGCGCCGCGGCGCCCGGCCACATCACATAGTCCTTGAGGATCTGCCGGCTGGCCTTGCGCCAGATGTGCCGGAGAACGGGCCGGATCTCGCGGAAGGTCTTCTTGCCCTTCATGTGGTCGTCGATGGCCTGCTCGTGCAGGGCCACGCCCTCCTCGAACAGCAGCATCAGCACCACGAAGAACAGCGGCTGGAACAGATAGAACGGCCGCCAGGGCTGCATCGGCGTCACGCGCATGATCCCGTAGCCGACGTCGAGGTCCTTCTCCAGCACATTGGTCCAGGTGTGGTGGACCACGTTGTGGGAGTGCATCCAGCGGTCCGAGGGCCCCATGGTGTCCCACTCCCAGGTGTTGGACTGGATCTCCGGGTCCTTCATCCAGTCCCACTGCGCATGCAGCACGTTGTGGGCGATCTCCATGTTCTCGAGGATCTTGGCGATGCCGAGCATGAAGGTGCCCAGGCCGATCACGCCCAGGCAGCTGGTCCAACTGGCCAGGGCGTGGCCCCAGGCCGGCAGCAGGAACAGGCCACCGTAGATCACGAAGCGGCCGATCACCGCCAGGCTGCGCTGCCAGCGGATCACCTTCAGGATATAGGCGCGGTCGCGGGCGCCGCGCGAGTCGAGCACCTCCTCGCGGATCGCCTCCATCTCGCGGCCGAACTCCTCGATCTGGGCATCGCTCAGGTTCACCGGCAGTCTTTGCGCATTCACGGTGCGGCCTCCTCAGAGATCCAGTTCGCAGTCGCCGGCAGCGGCGCAGATGCAGGTCTGCACGATCGCCCCGGCCTCGTTCAGCAGCTTGCCGCTGCGCAGGTCGCGCACGCAGCCCGACACCAGCCGCGTGTTGCAGGTATGGCAGATGCCCATGCGGCAGCCATGCGGCGGGTTCATGCCGGCGTTCTCGGCGACGCGCAGCAGGTTGGTCTGGCTGTCGGCGTCAGCTTCGACCTGGCTGCGGGCAAACCGCACGCGCCCGCCGACCGCATCGGCCGGCACCTCGGCAAAGCTGGCGCGGAAACGCTCTGTGTGGACGTGACGGCGGCGGCCACGCGCCTCGGCGAGCGCCTCCACCGCGTTGAGCAGCCCGGGTGGGCCGCAGGCGTAGATCTCGCGGCCGCGCCAGTCGGGACACAGCCGTTCCAGCTGGGCCTCGCTGAAATAGCCCCGGGCCTCCTTCTGCTCGCCGAAGGCGCGGGTGTAGATCGGCTCCAGGCGGTAGCGCGACTGGCTGCGCCCCAGCTGCTGCAGCTCCTTGCCGAAGATCACGTCGAACTCGTGCGGCGCGTAGTGGATGTGCACGCTGTCCGGCAGGCGTCCCTGGGCGGTGAGGCTGCGCAGCATGCTCATCACCGGCGTGATGCCGCTGCCGGCGCTGATGAACAGGGGCAGCACCGGCTGCGCGTCCGGCAGGTAGAAATCGCCCTGCGGCAGGCCGACCGGCACGTAGTCGCCGACCTTGAGGTTGCGGACGATGTGCTGCGACAGCCGTCCGCCGGCGATGGCCTTCACGGTGATGGTGAAGCAGCCATCCTCGCGCTCGGGCGGCGAGGAGATCGTGTAGGTCCGGGTGTAATGCAGACCGCCGACCGGGATGCCGATGCGCACGTGCTGGCCGGCGCGGTGGCCCCGCCAGTTCAGGCCGGGCTTGAGGGTGATGGTGCGGGCGTCATGGGTCTCGTCCCAGACCGCCTCGACCCGCGCCTGCAGCTTGTGGGTGGTCCAGAGCGGATTGACCAGCTCGACGTAATGCGAGGTTCGCAGCGGATAAGCGAACAGATCGGTTACCGCTGCAACACGTGACCACAGCGAAGGGCCAGCGGGCATCTCCATGCCTTTGTCTCCTGACTCGCAGTTCTGCAGCGGCGCCCTTTTGGGACGTTCTTTTCAGACCAGTCTACGCCGCTTCACGAGGCTGCAGGCAAGGCGCTGGGCCGGTACGGCGGCCCGAGCCGGGAGCCCGCCGATGCGCCGACGGGGGTCGGGCCCGCGAAGCTCGACAAAGGACATCCAGCGTCCACCTCACGCCCATGCGGTCATCTGCCGCCGGTGCCGGCACGTATCGTGCTGCGATCCCCAATCGAGCGCCCGCCGGGTGCTGCCCCCCTTGATCACTGCCCAGAGACCCCATGACCTCCTCGCGACTCGCACGGCTCTCGATACTCGGCCTGGCCGCTGTGCTCTCGGCCTGCGGCGGCAGCGGCGCCAGTGCGCCGGCGCCCTCCGGGCCCGGCCCGATCTCCGTGGAGACCCTTTGCGCTCTCGACCAGCCCTACCGGCTGGGCGACCTCGACCTGCAGACCGCGACCGTGCTCGACCTCCAGCAGGCCCTGGCGCGGGGCACGCTGACCAGCGAGGCCCTGGTCACCCGCCAGCTGGCGCTCATCGAGGCCTATGACCGGCGCGGGCCGGCGCTGAATTCGGTGCGCGTCCTGGCCCCCGATGCGCTGCAGCAGGCGCGCGCCGCGGACGCCCGGCGTCGGGCCGGCCGGGCACGCGGCCCCCTCGATGGCCTGACGGTCCTGCTCAAGGACAACATCGGGACAACCGACCTGCCCACGACGGCGGGCTCGATCGCCCTGGCCGGCAACATTCCGCGGCGCGAGGCGACCATCACGCGGCGCCTGCGCGAGGCGGGGGTCATCGTACTGGGCAAGGCCAATCTCTCGGAGTTCGCCAACTGGGTCAGCCGCATGATGCCCAACGGCTACTCCTCGCTCGGTGGCCAGGTGCTCGCCCCCTACGGCGCCGACCTCGACCCGCTCGGCTCCTCGACCGGCTCCTCGGTCGCCGCCACCATGGGCTTCGCCACGCTCACGGTCGGCTCGGAGACTTCCGGATCGATCATCGCGCCCTCCTCGGTGCAGAGCGCGGTGGGGGTCAAGCCGACGCTAGGCCTGGTCTCGCGGGTCGGCATCATCCCGCTGGCACCAAGCTTCGATACGGCCGGTCCGATCACGCGCACAGTCACGGATGCCGCCGCCCTGCTGCAGGTGCTGGCCTATGCCGATCCGGAGGATCCGCTGGCGGCACGCTTCACGGCGGCGCTCGAGGGTCAGGCGCCCGACTACCTCGCCGCCCTGTCGACGGACGCGCTGCGCGGCGTGCGGCTGGGCGTGCGCGTCGTCGACCTCGACCCCAGCCTGTTCGGTGGTCCTCTGTTCGAACAGGCCCTGGAGGTATTGCGCCAGCAGGGCGCGGAGATCGTCCCGATCGATGATCCGGCGCTGGCCGCGGAGCGAGCCTCCCTGAGCACCCTGGGTGCGATCTTCAACGAGTTCAAGTTCTCCCTGAACCGCTATCTCGCGACCGAGGCCGGGCCCGGCCTGCCGGTCTCCGACCTCACCGACATCGTGCTGTTCAACCAGCAGAACCCGGACACGGTGAAGTATGGCCAGGAGCTGCTGATCGCCTCCGACGCCCAGACCGGCCTGGAGATCGATCCGGTCTACCTCGCGTCCCGGGAGGCGACCATCGCCACGCAGCAACTCGCCCTGGACCGGCTGCTCGATAGCCAGGACGTCGATGCCCTGGTGAGCTGGTACTTCGGCTGGTCCAATGTCGGGCAGACCGCCGCCGCGGGGTATCCGAATGTGACCGTCCCGTTGGGCTACCTCGACGATCACGAACCGGTGGGCCTGGAATTCGCGGGACGGCCCTTCAGCGAGGACCGCCTGCTGGCTTATGCCTACGCCTACGAGCAGGCCTCGCGGCGGCGCGTGCCCGCCCTGACCATGAATCCGGCCCTGCGAGCGGCCTGCGGCCGCTGAGCCCCGGCCGCCAGGTCAGTGATCGCGCCTCAGGCGATTCCGGCTCCAGCGCGCTTCGGATCGATCAGGATCTTGGCATGGGCCTCAGGGTCGCCCAGGGCCTCGAAGGCAGCGGCGACCCCCGACAGGCCCACCGTGCCGGTGACCAGGGAATCGCCATTGACCCTGCCCTCGGCGAGCATGTGAAGCGCATCGCGATACTCAAGCGGCGTGTAGCCCAGAACGAAGCGAAGCTCGATCTCCTTGTTGATGCCCATCACCGGTTCGATGGTGTCGGCCTGCATGCAGACGCCGACCACCACCACCCGAGACATCAGCGGCACCCCATCGAGGATGGTCTGCAACACGCCCGGTACGCCGACGCATTCAAAGATGACCGGACGCTTGGGCTGCAGTCCAAGCGTCTCGGCCAGGCGCCAGCTGTGCCACCAGGGGACGGGCAACTTGCCGAGTTTCTCGCGGGTTTCCAGCGCCAGGTCGAGCATGCCGGGCACCGTGCCGATGAAGCCATACTGCTGCCAGTCCCGGAACGGTGAATGGTCCCTCGGATTGACCACGACGTCGGCGCCGCAACGCCGCGCCAGCTCGCGCCGGCCGGCCGAGAAGTCACTGGCGATGATCGTCCTGACGCCCCTGGCCTTGAGCATGCCGATCACGGCCAGACCCACCGGCCCGCAGCCGATGACGATGGCGACCTCGCGCGCCCGGATCTGGCTGCGGTTGACGGCATGCAGTGCGACGGCCATCGGCTCGGTCAGCGCAGCGCGGTCGGCCGACAGACCATTGGGCACCGGTTCCATCATGCATTCCTGCACGAGCACCTGCTCGGCATAGGCACCGGGTGCATGGGCTGAAAGGCCCATCAGATCCACGTCCTTGCCATTGCGGATCAGTGGCAAGGCGCAGACACGGGTACCGGCGCGCAGCTTGCGGCGGGTGTTGGGACCGTAATCCAGGATCTGGCCACAAAACTCATGGCCGAACACGAGTTCGTCCTCGCGACTGGCCATACGCGAATATCCGACACGGCGGGTCAGGTCGCGCATGTGGTTGCAGTGATGTCGCATGTGCAGGTCGGATCCGCAGATGCCACAGCGCAGGACCTCCAGCAGTACCTGTCCCGACGCAGGCTTGAGGGGCGCGCGCTCAACGACACGCAGTTCGCTGTTCTGACAGATGACCGATTTCACGGAGAGGACCCTCGCAGCTGGGGGCGCGGACGCGGCGACGGTGCGCTTATCGCGATCCGCCGTCCACCGAGCATACGGAAATCAGCGGGCGATAAACCCCGGCAGCGGCGCGGAGGATCAACCGGAAATCAAGGGGACCGGAACGGCGCGGGCCGATCTCGCCGCTGCAACGGGATTTAGGGACGGGCCCACCGGGCTCCGGGCCGCCCTGGCCGTGAACCCGGCCCTGCAAGCGTCCTGCGGCCGCTGAGCCCAGGCCCCGAAATGAAAAACCCCAGCCTGGGCTGGGGTTCCTTGAAAGGTGGCTCCGCGAGTTGGACTCGAACCAACGACCCAGTGATTAACAGTCACTTGCTCTACCGACTGAGCTATCGCGGAACGGCAGGGGCGCGATTGTAGAGAGATGGACCGGCCGGTGCAATGCCGGCCGGTCCATCGGTACCGATCAGCCGGCGACCAGGGCCTTGATGCGCTCGACGCTGCCCTTCAGCACCTTGTCGGAGGTGGCGAAGGACAGGCGGACGTGACCCGGCGCGCCGAAGGCCGAGCCCGGCACGACCGCCACCAGCGCCTTCTGCAGCAGCAGGTCGGACAGCTCCAGGTCGGTCTTCACCCCGAGCTTGGCCATCAGGCCCTCCACGTTGGGGAAGGCGTAGAAGGTGCCGTCGCCCGGCAGGCAGCGCACGCCGGGAATGGTGTTCAGATCGGCCACCAGGGCGTCATGGCGGGCCTTGAAGGCGGTGACCATCTCGGTGACGCAGGCCTGGTCGCCGTTCAGGGCCGCTTCCGCCGCCACCTGGGCGATGGAGTTGGGGTTGGAAGTCGACTGGCTCTGGATGTCGGCCATGGCCGTGATCAGCTTGGCCGGGCCGCAGGCCCAGCCGATGCGCCAGCCGGTCATCGAATAGGTCTTCGAGACGGCGTGGATCACGACCGTGCGATCGTAGAGGTCCGGGCAGGCGTTGATGATGTTGCTGTACGGCTCGCCGGTCCAAAGGATCTTCTCGTACATGTCGTCGGTGGCGATCACGATCTGCGGGTGCTTGCGCAGCACCTCGCCGAGCGCGGTCAGCTCGGCCTTCGAGTAGGCCATGCCCGAGGGGTTCGAGGGCGAGTTCAGCCAGATCATGCGGGTGCGCGGCGTGATCGCCTGCTCCAGCTGGGCCGGCGTGATCTTGAAGCGCTGTTCCGCGGTCGTGGTGATGAAGACCGGGGTGGCGTCGGCCAGCAGCACCATGTCCGGGTACGAGACCCAGTACGGCGCGGGGACGATCACCTCGTCAGTGGCGTTGAGCAGGGCCTGGCAGAGGTTGTAGCAGGACTGCTTGCCGCCGTTGCTCACCAGCACCTGGTTCGGCTTGTAGTCCAGGCCGTTGTCGCGCTTCATCTTGTCGATGATCGCCTTCTTCAGCGAGGGCGTGCCGCCGACCGCGGTGTACTTGGTGAAGCCGGACGCGATGGCCTTCTCGGCGGCGGCCTTGATGTGGGCCGGGGTGTCGAAATCGGGCTCGCCGGCGCCGAGCGAGAGCACGTCCTTGCCCTGGGCCTTGAGCTCAGCGGCCTTGGCGGTCACGGCCAGGGTCGGCGAGGGCTTGATGCGGCTGGTGCGAAGTGCGAGCGAGAGTTCCACGATGATCCCCGTCAGAAGCGGTCCACAAACGGGGCGCGATGATACCTGAGCGATCCCCCTGCGCCTACTCCAAGGCAGGTAGACTGGCCGGCCGTCCTGCGTGCGCATCCTGCCCCCGCCGACCATGCAAGAAGCCCCCCGCGATTCCCTCAAGGACGTCCGTCTCCAGCGGCGCGACGAAAACCGGTTCCAGCTCAAGGCCGACTGGCCCCCGGCCGGCGACCAGCCGACGGCGATCGCCGCCATGGTCGAGAACCTGGAGGCTGGCCTGAGCCACCAGACCCTGCTGGGCGTCACCGGCTCCGGCAAGACCTTCAGCATCGCCAACGTGATCGCCCGGGTGCAGCGCCCGGCCCTGATCCTGGCGCCCAACAAGACCCTGGCCGCCCAGCTCTACGGCGAGTTCCGCGAATTCTTCCCGGACAACGCGGTCGAGTACTTCGTCTCGTACTACGACTACTACCAGCCCGAGGCCTACGTCCCGAGTACGGACACCTTCATCGAGAAGGATTCCTCGATCAACGAGCACATCGAGCAGATGCGCCTGTCGGCCACCAAGGCCCTGATGACCCGCAAGGACGCGATCATCGTCGCCTCGGTCTCGGCGATCTACGGCCTGGGCGACCCTGAAAGCTACTTCTCGATGGTGCTGCACCTGATCAAGGGCGAGCGCCTGCCGCAGCGGGAGCTGATCCGCCAGCTCACGGCCATGCAGTACACCCGCAACGAGATGACCATCGAGCGCGGCACCTACCGCGTACGTGGCGACGTGATCGACATCCATCCCGCGGAAGAGAGCGAGGCGGCAGTGCGGGTCGAGCTGTTCGACGACGAGATCGAATCGATCAGCACCTTCGACCCCCTCACCGGCGAACTCAAGCGCAAGCTGCCGCGCATCACCGTGTTCCCCAAGACGCACTACGTGACGCCGCGCGAGAAGATGCTGGGCATGATGGATGCGATCCGCGCGGAGATGCACGAGCGCCTGCGCTGGTTCAAGGCCAACAACAAGCTGATCGAGGCGCAGCGCATCGAGCAGCGCACCAACTTCGACCTGGAGATGATCCAGGAGATCGGCTACTGCAACGGCATCGAGAACTACTCGCGCTACCTCTCCGGGCGCGGGCCCGGCGAACCCCCGCCCTGCCTGTTCGACTACCTGCCGCCCGACGCCGTGGTGGTGATCGACGAATCCCACGTCACCGTCCCGCAGATCGGCGCCATGTACAAGGGCGACCGCTCGCGCAAGGAAACCCTGGTGGAGTACGGCTTCCGCCTGCCCTCGGCCCTGGATAACCGCCCGCTGCGCTTCGACGAGTTCGAGCGCATCTGCCCGCAGACCATCTACGTCTCCGCCACGCCCGGCCCCTACGAGCTGGACAAGTCCTCCGGCAGCGTCGCCGAACAGGTGGTGCGTCCGACCGGCCTGGTCGATCCCGTGGTCGAGGTGCGCCCGGCCAGCAGCCAGGTGGACGACCTGCTGGGCGAGGTACGCGTCCGCGCCGAGCGCCAGGAGCGCGTGCTGGTCACCGTGCTGACCAAGCGCATGGCCGAGGACCTCACCGACTACCTCAACGAGAACGGCGTGAAGGTGCGCTACATGCACTCCGACGTCGACACGGTCGAGCGGGCCGAGATCATCCGTGACCTGCGCCTGGGCCTGTTCGACGTGCTGGTGGGCATCAACCTACTGCGCGAGGGCCTCGACATCCCCGAGGTCTCGCTGGTGGCGATCCTCGATGCCGACAAGGAGGGCTTCCTGCGCTCCGAGCGCTCCCTGATCCAGACCATCGGCCGCGCCGCCCGCAACCTGTCAGGCAAGGCCATCCTCTATGCCGACCGCACCACGGAATCCATGCGCAAGGCCATCGGCGAGACCGACCGCCGCCGCGCCAAGCAGGAGGCCCACAACCAGGCGCACGGCATCACGCCCAAGGGCGTGCAGAAGAAGGTGGCCGACGTGATGCGCTACGGCTTCGAGGACGTGTCCGCCACCGGCCTGGCCAAGGCCGCCGAGGCGCGCGCCGGCTACGAGCTGCTGACCCCGGACATCGCCGCCAAGCGCATCGCCAAGCTGGAGAAGGAGATGAAGCAGCACGCCATGAACCTCGAATTCGAGGCGGCAGCGGCCAAGCGCGACCAGATCCGAAAGCTGCGCGAACAGGCCCTGGTCAACCCGGCCTGAGCCTGCCTCGAAGTTGCGCCGGAGGGGTCAAAAGGGGTATCGTGCGCGCCCTCTTGAGGCCGGTTTCGACCTCTGCAGGCGCTTAGCTCAGCTGGTTAGAGCACCACCTTGACATGGTGGGGGTCGGAGGTTCGAGTCCTCTAGCGCCTACCAACACGTTTCGCCAAAGCCCCGGATCTCCGGGGCTTTTTCGTTGCCGTGTCAGTGGGACTCTCACCTCCGACCCTACGGGTCTCCGGTTGTGGCCCGGCGGACCACCCTCCGCTTCGCTCCGGGCTGCGCGCTGGCGCGCCCGCGTGCCGGGGCTCACGCCCCGTCGTCGAGTCCTCTGGCGCCTACCAACACGTTTCGCCGAAGCCCTGGACCTCCGGGGCTTTTTCGTGGGCTCGCCCTCAGCGGGCAGGCCCCGCAGGCGCCTCGACCCAGCCGGGGATGCCCAGGTCGCGGCCCATGCCGCCGAAGATGTGCTCGGTCCCGGCGACCAGTTCCTCGATCGGCTGCTTGAAGCCCGTCGCGATCCAGCCCTGGCAGAGGTGGATGAGGGCACCCACCGCCCCGCGCGCCATCACCGCGAGAATCGCATCCCCCGGGCCGGGGCCGGGCAGGAAGGGCTTGGTGAAGCCGACCAGCAGGTCAACGAACTCGCCGTAGCGGCTGCCGTACAGCTGGCCCAGCTGGCTGCGCACCGACATGGCCTCGATCATGATCAGGCGCGCCTTGTCGGGATTCTTGCGCACGTAGCCGAAGGTCTGTTGCAGGCCGGCGCGGACCAGCTGGCGTGAATCGCGCAGGTGCGGCGTCGTGGCCTGCATGATCGACATCAGGAACTCCCGCGTCACGGCGCCGTAGCAGGCGACCAGCAGGTCCTCGCTGCTGGCAAACGACTCGTAGAAGTAACGCTTGGTCAGGCCGGCCTCGCTGCAGACGGCGTCGATACTGGTGGCGGCGTAGCCCTGGCGACCGATCAGCACGATGCCGGCGGCGACCAGCTTCTGGCGACGCTCGGCCTGGCGGGTGCTGGCCGCCTTGCCCGCGTACCGGCCGCTGCGCTGTCGCCCTTTCTCCGTACCCGCTGGGGGCAATTCCATGGCTGACCGCCTGGTCCGTTGATATTTGACACGTAACCGTATCACATGTAGTTTCAGACACCGTTCCGTGTCAGTTACGAGCCGGCCCGGTACAGCCCCTCCACCACCTACCGGGAGATTTCTTCGTGCCAGCCGCTTCAGGACGTCCGCCAACCCGCGGCAGGCAGGCATCGCGGGTGGCGCTGTGGATGCTCGGGGCCGGCTGGATGCTGGCCGGATGCAGCGCCAGCCCGGGTGCAAACGGCGACGCGGGATCGCCCCCGCCACCCGAAGCGCTGGCCCCCTGCACCGCCGTGCCCGCCCTGCCGGCGAACCAGCACCTCGTGACCAGCTGGCGCACCGCCCCCGGCGACGCCCTCGTCACGCATCCCGTCTCGGGATTGACCGTCCGCCAGTTCCTCGCGCCGCACTGGGGCGGCGAGGTGATGCGGCTGCGACTTTCGAATCGCTACTCCAGCCTGCCGCTGACGCTGGACAGCGTGCACATCGCGCGGGAGGTCCGGCCGGGCGCCGCCGAGCTGGTGCCGGGCAGCGAGTGTCTGCTGCGCTTCCAGGGCCAGTCGCGGGTCACGATTCCCGCGGGTAAAACCGTGCTCAGTGACGCCATCGTCTACCCGGTGCGCGCCTTCCAGCGCGTCGGCATCAGCTTCTTCGCCCCCGCGGCCACGGCGCAGATCACGCGGCATCTGAGCGCCAATGAAATCCTGTTCATGAGCCTGCCCGGGGATCACGCCGCCGACCCCGGCAGCACCTTCTTCCAGGCGGTGCCGGACGGTTACGCGAGCAATTTCCTGGCGATCGAGGCCCTGGAGGTTGCGGCGCCGCGCGCGGTGACCACCCTGGTCACGGTGGGAGACTCGATCACCGATGGCTCCGGCGCCACCACCGAGGCGATCCAGGGCGCGGGCTCGCCCATGACCTCGACCGACCAGCGCTACCCCAACCATCTGCAGCGGCGGATCCAGGCCGCCGGCCTGCCCCTGAGCGTGGCCAACGCCGGCATCGGCGGCAACGAACTGCTCAGCGATGGCTGGCTGCCCCAGTTTGGTCTGAGCCTGCTGCAGCGGTTCGACGCCGACGTGCTGGCCGTCAGCGGCGTCCGCCAGGTGCTGGTGATGATCGGCACCAATGATCTCGGCAATCCCCAGGCCGGCGCCGCCCCGAGTCCGGAGGCCCTGATTGCGGGATACGAGCAGTTGATCGAGCGCGCCCACGCTGCCGGCCTGCGCATCGTCCTGGGGACGATCCCGCCCGCAGAAGGCGC
>DASUDL010000077.1:0-44708 GCA_036275615.1 Solimonas sp.
GTTGACGATCGCCTGGGCGAGCACGGTGGCGGTGGTGGTGCCGTCGCCGGCCTCGTCGGAGGTCTTCGAGGCGACTTCCTTCACCAGCTGGGCGCCCATGTTCTCGAACTTGTCCTTCAGCTCGATTTCCTTGGCGACGGAGACGCCGTCCTTGGTGACGGTCGGGGCGCCGAAGCTCTTGTCGAGCACGACGTTACGGCCCTTGGGGCCCAGGGTGACCTTGACCGCGTTGGCCAGGACATTGACGCCAGCAACCATGCGCGAACGCGCGTCGTCGCCGAAACGGACTTCTTTAGCAGCCATTGTTCAGTTCCTCTAAACGGATTCGGTACGGACTTACTTCTTGGAGAAGACGGCGATGACGTCGTCTTCGCGCATGACCAGCAGGTCTTCGCCGTCGACCTTCACTTCCGAGCCGGAGTACTTGCCGAACAGCACGATGTCGCCGACCTTCACGTCGAGGGCGATGTTCTTGCCGCTCTCGTCCTTCTTGCCCGGGCCGACGGCCAGGATCTCGCCCTTGACCGGCTTCTCGGCGGCGTTATCCGGGATGATGATGCCGCCCGCGGACTTCTTCTCTTCTTCCAGGCGCTTGACGATCACGCGATCGTGCAGGGGACGCAATTTCATAGTGAATCTCCCGATAGTTCAATCAATTAGGCATGACCCAGGCGAATGCTCCAGGCTCGCTTCAAGGCGGCTGTTAGCACTCACCGATGAAGGCTGCTAATTGTTGGGGACGGGCCTGCAGGATTCAAGAGGGCGCGCAGCGGGCACAAAAAAAGCGGCCCGTGCGTGCGGGCCGCCCCGTTTTCCCCCATCCCCCGGATCCCCTCGGGTGTGCCGTGCCCGTCCGTCGCGGACGGGGCCGATGGGCACCGCGGCCTGGTCGCCGCCCTCGCGCTGCGCCGCTCCCCCCGGAGCCGCAGCGCGATCAATCCAGCGAGTATGAAATGTCCAACAACTTGAGCCGATAGTAAAACTCGCTTAAAACCCTTGCCACCATGACGGCCAAAAGCGCAGCAGTCGCCGACAGCATCGACCCCCTCGACCGGGTGATCGCCAAGCTCTATCGCTCGGCGCTGGCTGTCACCCCGGAGGATTTCCGGGCCTGGGCCCTCAACCAGCTGGCCCGCGTCATCCCCCATGACGGGGCCCTCTGGGGCAGCGGCAGCCGTGCCCAGCTCAAGTTCCATACGGTCACGGTTACGGGCCTGCCCCCGGAGTTTCCGCAGGTGCTGGAGGCCAGCACCGCGATCAACCCGATCCTGCCCCATATCATCCGCAACCTCGACACGCCGGTCGACATGCGCCAGGCGATGCCGGACGAGGCTTTCTTCGCCTCCGACCTGTACCGGCGCACCTTCGAGCCCTACGGCATCAGCCGCATCCTCTCGACCGGCCATCTCGACCGCCGCAGCGGCCTGTATTCGCTCCTGACCCTGTACCGCAAGGACCGCGAGCGTCCGTTCAGCGATGAGGAGAAGGCCCTGCAGAAGCGGGCCATCTATCACCTGTTCAATGCGGCCTCGCATGCGTTCTTCCTGCACCTGGCCCTGACCCGCACCGAGCGCCCACCCGGCTCCGCGGCGGCCGTGGTCGACCGGGCCGGCCGCTTCCACGAGGCGCAGCCGCGTTTCCTCGACCTGCTGGACGAACGCTTCCCGACCCGCACGCCCAACGAGCTGCCGTTCCGCCTGCCGGAGGAGCCGCAGGCCGAGCCCTTCCAGGACCTGATGCTGCGCTGGGAGCCGCTGGGCGACCTGCGCCTGGTCATCGTCTGGCCGGCGGGGCCGCTGGACCGGCTCACGGCCCGGGAGCGCGAGATCGTGACCTGCGTGGCGCAGGGCCTGTCATTCAAGCAGGCCGCCAAGAAGATCGGCGTCGCCCCGTCGACCGTGGCCAATCACCTGTACCGGGTCTACCGCAAGCTGGGCGTCTACAGCCGTACCGAACTGGCCTCGCTGGTCCATCCCGGCTCCGCCCCGCCATGAGCGAGGCACCGGCGCCTGCGCCGGTGATGGCCCGCTGGCACCGCTGGCGGCACCTCCTCGCCGTCCTCAGCTTTGCCGCGGGCGTGGCCAGCTTTCTGCTGTTCGAGCGCCAGGAGAAGGTGGCGCAGGCCCTGGTCGTGCTGCTGCCCCTGTCCTGGCTGCTGGCCATGGCCGAACCCTGGCTGCAACGCCTCGCGCATCGGCTGCCGATGTCGCCCCTGGCAGTCGGCTACATGGTGCAGGGCCTGCATCAGGAGAGCTTCTTCTTCACCCTGCCCTTCTTCCTGGCCACCACCACCTGGCTGAGCGGGCAGGCCTTCTTCACCGGCCTGCTGGCCCTGCTTGCCCTCGGCTCGATGATTGATCCGTTTTACTTCAACTGGGTCCTCAAGCGGCGCTGGGCCCTGTGGGCCTTCCATGCGGCTGCGGCGTTCATCACCCTGCTCGCCGCCGCGCCCATGCTCTGGCAGCTGCGCACCGCGCAAAGCCTGATGCTGGCCGCCGCCGGTCTGGCCCTGGTCAGCCTGCCGGCCTGGAGCGCCGCCCTGGTCCGGCTGGGGGCCCTGCGCTGGCCGCTGGCGCTGGCGGCCGCCACCCTGCTGGCCGGTGCCGTGCTCGAACTGCGGGGCGCGGTGCCGCCGGCCACGCTCTGGGTCAACCGGGCGCTGATGACCCAGGCCGTGGATATCGCCGCCAAGCAGCCCGGCCCGGCGCTGCAGGCCGTCGACGCCGCGGCGCTGCACCAGCAGGGCCTGTACGCCTGGACCCCGATCCGAGCCCCGCGTGGTCTCGATGAACGCATCGAGCACCTCTGGCTGCATCGCGGCCAGGTGGTCGATCGCATTCCGATCGAGATCCATGGCGGCCGCGAGGAGGGCTACCGGGCCTGGACCCACAAGCAGGCCTTCCCCGCCGAGCCGCAGGGCGACTGGGAGGTCCGGGTGGTCACCGAGGGCGGCCAGCTGCTCGGCCTGCTGCATTTCACGGTGCACTGAGCCGGCCGCCCCGGCTGCCGGTAGACTGCGGCGCCATGAACCTCCTCTCCGTGACCGAACTGCAGCAGGCCCTGGCCGCTGGCGGCCTGACCCTGATCGACGTGCGAACCGAGGAGGAGCTGGCCCTCGCCGCCCTGCCCGGCGCCCTGCACCTGCCCATGCACGAGCTGCCGGCCCGCCTGGCCGATTTAAACCCGCAGGCCCGGATCGCCGTCCTATGTCATCACGGGGTCCGTTCCGAGATGGCGGCGCGCTTCCTGGAACGCAACGGGTTTTCCGATGTCTCAAGCGTCACCGGTGGCATTGACGCCTGGTCGCTCGAAATCGACCCCACCGTGCCGCGGTACTGAATTCCAAGAAAACAGGGAGTCTCATGCGTCTGCCCGTCCGCCTGCTGTGCCTGGCGCTGGCCTGCCCCGGCCTCGCCCACGCCAACGACCTGATGCGCGTCTATGATCTCGCCGCGCAGAACGACGCGAACTTCCGGGCGGCGCAGCACGCCCGCGACGCCTCGATCGAGGCCCGGCCTCAGGCCTGGGCTGCGCTGCTGCCGCAGATCAATGGCGAGTACAGCGACGGCAAGTCGAAGGAAACCGGCACGGAGTCCTTCAACGGGCTGCCGGCCACGACCATCGATCGCGATTCCTCGAGCTCCGGCCTGACCGTGTCCCTCAGCCAGGCCCTGTTCGACTGGGAGGCGATCCAGGCCCTGCGCCAGTCGGGCGATGTGGTGGCGCTGGCCGAAACCAACCTGCGGGCGGCGCGCCAGGATCTTGTCCTGCGCGTAGCGCAGGCCTACTTCGGCGTGCTCGCCGCGGCCGACAACCTGCGTACCCTCGAAGCCGAGCATCAGGCGCTCGAGCGTCAGCTGGAACAGGCCCGCAAGCGCTTCGAGGTGGGTCTCTCGGCGATTACCGACGTCCAGGAAACGCAGGCGCGCTACGACCTGTCCGTGGCCAATCGCATCATCGCCCGCCAGACCCTCGACTCTGCCCGCGAAGCCCTGGCCGAGATCACCGGCCAGCCGGCCACCGAGATCGCCGCACTGCAGGAGGACTTCCCGCTGCCGGCGCCCAATCCCACCGAGGTCGGCGCCTGGGTACGCCAGGCCCTGGAGGGTAACCTCGACCTCCTGGCGGCGCGCTACAACGCGGAGATCGCCGAGAAGGGCGTGAACCGGGCGTGGTCGCGGCACCTGCCCACGGTGGGCGCGGTGGCCAGCTACCAGGACAGCGAAGCCTCCGGCAGCCGCTTCTCCGGCGAGTCCGAAACCGAGAGCTATGGCCTGCGCGTCAACGTGCCGATCTTCGCCGGCGGCGCCACGCAGTCGGGCGTGCGCCAGGCCACCGCCACCCGCGAGCAGCGTCGCAGCCAGTACGAGGGCACCCGCCGCCTGGTGGAGCGCAGCACCCGTGATGCCTACCAGGGTGTGGTCGCCGGCGTGAACACCGTTCAGGCCTACAAGCAGGCGGTGATCTCCAGCACCACGGCGCTCGAGGCCAGCCAGACCGGCCTGGAAGTGGGCACACGCACCGCCGTCGACGTACTCAACGCCCAGCAGCTGCTCTACGCCGCACAACGCACCTACTACCAGTCGCGCTACGACTACCTGCTGTCCTACCTGCGGCTCAAGGCCGCCACCGGCGCGCTCACCGAGAAAGAACTGGTCACGATCGACCGCCTGCTGGTCGGCGGCTGAGCCGGGCCCTCTGCTAAGGTCGGGGCCGGCGACGGAAACGTCGCCGGCCTTTTTCATGGACGCGACCATGCAGACCGTATTCGTGACTGGCGGCTCCGGGTACCTCGGCCGCAACCTCATCCGCGCTCTGCGGGCCCGCGGCATCGCCGTCCGCGCGCTGGCCCGGTCGCCGCAGGCGCAGGCCGCCGTGCGCGCGCTCGGCGCCGAGGCAGTGGCGGGTGATCTCGACGCTCCGCCGGTCGAGGGACTGCAGGGCTGCGATACGGTGTTCCACGCCGCGGCGCTGGTGGCGGAATGGGGGCCGCGCGAGGCCTACTGGCGGGCCAACGTGGTCGGCACCGAACGCCTGCTGATGGCGGCCCGCACCGCCGGCGTCGCCCGCTTCGTGCACGTGAGCACCGAGGCAGTCCTGGCCGATGGCCGCCCCCTGCGCGGCGTCGACGAGACCTACCCGTACCCGGGGCGCCCGCTACCCCGCTATGCGCACAGCAAGCAGGAGGCCGAAAAGCGCGTGCGGGCCGCCAACGCGCCCGGCTTCGCCACCCTGGTGATCCGCCCCCGCCTGATCTGGGGTGGCGATGACAGCTCGGTAGCGCCGCAGATCGCCGCGGCCGCCCGCGCCGGCAAGTTCGCCTGGATCGACCACGGCCGCCAGCAGACCTCGAGCTGCCATGTCGACAACGTGGTCCACGGCGCCCTGCTGGCCGCCGAGCGGGGCCGCCCCGGCGGCGTCTACTTCCTCACCGACGGGCCGCCGCAGCCGACGCGGGCCTTCTTCACGCGCCTGCTGGCGAGCCAGGGCGTCCCCGAGCCGCAGCGCTCGGTGCCCTATGCCCTGGCGTGGGGGTTGGCGACCCTCTGTGAGGGGCTCTGGGACGGATTGAAGCTGCGCGGTCAGCCACCCCTGAGCCGCATGCCGATCGCCTTGTTCGGCAACGACATCGTGGTCGACGACCACCGGGCGCGCGAGGAACTGGGCTACGCGCCCGTGACGTCCATCGACGAGGGCTTTGCCCGGCTCGGCTGAGCCTATATTTCTTTCAGGAATATGTAAGTCTCTACATATTCTTTTACAGGCCTAAAACGCCTCCGTAGTCTGCGCCCCACTGAAACGGGAGCCGCAGACCATGTCCGAAACCCAGAGCCTCTTGCTCGACGCCCAGGTGCTGCAGGAACTGCAGCGGGCGCTGGCAGGCCTGCGTTTTGGCGCGGTCGAGATCACGGTCCATCACGGGCGCATCGTGCAGATCGAGCGCCGCGAGAAGGTCCGCCTGGAAGACGGCACCCCGACCAGACCCGCTTTCCCCCGCTGACCCCGACCGACCGGACCCCCGGACGTCATTCACCGCCCATCTTCAATCGTTCGCTCAGGGAGTGTTGTTCATGAAAACCACCGGCCTCACCGGTCTTGTCATCACCGGCAGCGTCCTGCTTGCCTCCACCCAGGTCCTGGCCCAGGACGAGTCCGCCACGGTCGAAAGCCTCGACCAGCGTATCCGCATCCTCGAGCGCCAGCTGGAGCTGCAGAAGGAGGAAGCCGAGACCAAGGCCAAGGATGCGACCACCGCCTCGGCCGGCGACAGGGGCTACGCCCTGAAGAAGGGCGACTTCGAACTCAAGATCAAGGGCCTGATTCAGGCGGACGGCCGCTTCTTCCTGGACGATCAGGCGCCGCGCGTCAACGACACCTTCACCCTGCGCCGCCTGCGTCCCACCTTCGAGGGCAGCCTCGGCAAGCTCGTGGGCTTCCGCCTGACGCCGGAATTCGCCGGCGACGGCGCCACCATCGTCGACGCCTATGTCGACCTGAAGTTCGACCCGGCCGCCACGGTGCGCGCAGGCAAGGTCAAGGGCCCGGTCGGCCTGGAGCGCCTGCAGTCCGGCGCCGCCACCACCTTCATCGAGCGCGGCTACCCGACCGAACTCGCCCCCAATCGCGACATCGGCGTGCAGCTGCAGGGCGACCTCTTCGGCAGCACCCTGAACTACACCCTGGGCTACTACAACGGCACGGCCGATGGCCGTGATGCCGCCAGCCGCGACGTCGACAACCGCAAGGAGATCGGCGCCCGCCTGTTCGCCGAGCCGTTCAAGAACAGCCCGGGCGTCCTCCAGGGCCTGGGCTTCGGCATCGGCGGCACGCACGGCAGCAAGTTCAGCAACGCGGTGGGCACCAACGGTGCGCTGCCCCAGCTGCGCACGCCAGGCCAGAACACCTTCTTCCAGTACATCGCCGGCTCGGCGGCCACGGTCAGCAACGTGGGCGGCGTCGCGACACCGGTCGCCGCGGTGCCGGGCGTCTCCGCCAACGGCGACCACACGCGCTATAGCCCCCAGCTGTACTTCTACAACGGCAGCTTCGGCCTGCTGAGCGAGTACATCAGCTCCGAGCAGACCCTGATCCGCAGCGGCGTCGAACGCGACATCGAGAACACCGCCTGGCAGGTGGTCACCAGCTACGTGCTGACCGGCGAGGACGCCGGCTTCCGCGGCGTGACCAAGCCGCAGGGCAAGTGGGGTGCGGTCGAAGTCGCCGCCCGCTACGGCACCCTGGACGTCGATGACGCCGCCTTCGAGGGCACGGGCACCAATCGCTTCGCCAATCGCCACCAGCAGGCCAGCGAGGCCACCAGCTACGGCATCGGCGTGAACTGGTACCTGACCAGCAACGCCAAGCTCGTGCTGAACTACGACCAGACCTCGTTCGAGGGTGGCGCCGGCACCGCGGCGGCCCCGGTCGACCGCGAGGACGAAAAGGCCGTGTTTGGCCGCATCCAGCTCTCCTTCTAATCACCCAACCATCCGGAAGCACGACCATGTTCAAGAAACTCTCGCAGACGCTGGTCCTGGCCGCGGCGTTCAGCCTCCCGCTGATCGCCCAGGCCGGCTCGGTGAACCTGCTCAACGTCTCCTACGATCCGACCCGTGAGCTCTACAAGGACGTGAACGCCCAGTTCGCGGAGCAGTGGAAGGCCAAGACTGGCGATACCGTCACCATCCAGCAGTCGCACGGCGGCTCCGGCAAGCAGGCGCGATCCGTGATCGACGGCCTGGCGGCCGACGTCGTGACCCTGGCCTTGGCCAGCGATATCGACGCGATCGCCGACAGGGCCAAGCTGCTGCCGGCCGACTGGCAGAAGCGCCTGCCCAACAATGCCTCGCCGTACACCTCGACGATCGTGTTCCTGGTGCGCAAGGGCAATCCCAAGAAGATCAAGGACTGGGATGACCTGGTGAAGCCGGGCGTCGGCGTGATCACGCCCAACCCCAAGACCTCGGGCGGTGCCCGCTGGAACTACCTGGCGGCCTATGGCTATGCGCTGAAGAAGTTTGGCAATGACGACGCCAAGGCCCGCGACTTCCTGAAGGCGCTGTTCAAGAACGCCCCGGTACTGGACACCGGCGCCCGCGGCTCGACCACGACCTTCGTGCAGCGCGGCATCGGTGACGTGCTGCTGGCCTGGGAGAACGAGGCCTTCCTGTCGCTGGAAGAGTTCGGCACGGGCAAGTTCGAGATCGTCGCGCCGTCGGTGTCGATCCTGGCCGAGCCGCCGGTGGCGATCGTCGACAAGGTGGTGAACAAGAAGGGGACCCGCAAGGTGGCCGAGGCCTACCTGCAGTTCCTCTACAGCGAGCAGGGCCAGGAACTGATCGGCAAGCACCACTATCGCCCGTCCAACCCGACGGTGGCCGCCAAGTACGCCGCCAAGTACCCGAAGCTGCAGCTCGTGACCATCGCCGACTTTGGCGGCTGGGCCAAGGCGCAGCCCACGCACTTCGGTGACGGCGGCGTGTTCGACCAGATCTTCCAGCGCTGATTGGGCGCGCTGCTTGGCACCCTGAACCCGATCGGCAGGGGCGCTCCGGCGCCCCTGCCAGCCCCCGCCCCCACGGAGAGCCCGATGAGCATTACCCACATCAACACCCGCAACCAGTTCAAGGGCCGCATTGTCGCCATCCACCGCAGCCCGGTGATGTCGGAACTTGAAGTGGAAACCGCAGCCGGCATCGTCAGCGCCGTGGTCACGACCAGCTCGGTGGACCGCCTGCAGCTGCGCCTGGGCGATCCGGCCCTGGCGCTGTTCAAGGCCACCGAGGTCATGATCGCCAAGCTGGACGGCTGAGAGTCACTCCCCGCCATGTGCCTGATCATCCACAAGCCGGCCGATGCGTCGATCCCCGAGGACCTGCTGGCGGCCGCAGCGGCGCACAACCCGGATGGCTGGGGCCTGATGGGCTTCGCGCCCGACGGCCGCCTGCTGCTCGAGCGCCATGCCACGGTGGACGTGGCCGTGGTGGCGGATACGGTCCGGCACTGGCGCGACGCCGAGTTCGTCCTGCACCTGCGCCGCCAGACCCGGGGCGGCAGTGGCCTGGAGAACGTGCATCCGTTCAAGATCCTCGACGGCCTGTACCTGGTGCACAACGGCACGCTGAAGCTGGACGTGCGCGTGCCCGGTCGCTCCGACACCTGGCACTTCGTGCACGACCTGCTGCGGCCGCTGGCCCAGCGCCATCCCGGCCTGCTCAGCGACCACGGCTTCCTGCGCATCCTGGAGCTGGGGCTCAAGCCCGAGAACAAACTGGCCCTGCTGGATCAGCGACTGCGTCGTATCGTCGTGGTCAATCGAGAGCATGGCGTGGAGCTGGACGGTCTGTGGCTGAGCAACACCCGCTGGATCGACCGGGCCCGTTTTCCGCTGTCTGCGGCGCCCCAGCCGCAGGAGCGCGGCTATACGGCGGACGAGGTGCAGTTCGCCTGAAGCTGTTCCGGTTATATGGATAGTCCCCGCGGTTCCTTTCCCGTCCATCGACGTCCCCCTACCATGCCGCGCCCCATGAAAACCCTGTCTGCGTTGAGCCTTGCCCGTCGTCCTCGCCTTCGCTGGCTGCCGGCGGCGCTCGCGCTGCTGCTGAGCCTTCCGGCCGCAGCCACCGATGAACTGCTCAATGTCTCGTACGACGTCGCCCGCGGCGTGTACAAGGATCTGAATCCGGCCTTCGTCGCCCGCTGGCAGGCCGAGGGCAACCCGGCGCTGCGCATCGACCAGTCGCACGGTGGCTCCGCCAAGCAGGCCCGTGCCGTGATCGATGGTCTTCGCGCCGACGTGGTCAGCATGAACAGCCCGCTCGACATCGATGCCATCGCCCGGGCCGGACTGATCAAGGCCGACTGGGCCACGCGGCTGCCCCACGCCAGCAGCCCGTCCTGGTCGACCATCCTGTTCGTGGTGCGCAAGGGCAATCCGCGCCAGATCCGCGACTGGAACGACCTGGTACGTCCGGGCGTGAAGGTGGTCCTGCCCAATCCCAAGACCTCGGGCAACGGGCGCTACAGCTACCTCGCGGCCTGGCAGTACGCCCTCCGCCAGCCGGGCGGTAGCGAAGCCCGGGCCCGCGAGTTCGTCAGCACGCTGCTGCGCAACGTTCCGGTGCTGGACACGGGCGGTCGCGGCGCGACCACGACCTTCGCCCAGCGGGGTGTCGGTGATGTACTGCTGACCTTCGAGAACGAGGTCAAGCTCATCGTCCAGGAGTTCGGCGCCGACCGCTTCGAGGTCGTCGTGCCCTCGCTGACCGTCAGGGCCGACAACCCGGTCGCTGTCGTCGACCGCAATGCCAGCCGCAAGGGCAGCTCCCGCGCCGCAGAGGCGTATCTGCGCTTCCACTTCAGTCCTGAGGGCCAGGAGATCCTGGCCCGCAATGGCCTGCGCCCTAGCGACGAGGCTATCCTGCGCCGACACGCGGCGCAGTTTCCGGCCGTTAACCTGTTCACCATTGACGAAGCCTTCGGCGGCTGGACCCAGGCGCAGAAGACCCACTTCGCCGACGGCGGCAGCTTCGACCAGATCGCACTCGAAAAACGATGAGTTCCACAGTCTCTGCAGTGCCCGCAGCTCCCCAGGCGCGCCACCGGCGCGCCTCGGTCATCCCGGGGTTCAATCTCACCCTGGGCTTCACGATCCTCTACCTGAGCCTGATCGTGCTGATCCCCCTGGCCGGCGTGTTCTTCAAGTCGGCCGGCCTGGGCTGGGAAGGCTTCTGGAATGTGGTGAGCTCGCCGCGCGTGCTCGCCGCCCTGAAACTGAGCTTCGGTGCGGCCCTGGCCGGCGCCCTCATCAATGCCGTGTTCGGCACCCTGGTCGCCTGGGTGTTCGTGCGCTACCAGTTCTTCGGCAAGCGCCTGTTCGACGCGATGATCGACCTGCCCTTCGCGCTGCCCACGGCGGTCGCGGGCATCGCCCTCACCGCCCTCTACTCGGGCAACGGCTGGATTGGTCAGTACCTTGAGCCGATGGGCATCAAGGTCGCATTCACGCCACTGGGCGTGGTCCTCGCCTGCACCTTCATCGGCCTGCCTTTCGTGGTGCGCACGGTGCAGCCGGTGCTGGAAGATGCCGAGAAGGAGCTGGAGGAGGCCGCCGCCTCCCTCGGGGCCAGCCGCTGGCAAACCGTCACCCGCGTCATCCTGCCGACGGTGCTGCCGGCCCTGCTCACCGGCTTCACGCTTGCCTTCGCCCGGGCCGTGGGCGAGTACGGCTCGATCATCTTCATCGCCGGCAACCTGCCGATGGTGAGCGAGATCGCGCCCCTGCTGATCATCATCAAGCTGGAAGAGTTCGACTACGCCGGCGCGACGGCCGTGGCCACGGCCATGCTGCTGCTGTCGTTCACGCTGTTGCTGCTGATCAACGGCCTGCAGGCCTGGGCCCGCTCGCGCCGGGGAGACCGCAAATGACCACCGTCCTCGACCATAGCCGGCAGGACCCTCCGAAGCTGCCTTTCGAGCCGCTGTTGCAGCGCAATGCCGTCGTCACCGAACAGCCCTGGGTTCGCTGGCTGCTGACCGCCACTGCCCTGCTGTTCCTGACCGGCTTCCTGTTCCTGCCGCTGCTTTCAGTGTTCGTGGAGGCGCTGCGCAACGGCTTCGGCACCTACCTGGAGGCGGTGCGCGATCCGGATGCCCTGGCGGCCATCGAACTCACGCTGATCGCCGCGGCGATCGCCGTGCCGCTGAACCTGGTGTTCGGTGTCTGCGCCGCCTGGGCGATCACCAAGCACGAGTTCCGCGGCAAGGCCTTCCTGATCTCGCTGATCGACCTCCCGTTCTCGGTCTCGCCGGTGGTCGCGGGCCTGATCTACGTGCTGGTGTTCGGCGCGCAGGGCTGGGCCGGGCCCTGGCTGGCAGAGCACGACATCAAGGTCATCTTCGCGATCCCCGGCATCGTGCTGGCGACGACCTTCGTCACCTTCCCCTTCATCGCCCGCGAGCTGATCCCGCTGATGCAGGAACAGGGCACGGACTACGAGCAGGCCGCGCTGTCCCTGGGTGCCACGGGCTGGCAGACCTTCTGGCGCGTGACCCTGCCGAACATCAAGTGGGGGCTGCTGTACGGCGTGCTGCTGTGCAATGCCCGCGCGATGGGGGAGTTCGGTGCGGTCAGCGTGGTCTCAGGCCACATCCGCGGCATGACCAACACCATGCCCCTGCACGTCGAGATCCTCTACAACGAGTACCAGTTCTCGGCGGCTTTCGCCGTCGCCTCCCTGCTCGCGAGCCTGGCGCTGATCACGCTGGGCCTCAAATCCTTCCTTGAATGGCGCCACGGCGACGAGCTCGCCGCGACGCGCCGGCACTGAGACCTCCCATGGATATCCATGTCCGCGGCATCCAGAAGAACTTCGGCGGCTTCACCGCGCTTGACCGGGTCGACCTCGACATCCGCTCCGGCGAGCTGATCGCCCTGCTCGGCCCCTCCGGCTCGGGCAAGACCACGCTGCTGCGCGTGATCGCCGGCCTCGAGTTCCCCGCCCAGGGGCAGGTGCTGTTCGGGACGGAGGACATGGCGGCTCGTGCAATCCGCGAGCGCCGCGTCGGCTTCGTGTTCCAGCACTACGCGCTGTTCCGGCACATGACCGTGCTCGACAACATCGCCTTCGGCCTGCGCGTGCGCGACCGCAAGGACCGCCCGTCCGAGACGCAGATCCGTGCCAAGGCCCTGCAGCTGCTGGACCTGGTCCAGCTCTCCGGGCTGGAAAAGCGCTATCCGGCGCAGCTTTCCGGCGGCCAACGCCAGCGCGTGGCCCTGGCCCGTGCCCTGGCGATTGAGCCACGCGTACTGCTGCTCGACGAGCCTTTTGGCGCCCTGGACGCCAAGGTGCGCAAGGACCTCCGCCGCTGGCTGCGCGAGCTGCACGAGAAGACCGGCTACACCACGATCTTCGTCACGCACGATCAGGAAGAGGCCCTGGAACTGGCCGACCGCGTCGTGATCATGAACCGCGGCCGGATCGAGCAGGTGGGGACCGTCGACGAAGTCTACGAGCGTCCCGCCTCCCCCTTCGTATTCGACTTCCTCGGCGGCACCAACATCCTGTCGGCCGAGGTGCGCGGGCGCGAGATCCACCTGCCGGGCGGCGACCACCCGCTCCCCGGCGAGGCCTCCGTCGTGCAGGGCCGCGCCGATCTCTACGTGCGCCCGGGCGACCTGCGTCTGGCCGACGGCGACGCGCCGGGCTTCCCGGCCACCTTGCGACAGGTTCAGAAGACCGGCCCTATCGTCCGGGTCAGCGCCGAGGCTGCCGACGGCACGCCGCTGAGCATCGAGTTCCCGCACCTGCATCACGATGTGCCGCGCCTCGTACCCGGGGCAAGACTGCGGCTGCGGCCGCAGCAGTACAGCCTGTACCCGGCCAGCCAGCGCCCCGAGGCCCGCAGCGGGGGCGAGGCGCCGGTGCTGATCGGCAGCGAACGCGAGCGCGGTCGTCTCGGCTGAGGCGAGTGCCGCTGCTGCCATCTGACGCCGGCCTCGTGCCGGCGTTTTTTCTGGGCGCGCCCCACAGCCGACGGCATAAGTACAGCATCACGAATTCTTGGCGCGGCTGGAGGGGCCGCTCCTAGAGTGGGCGCACTTTCGAGCGGAGTGCGGTCATGGGCGACGGGGTGGTGGCAAGCGGTACGGTGCGCGGACGCGATCGCCCATGAGCACTGACACCTGGGCCATGCCCCTGGCCACGACGACTGCGACGCATCGCGAGCCTGCCCCGGGGCGTGGCGTACTGTTCCTGGTGTCCACGCCCCTGCACAGCCTCTGGGCCCTGGCGATTGCCCGCGGCCAGTTCGCCGACCGTCCAGTGGCGCTGGCCCGCATCGATACGCGTGCCGGTAGCGTCGACTACATCGCCGAGGCCATTCGCCAGGTCGTGCCGGCGCCCTTCGTCGAGGTCGCCGAGTTCGCGGAGATCGGCAAGCGTCCCCTGCAGAAGCTGCGCCGCGCCCGCCAGGTGATGACGCAGTTGCAGACCTTCGCGTCGCAGCGCCGGTATGGCCAGGTGGTGGTCGGCAATGACCGACGTGCCGAGTTCTACGGCGCCCTGGCGGCCTCGCCCGGTGCAGTCGGCGGCTATCTCGACGATGGTACGGCCTCCTATGCCCCGCCACCGCCACGCCGCGCGCCGCGCCTGCATGCCCTGACCCAGGGGATCTCGGCTCGCGTCCGGCAGCTTGTCTACGGCTTGCCGACCGAGAAGCCCGATGCCCTGGGCACGGCCCGGGCGGTGCGGGAAGCCTGGGTGCTGCTCCCCGGCGAGGTCGGCGGCGAGCTTGCCGGCAAGCGCATCCACGGCATCCAGCCGCAGTGGTTTGCCGATCCGCTGGTGCGGGCCACCTGCGAACGGGCGATCGAGCTTGCGGGACTGGACCCCGCCGCCGTCAGGCGCCTGCGCCACCTGCTGGTCCTTCCGCATGACAGCTTCCTGCGACAGGACCCCGGGCTGCGCCGTCGCTTCGAGGATTTCCTGAGGATCGCGGCCGAGAGCGGCCAGCCCTGCGCGATCAAGCGCCACCCACGCTCACGCGAGCTCGGGCTCGACGGCGCCGGCGGCGACCTGATCGAGATCCCGCGGCGGCTGCCCCTGGAGATCGTGGCGCCGCTGCTCAGCGACGCCCAGGTGGTCGGTACGCTCAGCAGTGCCCTGATCTACCTCAAGGCGCTGGGCGCGCGGGTCGAGGTCTCGGCCTTCATCCCGCAGTCGCTGACCCTGCATCCGGTTGCCCGTCTGCTGCGCTCGCTGGGCATCCCGTCCGTGCAGTACCAGCCCACCACCCCGGCGCCGCCCGAGGTGTCCGGATGGGTGCCACCCGGCTAGGCACCGCCGCTCAGCGCGCCGGCGCCAGGGTATGCAGCAACAGGAAGGCAAGCGCACCACAGCCGGCGATCACCGCGGCCATCGGCAGGGCCGTGCCGTCGTGCAGGTGGGCGACGAGACTGCTCGACAGGAAGGCGAAGGCGAACTGCAGGGTCCCCAGAAGGGCCGAGGCGGTGCCGGCACGGTCACCGAAGGGTGCCATGGCCGCCGCAGTGGAATTGGGGAAGGTGAAGCCCAGGCTGGCGACGCAGACGAACAGCGGCACCCCGAGGCCGATGAAACCGCCAATGCCGGTCACCGCCGCCGTCAGCAGGGCCAGTCCGCCAACGGCATAAGTGGCCAAGGCCAGGCGCAGCACGCGCTCGCTGCGCAGGTGGCGCAGCAGGCGGGCATTGAGCTGCGAGGCCAGGATCAGGCCGAAGGCATTGCCGCCGAACAGCAGCGCATAGGCCGTGGCCGAGAGCCCGTGCAGTTCCATGAACACGAAGGACGAGGCCGCGATATAGGCGAACATGCCGGACTGCGCGATCCCACCCGACAAGGCATAGCCCATGAAGCGCCGATGGGCGAGCAGGCGCGCATAGCCACCGAGCACAACCGCCAGGCGCAGGGGTGCACCCGTCGGCACCAGGGTCTCCGGCAGGCGTCGCGACACCAGCAGCAGGCACAGGGCGCCATAGGCCACGAGCACCGCAAAGATGGCCTGCCAGCCACCGTGCTGGAACACCCAGCCACCCGCCAGCGGCGCCAGGATGGGCGCGATACCCATGATCAGCACCAGCAGCGACAGCACGCGAGCCATCTCCTGCGGCGGATACAGGTCGCGGACGATCGCGCGCGTGATCACCATGCCCGCGCAACCGCCCAGGGCCTGCACCAGGCGCAGCAGGGTGAGGCTGCCGATGTCAGGGGCGAAGATGCAGCCCAGCGAGGCGATCAGATACAGGCCCAGCCCGAACAGCAGGGGACCCTTGCGACCGATGTGGTCGGACACGGGCCCGTAGATCATCTGGCCGAAGGCCAGGCCCAGGAAGTAGGCCGAGAGCGTCAGCTGGGCCGAGGCGGCATCGCTGCCGAAATGCCGCTGCAGGGCCGGCAGGCTCGGCAGGTACATGTCGATCGACAGCGGGCCGAGCGCGACGATCGCCGCGAGGATCAGGAGGCGCTGCCGGTCGGCGGAGTCCATTGGCGGATTGTGCGGCATCCGCCGCGCGGGCATGGCGCGCCCCTCAGCCGTGCGCGCGGATCAGGGCCGTGAAGCGCTCGCCGTACTGCTCCAGCTTGCGCGCGCCGACCCCCGAGATCTCGGCGAAGGCCGCGAGCGTGGTGGGCCGTTCCTCGGCCATGGCCCGCAGGCTGGCATCGTTGAAGACCACGTAGGGTGGCACGTTGTGCTCGGTGGCGAGCTCCTTGCGCAGGCTGCGCAGGGCCTCGAACAGCTGGGCGTCGGCCCCGGCCGGTGCTTCCGCCGCGGCAGCGCGGCCCCGCCCCTTGCGCGGGGTGCGCGGCTCCGGCGCCGCCATCTGCACCCGTCGTTCGCCACGCAGCACTTCCCAGCTTGCGGCGTTGAGGCTCAATACCGGATAGCCGTCCTGGGTCTCCGCCACCAGCCCCTGGTGCAGCAGGGTGCGGGCCAGCACGCGCCACTCGTCGACCGAGCGACCCTTGCCGATGCCGTAAACGCTGAGCGTGTCGTGGCCGCTGGCCAGCAGCTTCTCGCTCTGGCTGCCGCGCAGGATCTCGATCACGGTGGCGGCGCCGTAGCGCTGGCGGCGCTGCGCCAGCCGCGCGATACAGGACAGGAACTGCTGCGCCGCCTCGGTCCAGTCCTGCAGGGCGCGCGGGCTGCGGCAGTTGTCGCAGTGGCCGCAACGCTCGAACGCCTCGCCGAAATATCGCAGCTGTACCGCAACCCGGCACTCGCCGCTCTCGGCATAGTCCACCACCTGGCGCAGCTGCTGGCGTGCGAGGCGTTGTTCGTCCTCCAGCGGCTCGCCGGTCTCCGGATGCATCTTCTGGGCGATCAGGAACTCGGCGGTACGCAGGTCGCCCAGGCCGAAGTACAGCAGGCACTGGGCCGGCTCGCCGTCGCGGCCCGCGCGACCGGCCTCCTGGTAGTAGCCCTCCATGGTCCGGGGCAGGTCCCAGTGCACCACCCAGCGCACGTCCGGCTTGTTGATACCCATGCCGAAGGCGACCGTGGCCACCATGACCTGGGCCTCGTCGCGGATGTAGCGCTCCTGGTGCCGGCGACGCCGTTCGGCATCCATGCCAGCGTGGTAGGCCAGGGCCTCGACGCCGTCGGCCTGCAGCTTTTCCGCCAGCTCGTCGACGCGACGACGCGACAGGCAGTAGACGATGCCTGATTCGCCGCGACCGATCAGGGCACGCAGCTCGTCGTAGCTGCGCGTGCTGCGCGGCCGCACCGCGTAATGCAGGTTGGGACGATGAAAGCTCGCCACGTGCACGCGCGGCTCGCGCAGGGCCAGCTGGCGCAGGATGTCCTCGCGCACGCGGGGCGTGGCCGTGGCCGTGAAGGCGAAGACCGGCACCTCGGCAAACGCCTCGCGCAGGCGATGCAGCTGCCGGTACTCGGGCCGGAAGTCATGGCCCCATTCCGAGACGCAGTGCGCCTCGTCGATGGTGAACCCGGACAGGCCCTGTTCCTCGTGCAGCTGGCGCAGCAGGCCGTCGACGAAGCCACCGGACAGCAGGCGCTCGGGCGCCACGTACAGCAGCCGCGTCTCACCCCGCACCAGCGACGCAATGCGCTGCTGGGCCTCGGCGGCATCCAGCGTGGAGTTCAGGAAAGTCGCAGCGATCCCGTTGTCGGCCAGCAGGCGCACCTGGTCCTGCATCAGCGCGATCAGGGGTGAAACCACGACCATCACGCCCGGCCGCAGCAGGGCGGGCAGCTGGAAGCACAGGGATTTGCCGCCGCCCGTGGGCATGACCGCCAGCAGGTCGTGGCCGGCCAGGGCGTCGCGCACGACGGCCTCCTGCCCCGGGCGGAAGGACTCGAAACCGAAATGGCGCTTGAGCGCCCGGTGCAGGTCGGTCACAACCGCAGGAAAGCCTCAGGTCTCGGGACGCATCTGCGGGAAAAGCAGAACGTCGCGGATGCTGGGTGCGTCAGTCAGGAACATCACCAGCCGATCGATGCCGATGCCCACGCCCGCTGTCGGCGGCAGCCCGTACTCCAGCGCACGGATGTAGTCGGCATCAAAGACCATGGCCTCGTCGTCGCCGGCATCCTTGGCGGCGACCTGGGCCTTGAAGCGTCCGGCCTGGTCGTCGGCGTCGTTGAGCTCGGAGAAGCCATTGGCGACCTCGCGGCCGCCGATGAAGAACTCGAAGCGGTCGGTCACCTCCGGATTGGCGTCGCTGCGGCGCGCCAGCGGGGAGACTTCCGTCGGGTACTCGGTGATGAAGGTCGGATCGAGCAGCTTCGCCTCGACGGTCTTCTCGAAGATCTCGGTCAGCAGCTTGCCGGCGCCATAGGCCGGCTTCACGTCGCCGCCGACCTTCTTCGCAAATGCGGCGAGGTACTCGCGGTCGCTGAGCTTCGAGATGTCGAAGTCGTTGTTGAAGCGCTGCACGGCCTCGCGCATGGTCCAGCGGTTGAACGGCGCGTCGAGGTCGTAGTCGCGGCCTTGGTAAGCAAACTGGCCCCCACCGTTCACCGTCATCGCCACGTCGCGGATCAGGGTCTCGACCAGGTCCATCGCGTCCTTGTAGTCGGCGTAGGCCTGGTAGAACTCCAGCATCGTGAACTCGGGGTTATGGCGCGTGCTCAGCCCCTCGTTGCGGAAGTTGCGGTTGATCTCGTAGACGCGCTCGAAGCCGCCGACCACCAGGCGCTTCAGGTACAGCTCCGGGGCGATGCGCAGGTACAGATCGCGGTCCAGGGCATTGTGGTGCGTGATGAAGGGCCGCGCCGCGGCACCGCCCGCGATCGGCTGCAGCATCGGCGTCTCGACCTCCATGAAGCCGAGCGCATCGAGGAAGCTGCGGATGAAGCGCACGGCCTGGCCGCGCTTCTCGAAGGCGCGCTTGACCTCGGGGTTGACGATCAGGTCCAGGTAGCGCTGGCGATAGCGGATCTCGGTATCGGTGAGACCGGCCCACTTCTCCGGCAGCGGGCGGATGCCCTTGACCAGCAGCTCCACGCTCGCCGCCTTGACCGACAGTTCGCCGGTCTTGGTGCGGAAGATCGTGCCCTTCACGCCCAGGATGTCACCGACGTCATAGCCCTTGAAGGCCTCGTAGGCGCCCTCGCCCACCGCGTTCTGCTGGACGAAGACCTGGATGCGGCCCGACATGTCCTGCAACTGGCCGAAGCTGGCCTTGCCCATGACGCGCTTGGCCATCAGGCGACCGGCGATCGCGAAGACTCCGGTCTCGGACTCGAGCGAGGTGGCATCGCGCTCGCCGTAGGTGCCGTGCAGGTGCTCGGCCAGGGTGTCGCGGCGGAAGGTGTTCGGATAGGCGTTGCCCGCGCCGCGCAGCTTTTCAAGCTTTTCGCGGCGCGTGGCGATGACGTGGCTTTCGTCCTGGGCGGGCTCGGCTGGCGGGGTCTTGGGATCGGTCATTTACAGGCCCTGCTTGAGGCTGGCTTCGATGAAGGGGTCGAGATGCCCGTCGAGCACCTTCTGGGTATCGGCGATTTCCACGCCGGTCCGCAGGTCCTTGATACGCGACTGGTCGAGCACGTAGGAGCGGATCTGGCTGCCCCATTCGATATCGGCCTTGGAATCCTCCAGGGCCTGCTTGGCGCTGTTGCGCTTCTGCAGCTCCACCTCGTACAGGCGCGCCTTGAGCATCTTCATGGCGCGGTCGCGGTTGGCGTGCTGCGAGCGCTGGGTCTGGCAGGCGACGACGATGCCCGAAGGCAGATGCTTGATGCGGATCGCCGACTCGGTCTTGTTGACGTGCTGGCCACCGGCGCCGCTGGAGCGGTAGGTGATCACCTCGAGATCGGCCGGATTGACCTCGATCTCGATGTTGTCGTCGACTTCCGGCGAGACGTAGACGCCGGTGAAGGAGGTGTGGCGGCGCCCGCCCGAGTCGAACGGCGACTTGCGTACCAGGCGATGCACGCCGGTCTCGCTGCGCAGCCAGCCATAGGCGTAGGGCCCCTGGATATAGAGGGAGGCTGACTTGATGCCGGCGACTTCGCCGTCGGAGCGTTCCATCAGCTCGACCTTGAACCCCTTGCCCTCGGCCCAGCGCATGTACATGCGCAGCAGCATCTCGCCCCAGTCCTGGGCCTCGGTGCCGCCGGCGCCCGCCTGGATGTCCATGTAGCAGTTGGACGCGTCCTGCTCGCCGCTGAACATGCGGCGGAACTCCATATCCGCCGCCACGGCGCCGAGCCGCTCGACGTCGCGGGCGACCTCGTCGATGGTGCCCTGGTCGTTCTCGGACTCGGCCAGCTCCAGCAGGTCCAGGGCGTCGCGCAGGCCGGCGGCGGCCTGGTCCAGCGGCTGGATCACGCTTTCCAGCTTGGCCCGCTCGCGGCCCAGGTTCTGGGCGTATTCCGGGTTGTTCCAGATCTCGCCGCGCTCCAGCTCGGCGTTGACCTCGGCGAGCCGGTCATGCTTGACATCGTAGTCAAAGATAGCCCCGAAGCGCGTCGAAACGCGCTTGCAGGGCCGTCACCTCATTGCGGATCTGATGGGCTTCCATGGATATTCGGAGCTCGAAGGGCGCGGATTATAGCGGCGCGCGCGCAGGGCCGGCGCGCCCGACCCGCCGGCCTCGTCCGGATAGTGGAGACGCCCCGCAAAGCCGCTGCTATAGTTAGCCGATCAAGGTTCCACAGATGGAACTGCATCAAGGGGAGAACGATGAAATCAGGTCTTGGACTGCTGGTTCTTGTGTCGTCGCTGGCGGTCGCCGTACCGGCCCTGGCCCAGGATGAGGGCTTCGAGGAGGCCGGTGCCGAGGACAGCGGCGCAGCCGCCCCGGCCGGCGCCCTCAGCAGCCGCTCCTGGTATGTCTCGCCCATGGCCTCCTACACCATGGCCGACAAGGAACGCGGCACCGACGACGGCTTCGGCGGCGTGATCGGCATCGGCAAGAAGGTGACCGACGGCATGGCCCTCGAGCTCACCGGCTTCTACACCCAGCTCGACGCCGAGGACGGCGACGGCTCGGCCAAGCTCACCGGCGCCGGCGTCTCGGCCCTGATCTCGCCGTTCAACAGCCTGCCCAATCTCTACACCGTCCTGTCGCTGGCCACCGGCAGCACCAAGGACGCCCCGGGCCTGATCACCGACTACCGCGAGACCTTCTTCGACATCGGCCTGGGCTACCTGCTGCCGATCAGCCAGCGCATCCTGCTGCGCGCCGAAGCCCGCTACCGCACCGACGAGCACGACCGCAAGGAAGCCGGCGACGACCCGTCCACCCAGGACAAGGCCTTCACCGACGGCGTGATCAACCTCGGCCTGCTGTTCCCGCTGGGCACGGTGGCCGCCCCGGCACCGGAAGCTCCGGCTGAAGTGGTCGAGGCCGCCCCGGTCGAAGCCCCGGTTGATACCGACGGCGACGGCGTGGCCGACGCCAGCGACACCTGCCCCGACACCCCGGCCGGCACGGCGGTGGGTCCGGACGGCTGCCCGCTCGACTCCGACGGCGACGGCGTGCCCGACGCCATCGACGAATGCCCGAAGTCGCCCCCGGGCTCCAAGGTCCTGGCCAACGGCTGCGCCCTGCAGGGTGACTGCCGCACGCCGCGCGCCGGCGAGCAGGTCGACGAGAACGGCTGCGCGGTCGAGCAGAAGTTCATCCTCAAGGGCGTGAAGTTCGAGTTCGACTCGGACCGCCTGACCCCGGAAGCCATGGAGATCCTCAACGAGGTCGCCGGCACGCTGCAGGCCTACCCGGACGTCAAGGTCGAGCTGCAGGGCCACACCGACAGCCTCGGCTCCGATGCCTATAACCAGGGCCTGTCCGAGCGCCGCGCCATCGCCGTCAAGACCTACCTCTCCGGCCGCGAAGTCGCCGCCGATCGCATGACCCCCGCCGGCTACGGCGAGTCGCAGCCGATCGACAGCAACGACACCGAGGAAGGCCGCGAGAACAACCGCCGCGTCGAGCTCAAGGTTCTCGAGTAAGCACGCGGTTCGCAGCACCCCGACCCGCCGGAGCGATCCGGCGGGTTTTTTGTTGCCCGGTCCCGCACGAATCGGCGCGGGCATCCGCGGACCCCGAACGGCCGGCATCCCGTAAGATGCGGCGACCCGCCACCAGGACCCCGGCATGAGCGCCCGCGCCGCCTACCCGCACTTCCAGACCCTGAACACCCGCTGGAAGGACAACGACATCTACGGCCACGTCAACAACGTCGAGTACTACAGCTACTTCGACACGGTGATCAACGGCTACCTGATCCGCAGCGGCGGGCTGGACATCCATCAGGGCGGGGTGATCGGCCTGTGTGCCGAATCGCACTGCCGCTATCACGGCCCCCTCGCCTTTCCGGAAGCGGTAGACGCCGGCCTGCGCGTGGTCCACCTCGGCAGGTCCAGTGTCCGCTACGAGATCGGCCTGTTCCGCGAGGGCCAGGAGGCGCCAGCGGCCGAGGGCTGGTTCGTGCACGTCTTCGTGGATCGCCAGACCCGGCGCTCCACCCCGCTGCCCGAGGGACTGCGCACGGCGCTGGCGCGCCTGCAGCCGGCCGGAGCCGCCGCATGAAGGTCCGGGCCGCGGTCCTGCGGGAGATGGGCCGGCCGGCGCCATATGCGCAGTCGCAGCCCCTGACCCTGGAAACGATCACGCTCGACCCGCCGGGGCCGGGCGAGCTGCTGGTGCGGGTGCGGGCCGCCGGCCTGTGTCACTCCGATCTGTCGGTGATCGACGGTTCGCGCCCGCGTGTCATGCCCATGGTGCTGGGCCACGAGGCCGCCGGCGAGGTGGTTGCCACCGGACCCGATACCCCGGACTTCCAGGCCGGAGACGCTGTCGTGTTTTCCTTCGTGCCCAGCTGCGGCCACTGCCAGCCCTGCGTCAGCGGCCGGGCGGCGCTCTGCGAGCCCGGCGCGCGTGCCAATGTCGCCGGCAGCCTGCTCTCGGGCCAGCGCCGCTGGCATCGCGAGGAGGAATCGCTGCATCACCACCTGGGGGTCTCGGCGTTCGCCGAGATGACGGTGGTCTCGGCCCGCTCCGCGGTGAAGGTCGATCCGGACCTGCCGCCCGAGATTGCCGCCCTGTTCGGCTGCGCCGTGATGACCGGTGTCGGTGCCGTGGTGAACACCGCCCGCGTGGCGCCCGGTGAGAGCGTCGCGATCTTCGGCATGGGCGGCGTGGGGCTTGCGGCCTTGCTGGGGGCCGTGGCGGCGGGCGCGCAGCCGGTCGTGGCGGTGGACGTGCTGCCGTCCAAGCTGGAACTCGCCCGCAGCCTGGGCGCGACGCACACCGTGCTGGCCAGCGACCCGCAGGCGGTGGAAACGATCCGCGCCCACACCGGCGGCGGCGCCCACCATGCGATCGAGACCGCGGGTCACGAGCAGGCGCTGGCCCAGGCCTACGCCGCCACGCGCCGCGGCGGCACCACGGTAACTGCCGGCCTGCCCCATCCGCAAAAGCAGTTCTCGATCTCCGCGGTGAGCCTCGTCGCCGAGGAACGCACCGTGAAGGGCTCGTACATGGGCTCGGCCGTGCCGTCCCGCGACCTGCCGCGGTTCATCGCGCTGTACCGGGCCGGGCGCCTGCCCGTCGACCGCCTGCTGACCCACCGCATCCGGCTCGATGAGCTCAACGCCGCCTTCGACCGCCTGGCGCGCGGCGAGGCGGTGCGACAGGTGGTGGTCTTCGACTAGCGGCCGCGCGGGCCGGGCTCCCTTCTAGAGGGCGTCCTCGGCCAACGCCGGCAGGCTCACGCCCGGCTCCGGGGCGAGCTTGCCGGTGCCGATGTAGAAGGCCATCAGGTCGCGCGTGGACTCGGCGGCCGGGCGCGGGGCATAGCCGAGGTCCCGCTGCGTGGCGGAGAGGTCCACGTGCGGCGAGGCGGCGATCGCGGCGATCGAGGCCTTGGTCATCGGCTCGCGCCCGCTGCGGGCGCTCAGCGGGCCGATGAGAGGCAGCAACAGGCGCAGCAGCCACAGCGGCAGCGCGCGACGCGGGCCGGGTCGGCCCACCGCCTGGGCGGCCAGCCGGGTGATCTCCATCATGCTCAGGTAGTGCCCGCCGAGGATGTAGTTCGCGCCGGTGCGGCCCTTCTCGGCCGCCAGGGCCAGGCCCTTGGCGACATCGCGCACGTCAACGAAATCGAAGCCACCTTCGGTGATGGCCGGCAGCTTGCCCAGGCCCGACTGCAGCAGGGTGTCGTTGACGCGTGAATGGGTGTAGTCCACCGGGCCGTAGACGCCCGTGGGATTGCAGATCACCGCGTCCAGGCCCTTGGCGATCACCTTCTGCAGTTCCTGCTCGCCGGCCCACTTGGAGCGGTCGTAGACCGGGATGTCCCGGGCGGTGGAACGGGCGGAATCGAGGGTGATGTGCCCGCCGCAGCGGTACTGGTCGAAGGCATGGATCGAACTGCAATGCACCATGCGGCGCACGCCGCTGGCCAGCGCCGCCTCGGCCACCACGCGGACACCGTCCACGTTGAGTGTCCAGGCCACGGGATCTTCCTCGGCAAGGGTGATCTTGGCGACGAGGTGGAACAGGATCTCCACCCCCTTCAGCGCCTCGGCCACCTGCTGCGGATCGAGGATGTTGGCCTCGACATAGCTCAGGCCGGCACGTCCCAGGTCGCGCGGCGGACTGCGGTCGATCACGCGGACCTGGTGTCCCTGCTGGAGCAGGAGCCGGACCAGATTGGTGCCTACGTAGCCACTGCCGCCGGTGATCGCGAGCTGCATGAAATCCTGCCTGGGTGGGGATGCTGATGAAGGCGCCCGCCACAGACGGGGTCGCCGGATCGCCACACGCTAGCCGCTCACCGGTACCCGAGCCTGATCTGTTTGCAGCAGGCTCAGCCGCCGGGCGGCGTCCGCACCACCATGATCCGCGGCTCGGTCAGGTGCTCGATGGCCCAGGGGACGCCCTCGCGGCCGAAGCCCGACTCCTTCACGCCGCCATAGGGCATGTGGTCGACCCGGAAGCTGGGGACGTCGCCGATCACCACCCCGCCCACCTGCAGCCGGTCCCAGGCACGGCGCGCCTTGTGCAGGTCGCGCGTGAACACGCCGGCCTGCAGGCCGAAGCGGCTGTCGTTGACCTCGTCGAGCGCCGCCTCGAAGTCCGTGTAGGGGGCGATGGTTGCCACCGGCCCGAAGGCCTCCTCGCGGTTCAGGGCCGCCTCGCGCGGCACCTGCTCCAGCAGCGCCGGGGTCAGCATTGCCCCGCGACGCTCGCCCCCGCAAAGCCGGCGCGCGCCGGCTGCGACCGCCTCGTCAATCCAGCGTTCGAGGCGCTGCGCCTCCTTCTCGGAGATCACCGGGCCAATGAAGGTCTGCTCGTCGCGCGGGTCGCCGCACTTGAGCGCGCGTACGGCGGCGGCGAGGCGGTCACGCAGGGTCTCGTAGACCGAGGCGTGCACGAGGATGCGCTGCACGCTGATGCAGGACTGGCCGGACTGGTAGTAGGCGCCGAATACCAGGCGCGCCACCACATCGTCCAGGTCGGCATCGGGCTCGACGATGCAGGCCGCATTGCCGCCCAGCTCGAGGATCACGCTCTTGCGACCGGCGCGCGCCTTCATGTCCCAGCCCACCGGCGGCGAGCCGGTGAACGACAGCAGCTTCAGGCGTTCGTCGGTGACCAGCGCCTCGGCCTCGCTGGCCGCACAGGGCAGGATCGAGAAGGCGCCCTCGGGCAGCGCCGTCTCGGCCAGCACCTCGCCGATCAGCAGGGCGCCGATCGGCGTCGCGCTCGCCGGCTTGAGCACGAACGGACAACCCGCCGCGATCGCCGGGGCGATCTTGTGCGCCGCCAGGTTGAGCGGGAAGTTGAAGGGGCTGATGAAGGCGCAGGGACCGATCGGCACGCGCTTGATCACCGACCAATAGCCCTTGGCGCGGGCACTGATGTCGAGCGGCAGCAGCTCGCCGCCTTGGCGGATGGCCTCGCCCGCCGCGTACTTGAACGTGTCGATCAGGCGCGTGACCTCGCCGCGGGCATCCCGGATCGGCTTGCCGGCCTCGATGCACAAGGCCAATGCCAGTTCCTCGGCCCGCTCCTGGAAGCGACGCGCGCAGTGCTCGAGCACCGCCTGGCGTTCGTAGGCCGGCAGGGCCGCCATGGCCGGCGCCGCGACGGCAGCGGCGGCGATGGCGCGGTCGATCACGCCGCGGTCGGCGGCGGAGACGTGGGTGGCGATCTCGCCGCGGTACTTGTCGTGCACGGCGAGCGTGCGCGCATCGTGGACCGGCCGGTTGGCCAGATAGTAGGGATAGGACGGCGACAGCATGGCGGAGTCCGGAGGTGGGGACTCCATCCTAGCCTGCAGCCGCCGCCGGCGGCCGGCAGCTCAGGCGGCGCGCAGGGCCGGGTTCGCCGCCTGGCGCAGTCGGGCGTAGCGCGACGGCGGCAGACCGGAGAGGCGCAGGGGCTGCCCGAGTTCACTGGCCCAGCGCAGCACCTCGGCGCGCGCCTCGGTACCGATGCGACCGTGGCGGCGCTCCAGAACGGCCACCTTGCGCACCCGCCCCAGCAACTCCCAGGCCCGGACCCCGGCATCAGTGCAGCCCATGCCGATCAGCTCTGAGCGCAGCAGGTAGACGAAGGCTCTTCCCTGGCGACGCATGGCCGCCTGGGTCGCCCGGTCACCGGCCGTGGCGGCAGTCATGGCGCGCAGCACATCGCGGCGCGAGAAGCAGGCATCCCAGTAGGTCTCGATGCCGGTCAGCAGACGGTTGATGCCGGGGCGCATGCCCACGGTGACACGGTCCAGTTCGGCCACGAGGCGGGCCAGGTGCAGGCGGTAAAGGACCGGCGCGCTTGCGGGCGTCAGGGCCTCCGGCGGCAGTTGTTCGTCCATGGCAACAGCCTATCGACCGACCCCACGACCGAGGCCGCCGCAGGACCGGCCAGCGCCGCCGTCCGGCGGTCGGCAGGAAAAAAAGGGGCCGCAGACGCGGCCCCAGGGGTCAGACGGCAAACCAGTGGAAGCGACTCCACGGTGCCCAGTCTGGCCCCGGTCAGGCTCAAAACCTGAGCCCGGGACTAGTCGAATTCCATGCCGCCGGTGCCACGACGCACCGAGTACCCGGCCGACTGCAGGTCCAGGAAGATCTGCTGGGCGTGAGCCTCGTCCTGGGCCTCGACCATCACCTCCAGGGTCGCGTTCTTGGCATGGCCCCGGTGCAGGCGCTCGTGATGCACCTGGATGATGTTGCCGCCCGAGTCGCCGATGCGGCCGGCGACGCGCGCCAGGAAGCCGGGGCGGTCCTCGATGTCAATCGACAGGCCGATCAGGCGCTGCTCGTGCACCAGCTGACGCAGCAGCACCGAGGCGAGCAGGCGGGTATCGATGTTGCCCCCGCAGATCACCAGCCCCACCTTGCGCCCGGCAAAGCGCGCCGGATCGGTGAGCAGGGCGGCCAGGCCCGTGGCACCGGCACCCTCGGCGATCACCTTCTCGATGCCAGCCAGCAGGCCGATCGCCCGCTCGATGGCGGCCTCCTCGACGCGCATCAGCTCGGCCACGTGCTCGCGGATGATCTCCAGGGTCAGCCGACCGATGTACTTGACCGCGATACCCTCGGCGATGGTCTGACCGCCCTTCACGAGCGACAGGTCGTTCTGCAGGGCCGCGTAGGCAGACGGATACCCCACCGACTCCACGCCCACCACGCGGATGGCCGGATTGATGCCGTGCGCGGCGATTGCCATGCCGGCAATGAGGCCACCCCCGCCGATCGGCACGCACAGGGTGTCGATCTCCGGGGCCTGCTCCAGCATCTCCAGGGCGATGGTGCCCTGCCCGGCGATGATCTTGGCATCGTCGTAGGGATGCACCAGGGTCATGCCCTGGCGGCCGATCAGCTCTTCCTCGAGGAAGCTGGCAGCCTCGGCGAGCGTCTCGCCGTGCAGGATCACCTCGCCGCCCAGCTCGCGCGTGTTGCGCACCTTGGTGAAGGGCGTGTTGCGCGGCATGACGATGACGCTGCGGATGCCGAGGCGCCGGGCATGGTAGGCCACGCCCTGGGCATGATTGCCGGCAGAGACCGCCGCGACGCCGGCCGCGCGCTCCGCGGCCGACAAGCTGGAGAGCTTGTTGAGCGCGCCACGCTCCTTGAACGAGGCCGTGAACTGGAAGTTCTCGAACTTCAGCCAGACCTCGGCGCCGGTGATCTTCGAGAGCACGCGCGAGTAGGTGCAGGGCGTACGCAGCACCTGTCCCTGCAGCAGGCGCGCGGCGTCCTGGATATCGGCCAGGGAAACCGGGGTGGCATGGCTCACTGCTTGTTCTCGCGGCTCTTGACGGCACTGACGCGGCCGTCGGTAAAGGTCACATGCCAGCGCCGCTGATCGTCGGCGTAGCTCCAGGTTTCGCGGTCCTTGCCGCCGGATTCGTTGCGGCTGACCACGGTCGGCTCGCCATAGATGCCGCGCACGTCCGCAGGCGTCATGCCCGTGACCACCTTGTCGGCAATGCGGGCCTCGCGGATGCGGGTCTCGTCGGCCTTCTGCTGGGCATGGGCTTCCTGGAAGGCGGCGTCCTCAGCCTTCTGCTGCACCTTCTTGCGCTGGGCGCGCTTCGCCGCCTCGCCGACCAGGTCGGTGGGCGTCGTCGCCGGGATCACCACCGGCGTCGGCAGGGCCGTGGGCCGGGCTCCGGGCGCACAGGGTTGGTCCGAGTACACCGTCACCCCGTCCTTCTGGCAGCGGAACACCTGCGCGGCCACGGGCGACGGCCCCGCCAGGCAGGGCAGCAGGACCAGCACCGGCAGCAGCGGCGTCGGACGGCGGAGCATGGCGCGATTATGGTGGCAGCGCCCTCCACCCGCATGGGGGCCATTACCCTAGCCGTTCGGGTCAGTCCCGGCGCCGCATCCGTTAGAATTGCCGCCACTTTTCCCGGACCCTACCCCATGTCCCAGTACGTCTTCACCATGAACCGGTGCGGCAAGATCGTGCCGCCCAAGAAGGAAATCCTTCGCGACATCTCCCTGTCCTTCTTCCCGGGCGCCAAGATCGGCGTGCTGGGCCTGAACGGTGCGGGCAAGTCCACCCTGCTGAAGATCATGGCGGGCATCGACAAGGATTTCGTCGGCGAGGCCCGTCCGCAGCCCGGCATCAAGATGGGCTACCTGCCGCAGGAGCCCAAGCTGGATCCGGCCAAGACCGTGCGCGGCAATGTCGAGGAGGCCCTGGGCGAGATCCTGCAGCTCAAGGCGGATCTCGAGGCGGTCTACGCTGCCTACGCCGAGGACGGCGCCGACTTCGACAAGCTGGCCGCCAAGCAGGCCGATCTCGAGGCGAAGATCGCCGCGGCCGACGCCGAGAACATCGACGTCATCCTCGACAAGGCCGCCGAGGCCCTGAACCTGCCGGACTGGGACGCCGATGTCACCAAGCTCTCGGGTGGCGAGCGCCGCCGCGTGGCCCTGTGCCGCCTGCTGCTCTCCAAGCCCGACATGCTGCTGCTCGACGAGCCGACCAACCACCTCGACGCCGAGTCGGTGGCCTGGCTGGAGAAGTTCCTCAAGGACTTCCCGGGCACCATCATCGCGGTCACCCATGACCGCTACTTCCTCGACAACGTCGCCGGCTGGATCCTGGAACTCGACCGCGGGCACGGCATTCCCTACCAGGGCAACTACTCGTCCTGGCTGGAGCAGAAGACCAATCGCCTGAAGGAAGAGCAGAACAAGGAAGACGCGCGCCAGAAGGCCCTCGCCGAAGAGCTGGAGTGGGTGCGCAAGAACCCCAAGGGCCGCCAGGCCAAGAGCAAGGCGCGCATCAAGGCCTACGAGGAGCTCGCCTCGCAGGAATACCAGGCGCGCAGCGAGACCAAGGAGCTGTACATCCCACCCGGCCAGCGCCTGGGCGACGTGGTCATCGAGGTCAAGGACCTGGCCAAGAAGTTCGGCGACCGCACCCTCTACTCGGGCGTGAACTTCAGCGTGCCCAAGGGCGCGATCGTCGGCATCATCGGCGCCAACGGCATGGGCAAGACCACGCTGTTCCGCATCCTCACCGGCCAGGACAAGGACTACCAGGGCGAGGTGAAGGTCGGCGAGACCGTGAAGTTCGCCTACGTGGACCAGAGCCGCGATGCGCTCAACGGCGACGTCACCGTCTACCAGGAAATCTCCGGCGGCAACGACATCCTGCGCATCGGCACCTTCGAGATGCCGAGCCGCGCCTACATCGGTCGCTTCAACTTCAAGGGCGAGTCCCAGCAGAAGCGCGTCAAGGAGCTCTCGGGCGGCGAACGCAACCGCGTGCACCTGGCCAAGATGCTGCTGCAGGGCGGCAACGTCCTGCTGCTTGACGAACCGACCAACGACCTCGATGTGGAAACCCTGCGTGCCCTCGAGGAGGCCGTGCTCGACTTCCCCGGCTGCGCGATGGTGATCTCGCATGACCGCTGGTTCCTCGACCGCGTCGCCACCCACATCCTGGCCTTCGAGGACTCGGGCGAGGTGGTCTGGCACGAGGGCAACTACCGCGAGTACGAGGACGACTTCCGCCGCCGCACCGGCAGCGAGCCAGGCGTGAACCGCCGCGCGCGCCACAAGAAGCTGGCCTGAGCCCGACCATGCGCCTGACCCTGCCCAGCCTGCTCGCGCTTTCCACGCTGGCGGGCTGCGGCAGCGGCCCGGCGGATGCACCCACCGGCGCCGCGCCGGCGCAGGCGCGCGTGGTCGTCGCCGTGGTCGACAGCGCCTTCAACCCCTACCACGAGTTCTTCTACGCCGGCAGCGCGATCTACGCGGACGCCGCGCCCTCCAGCGTCACGCCGGCCGTGCTCGCCGAACTCGGCGTGGCCCCGGAGGACCAGGTCACGCTGACCCGCAGTGGCACCCTGGCGGATGACGTGGCCGCCGACGCCAGCTTCTGGAGCCGCGTGCAGCGCGGCCGCCCCTACTGGTTCCGCGGCACCAACCTGGTGGCAATCTCCGTCTGCGAGGAGCCGCTGCCGCCCCTGGTCCCGCATCCGGACAAGAGCGCGCATGGCACCGGCACCAGCGCCTCCGTGCTGCGCGCCAACCCCGAGGCCGTGCTGCTGCTGGTGGAGGCCTGCGCGATCGGCATCGCCGACGCCTCGGAGCAGGCCCCGGCGCTCGAGCACCCGGCGGTCGATCTGTTCAATCTCAGTTTCACCAGCGACCTCGGCATGCCGGTGGCGGCGTATCCCTCGTATGGCGCCGTGGTCCAGCGCGGCAAGCTCGGCTTCCAGTCGGCCGGCAACGTGCCCTTCCCCACGCCCCTGCTGGGCGGCCCCGGCCACTGGTGGATGATCGGCGTCGGCGGCGTCGACGAGCAGGCGGCCCGTGGACAGAGCGTGCTGGCCGGCACGCTGCCGGACTTCGTCGCCGAGGATCGCGCCTCGCTGCCGTTCTGCATGGACTGCGAGAGTGGCGAACTGGCCGTGGCCGGCACCAGCCTGTCGAGCCCGCGCGCCGCGGGCGTCGCCTCGCGCGTGCTGCTGGAGGCGCGGCGCGCCCTGGGACATGCCGGGGGCATCCGCACCGTCGGCGGGCGTGCCCTGATGGTGGACGCGGGTGGCGTGCAGATCAGCAACTGGGACCTGCGCCGGGCTCTGGAGGAGGCGGCCTATGTCGGCTACGACATCGCCGGCTACCAGCCCACCGTGGGAAGCGGATTGCCGCCGGTCGACGCCATCCCCGTCAACGATGCCGCTCCCTGGCTGCAGCTCGCCTGGGGGGATCTGAGCCCCGATCCGGACAAGCAGGTGGTGCCCGAGGCACTGGCGCAACTGGGGCTGGGTACCCCCGCAGGCTCGAAGGACGCCGGCTACTGCCAGTTCCAGCTGGCCACCCTGCGCCTGCGCCAGACCTATTGGGATGCCGTGGACCAGGTGCGCGGATTCGGGGAGGTGGTGCCGGATCCGGATCCCTATCGTGCCTGCGACGCGGCGGGCAACTGAATCCTCTTGGCCCGACGACTCTGCCCCTGACGATGACCGCACCGTCGAACGCCCCGGCCTCCGGCACCACCCTGGCTTGGCGCTGGCGCCAGGGTACCCTTCAGTCGGTGTCCCACGTGCAGTCGGTGCCCCTCGACAGCCTGCGCGGCATCGACCTGCAGCGGGACGCCCTGCTGCAGAACACGCGGCAGTTCGTGGAACGGCGTCCGGCCAACCACGCCCTGCTCACCGGGGCGCGCGGGACGGGCAAGTCCTCGCTGGTCAAGGCCATGCTCACCGCCTTCGGCGACCAGGGTCTGCGCCTGGTCGAGGTGCCGCCGCACGATCTCACCGCGCTGCCGGAGATCGTCGCACCCCTGCGCGGCCGGCCCGAGCGCTACGTGCTGTACGTGGATGATTTCAGTGTCGCCGCCAGCGATCCCGCGCTCACCGCGCTGAAGACCGCGCTCGACGGCGGCGTCGAGGAACCGCCCGAGAACGTGCTGATCTACGCCACCTCGAACCGCCGCCACCTCATGCCGGAGTTCAAGCGCGACAACGAGGAGTACCACTGGCACGAGGACGAGCTGCATCCGGGCGAGTCCACGGAGGAGAAGATCTCGCTGTCGGAACGCTTCGGCCTGTGGCTGTCCTTCCTGCCCTTCGGCCAGGAGCAGTATCTCGACCTGGTGCGCCTGCACCTGCGACAGCTGGGACACGAGGGCTGGGACGAGGAACTGCGGGTCCTCGCCCTGCGCTGGGCGCTGAACCGGGCCTCGCGGTCGGGGCGGGTCGCCGCCCAGTTCGCACGCCACTGGGCGGGCTCGCGCTGAGCCCCGGTGCGGGATGCGGCCCCACCGCCCTCCGCCGAGGCCGGTGACGTGAATTCACAGTTCTGGCGCCCCAGCCCGAAACGGCTCATCAAGTCCCTGATGACTAATGCGGAGATCCCGTCATCAATTGAGAATTCACGCCACATTCCGAGCCGGTTTCTGGGAGATTTCCTTTTTCCGGTATAGGAAAATTCCTACAAATCCCCCGTTGGCAGCCTCCTAGACTCGGTTCCCATCCTGCAGCCGCAGGACCGGAACTACCTAAGGAAGGGAATCGATGCGCAGATCAATGCGGGCCCCTCACGGGGCGGGGAGAGTGCTTGTTTCCTTGATGGCCGTGGCTGCTGCTGTCCTGGGCACCCTGCCGCAAGTGGCAGGGGCCGATGAAGGGCCAGCTCAGCAGATCATCGTCAAGGTGCGCGAGAGCCATGCCCATCCGGATCACCGGGCCCTGGTGAACCAGGTGACGCAGCTGGCGGAAACCAGCACCCGCATCGGCCTGACGCCGCTGCGCCGCATCGGTACGGGTGCCGACGTGATCCGTCTCGACCAGCGGGTCGACCCGCACGCCCTCAAGGGTCTGCTCACCGCCCTGGCCGCGAATCCCCTCGTGGAGTATGCCGAGGAGGACCGCCTCCTCAAGGCCCGCTTCACGCCCAACGACAGCCGCTACTCCGAGCAGTGGCACTACTACGAAGCCACCGGTGGCCTGAATCTGCCGGCGGCCTGGGACCTGTCGACCGGCAGCGGCGTGATCGTCGGCGTCCTCGACACCGGCTACCGGCCGCATGCGGACCTGAATGCCAATATCGTCGGGGGCTACGACTTCATCTCCGACACCGCGGTCTCGGTGGACGGCGACGGTCGCGATGCCAATGCCCAGGACCCGGGCGACTGGTACTCGCTGAACCAGTGCGGCATCGGCAGCGGCTCGTCCAACTCCAGCTGGCACGGCACCCACGTGGCCGGCACGATCGCGGCCGTGACCAATAACGCCTCGGGCGTCGCGGGCGTGGCCTACAACGCCAAGGTGCTGCCGCTACGTGTGCTCGGCAAGTGCGGCGGCTACACCTCGGACATCGCCGACGCGATCATCTGGGGCTCGGGCGGTACCGTCAGCGGCCTGCCGGCCAACCCCAATGTCGCCAAGGTGCTGAACCTGTCGCTGGGCGGCAGCGGCGCCTGCGACGCCACCTCGCAGGCGGCGATCAACTCGGCCCGTTCGCGCGGCACGGTCGTGATCGTCGCCGCGGGCAACGAGAACACCAACGCCTCCAACTCCAGCCCGGCGAACTGCTCGGGTGTGGTGACCGTCGCGGCGGTGAACCGCAGCGGCGGCCGCGCCTCGTACTCGAACTACGGCGCGGTGGTCGATGTCGCAGCGCCCGGCGGCCAGCAGAGCAGCGGCACGGATCCGAACGGCATCCTGTCGACGCTCAATGCCGGCACCCAGGGACCGGGCGCGGACAGCTACGCCTTCTACCAGGGCACCTCGATGGCGACGCCGCACGTCGCCGGTGTGGCCGCCCTGATGCTGGCAAAGACACCGGGCCTGACGCCGGACCAGATCGAGAGCACGCTCAAGTCGACGGCGCGCGCCTTCCCCGCCACCTGCAGCCAGTGCGGCACCGGCATCGTCGACGCCGTTGCGGCGCTGGGCGGCAGCGCTCCGCCCCCGCCGCCTCCGCCGGGCCCCACGGCCCTGAGCAACGGCGTGGCGCTCACCAACCTGTCGGGCGCCACGGGCTCGCAGGCCTTCTTCACGCTGACCGTCCCGGCCGGCGCGACGGGCCTGAAGTTCGAGATGTCCGGCGGCACCGGCGACGCCGACCTGTACGTCAAGTTCGGCGCTGCTCCCACGACGTCCGTGTACGACTGCCGGCCCTACCTCAACGGCAACACCGAGACCTGCAGCATCACCACGGCCCAGGCTGGCACCTACCACGTGATGCTCAATGCCTACAGCGCCTACTCGGGTGTCTCGCTCAAGGGCAGCTACAGCACGGGCGGCGGCGGTACCTGCGCCGCCGGCTTCACGCCCTACAGCGGTACCCTCAGCGCGGGCGGCAACGCCTACCTGCCGGGTACGGGTGGTTACGCCAGCTCGGTCAGCGGCACCCACTCCGGGCGGCTCACAGGGCCCAGCGGTGCCGACTTCGACCTCTACCTCCAGAAGCTTGGTGCCACCTGGAGCAACGTGAAGTCCTCCACGGGCAGCACCTCGACCGAATCGGTGGACTACAGCGGCACCAGCGGCACCTACCGCTGGCGCGTCTACGCCTACAGCGGCAGCGGCAGCTACACGCTCTGCACGAAGAAGCCCTGATCGGGGCTGACCCAACAAAAGAGCCCGCGATATTCGCGGGCTCTTTTGTTTCGGCTGTCGAAGACCGGCGGCCAGCCGGTCCTACCAGGATTACTTGTGGGTCTTGAGCAGGGCGGCGACCTTGTCGATGTACTTCTGCATCGCGCCGTCCGTCGTCGTGCCCTTGAGCTTGGCCCAGGCGTCGTACTTGGCACGGCCGACCATGTCGAGCATGCCCGGGCGATCACCCTTCACGTCGCCCTCGCTGGCCTGCTTGAACAGCGAGTAGAGCGCGAGCATGTCGTTGTTGTCCGGACGCTTGGTCAGCGTCTTGACGTCCTTCTGTGCCTGCGCGAACAGCGCCTTCAGATCTGCCATGGTCATTCTCCAGGGGAATGTTGAAAAGGGGGGATTCGGAGCATAGCTCGCTCAGACGCGGCTGGCGAAGAAGCGGGCGTCGCCGCCGTCCAGTGGCAAGGCGAACCCCGCCTCGAGCTCGAAATTCACGAAGTTGGTGAAGCGCAGCCGCAGGCCGATACCGAGGCTGCCGTAGACCTCGCCGTCGAGCGTGTCGGGACTGGCGCTCACGCTACCTGCCTCCAGCAGCAGCACCGCGCGCAACCAGGGACGGAACAGCGGACGGGCCAGCTCGGCACTCGCGTACCAGTAGGCATTGCCTTCGATGAAGCTCGCATCGTAGCCGCGCAGCCGGCTGGCGCCGCCGAGGGCGTACTGGCGCACACCCGGCGGCCCGTCGAAATAGAGTCCGGTGTCGGCAATCAGGTGCAGGGTCTGGTGCGGGGTGCTGCCCAGCGGCAGGTAGCTCACATAGCCGGCGCCGAGACGACTGTAGTCGTAGTCGGAACCCCAGCCGTCGACCGCCTGCTCGTAGTTCAGGCCCCAGGCCTGTCCGCTCTCGCTGTAGATGCGGTAGTGCAGGTCACGGTGGCCGCCGAAGACACGCGGTGCCAGGGCCTCGCCGTAGGCCGCCGGCGCGAACGGACCGGCCGTGCGCTGCTGCTGCCAGAGCAGGCCGCCGCCGAAGGTCCAGCCCTGGCTGGCCGCGCCCGCCGACCAGGTGCGCGACAGCGAGGCGGCGGCGCTGCGGAACTCTTCCTCGTAGTCGCCGGCGCTGCCGCTGACCGGGCGCGTGGTGTAGCCGGCCCCGGCGCCGATACTGTAGGGCGAGTCGCCGATCAGCGGCGCGGAGTAGCCCGCGGACCAGGTGGTTTCCTTGCCGATGCCTTCGCGCTGCCGGTCCTCCTGCTCCCAGAACAGGCGAGCCGAATGGTTGAGGCCGAACAGGTTGCTCCAGCGCACCTGCGCACCGTAGCTGTACTGGCCGTCACTCTTGGCATCGAAACGCGGCGTGGGCAGGAAGTAGTAGCGCTCACGGACCTTGTAGACCAGGCGCACGCCCCCGGGCACCGGCTCCTGGCGCAGCTCGACGCGCTTGAACAGGCCCAGGTCCAGCAGGGCCTGCCGGCCCGCCTCGATCTTCTCCGGCTCGGCCGGATCGCCAACGCGGAAGGCGAGCTCCCGCAGCAGAATGCGCGGCTGCGTGACTTCGTTGCCCTCGAAGGCAATCTCGACAATCGGTGGGGGTGGCGGCAGCGACGGCGGCTGCGCCGCGAGCAGGCCCGGCACGGCGACCAGCACGAAGGCCAGCGCGCGCCAGGCGGGGCTCACGCAAGCCGCTCCAGGATGCAGAAGCGATAGGGCCAGGCGTGGCGCTCGTCGGCCGGATGCGCCTCCTCGCTGACCAAGCGCCAGGCGGCGCGGTCGAAGTCCGGGAACCAGGCATCGCCCGCCACGGCCGCGTCGACTTCGGTGAGGTACAGGCGCGTGGCGCGCGGCAGGAGCTGTCGGTACAGCTCGGCCCCGCCGATGACCATCAGCTCGCCGCCCCCGCCCCGGGCATGTGCGGCCAATGCCGTGTCGAGGTCGTGGAACACCCGGGCGCCCGGCGCGCTGAAGCCGGGGTCGCGGGTCAGCACCCAGTTCTCGCGGTCCGGCAGAGCCCGCCCGAGCGAATCCCAGGTCTTGCGCCCCATCAGCACAGTCTTGCCGACCGTATTGCGTTTGAAGAACTTCAGGTCGTTGGGCAGGCGCCAGGGCAACTGGCCCTCGCGCCCGATCAGGCGGTTGCGGTCCATCGCGGCAATCAGGCTCAGCGTGGACATGGACGGGTCCTCAGACCGCCACCGCGCCCTTGATGTGCGGATGCGGGTCGTAACCCGAGAGCGTGAAGTCCTCGAAGCGGAAGGCGAACAGATCCTTCACCTCAGGGTTCAGCGTCAGGGTGGGCAGGACGCGTGGTTCGCGGCTGAGCTGCAGGCGCGCCTGCTCCAGGTGGTTGCTGTACAGGTGACAGTCGCCGCCGGTCCATACGAACTCACCCGGCTTCAGGCCCGTGACCTGCGCGATCATCAGGGTCAGCAGGGCATACGAGGCAATGTTGAACGGCACACCCAGGAAGATATCCGCGCTGCGCTGGTAGAGCTGGCAGGACAGGTGGCCGTTGGCCACGTAGAACTGGAACAGCGCGTGACAGGGCATCAGCGCCATCTGGTCGAGCTCGCCCACGTTCCAGGCCGAGACAATCAGGCGGCGCGAGTCCGGGCTGCCCTTGATCTGGTCGAGCAGCAGCTGGATCTGGTCGATATGGCGGCCGTCGGCCGTGGGCCAGGAGCGCCACTGCTTGCCGTAGACCGGCCCCAGCTCGCCATTCTCGTCGGCCCATTCGTCCCAGATGCCGACGCCATGCTCCTTGAGGTAGCGGATGTTGGTCTCGCCCTTCAGGAACCAGAGCAGCTCGTGGATGATGGACTTGGTGTGGAGCTTCTTGGTGGTCAGCAGCGGGAAGCCATCGAGCAGGTTGAAGCGCATCTGGTGGCCGAAAACCGACAGCGTGCCGGTGCCGGTGCGGTCGGATTTCTCGGCACCGTGCTCGAGGACGCGCTGCATGAGATCCAGGTACTGACGCATCGCCTACACCTCCACCTTGAAACCCAGATCGACCTCGGAGGCCGGACGGCCGCCGCGGATACCCCAGTTGTCCTGCGGCACCTCGCGCAGGACCACCTTCACCTCCGCCGCCGGGATGCCCAGTGCGCCCAGGTTGCGGACCATGGCCTGGTAGCAGCGGCGCTTGGCGTCGAGGCTGCGCCCGGGGAACAGGTCGACCTCGACCAGGGTGAAGTACTCGCCGGACTGCGGCTTGACCGCGAAATCCTCGGGCGCAAATGCCTGCAGGCGCACACAGCGGTCCTGCTCGGGGATCCGCAGGCCCTCGATCAGCGCCGCCTGCACCGCGGCGATCAGCTGCGCGCGCTGCGCAGCCGGCCAGGCACGACGCACCGAGATGCAGGTGCTCGGCATCAGCGCTTCCGGTAGGCCAGCAGCAGCATCAGGCCGCCGGCGAGCGCCATCGGCGCGCTGAGCACCATGCCCATGGTCAGCCACTGGGTACCCGCGAGATAGCCGATGTGGGTATCCGGCAGGCGCACGAACTCCACGAGGGTGCGGAACACGGCGTAGCCCAGCAGGAACAGTCCCGACACCGCCATGCGCGGACGCGGCCGGCGCGCGAACCACCACAGGATCGCGAACAGCACCGCCCCTTCGAGAAAGGCCTCGTAGAGCATCGACGGATGACGCGGATCCGGACCGGCGTTGCGGAACACCATGCCCCAGGGCAGATCGGTGGGCGCACCCCAGAGCTCGCCGTTGATGAAGTTGCCGATGCGGCCGGTGAACAGGCCGATGGGGATCAGCGGCGTGGCGAAGTCGCCGATGTCGAGCAGGTTCATCCGGCGCGTACGGGCGAACCAGGCCATGGCCACGATCACGCCGATCAGGCCGCCGTGGAAGGACATGCCGCCCTCCCAGATGCGCAGGATCACCAGGGGCTCGGCCAGGAAGCCGTTCAGGTTGTAGAAGAAGGTGTAGCCGATGCGGCCGCCCAGGATCACGCCCATGACCACGAAGAACAGCAGGTCGGAGATCTGGTCGCGGGTCCAGTGCGACAGGTGGGGCAGCCGGGCACGGCGCAGGGCCAGCATCCAGGCCCCCCAGAAGCCGAGCAGGTACATCAGGCCGTACCAGTGCACGGAGAGAGGCCCGAGTCGCAGGGCGACCGGGTCGATGTCGGGTTGGATGAGCATGCGCGGATTCTACCGCCGCCCCCCGCGCGCTGCGATCAGCCCTGCACCACCCGGCAGTACCAGGCCTTGAGGTAGCGGGTCTCCGGAATCGCCGGGTGCACGGGATGGTCGGGCCCCTGGGCCCCCTGCTCCAGGATCTGCAGGCGGCGGCCGGTCTGGCGCGACTCGCGCAGCAGCAGACGCTGCAACTGCTCGGCCTCGAGGTGATGCGAGCAGGAGCAGGACACCAGCAGGCCCTCGGGCGCCAGCAGGTGCAGCGCGGCTCGATTGAGCGCGGCGTAGTGCTCCTGCCCCGCCTCGGCGTCCTTCTTGCGCTTGATCAGGGCGGGCGGATCGACGACCACCACGTCGAAGCTGCGGCCGGCCGCGCGCAGCGCCTTCAGGCCCGCCAGGGCGTCGTCACGGATCGCCTCGAGATTCACGCCATTGAGCGCAGCGTTATGCAGGGCGGCATCCAGGGCCGGCTGCGAGGAATCGAGGCAGGTCACGCTGGATGCGCCGTACTTCGCCGCCCGCAGGGCCCAGGCGCCCACGTAGGAGAACACGTCGAGCACGCTGCGACCGGCCACGTAGCGCTGCAGGCGGCTGCGGTTGTCGCGCTGGTCGTAGAAGAACCCGGTCTTCTGGCCGCCCTGGAGCGCGATCGCGTAGCGCACACCCTCCTCGCGGATCTCCACCGTCTCGGGCACCTCGCCGTGACTCTCCACGTAGGAAGGAAGACCTTCGATCTCGCGGGCCGAGCTGTCGTTGCGCAGGACGATGCCGCGCGGCTTCAGCACAGCCTGCAGCGCCTCCAGCACCGGGGCCTTGAGCTGCTCCATGCCGGCGGTGGTGAGCTGCACGGCGAGGTAATCGCCGTAGCGGTCGACCACCAGGCCCGGGAGGCCGTCGGACTCGCCATGCACCAGGCGATAACAGGGTTCGGTGTAGACCCGCTCGCGCAGGACCAGGGCCGAGGCGATGCGGCGGGCCAGCCAGTCGGCGTCGATCGTCGCCTGGGCGTTGCTGGAGAGCAGGCGTACCGCCAGCAGGGTCTTCGGATTGACGTAGCCCAGGCCCAGCGCCTTGCCGCGGCTGTCGAGCACGCGGCACAGCGTGCCCGGCGCAATCGCCTTGAACTCCGGACCGGTCTCGATCTCGTTGGAATAGACCCACAGGTGGCCGGCGCGCAGGCGCCGCTCCTCATGGGGCTTGAGCTTCAGGGCAAGGATGTCGGACATGGCCTCTCCGGGGTCACAGGTGCCGGGACGCGCCATCGCCCGCCCCCGGCGAACCGGCCGCGCGCCGCGTCCCGCCGGCCGCTCAGGCGTAGTCGTAGCGGAATTCGCTGCGGAACCGGGCGCGGAACTGCTCGGGGCTGAAGCGGTGATTCTGGGTCCCCGGGCGCTCGATGTTGTAGGCGCCCATCAGCGCGGCAATGCGGCCGGTGGTTTCCCAGTCCATGCCCTGCATCAGGCCGTAGAGCAGGCCGCCACGGAAGGCATCGCCGCAGCCGGTCGGGTCGGTCAGCGACTCGGCCTGGGCCACCGGCAGCTCGTGGGTCTTGCCCGGGGTGTAGATGCTGGCGCCCTTGCCGCCGCGGGTGACGATCAGCGCGTCGAGGCGCTCGGCGATCTGCGCCAGGCTCAGCCCGGTGCGGCTCATCACGATCTCCGACTCGTAGTCGTTGACCGCCATGTAGCTGGCCTGTTCGATGAACGCCAGCAGTTCGGGACCCGAGAACATCGGCAGGCCCTGGCCCGGGTCGAAGATGAAGGGGATGCCGGCCTCCGCGAACTGGCGCGCATGCTGGATCATGCCGTCGCGGCCGTCCGGCGAGACCATGCCGATCTTGATGCCGGCGTCGGCGGGCACCGCCTGCACATGCGACTCGCTCATCGCCCCCGGATGGAAGGCGGTGATCTGGTTGTCGTCCAGGTCGGTGGTGATGTAGGCCTGTGCGGTGTAGCTGTTGGCGATCTCGCGCACGTAGCGGCGATCGATGCCGTGCTGGTCCATCCAGGCCGCATAGGGTCCGAAGTCATGGCCCACCGTGCCGAAGGGCAGCGGCGAACCGCCCAGCAGCTTGAGGTTGTAGGCGATGTTGCCGGCACAGCCGCCGAACTCGCGGCGCAGCTTCGGCACCAGGAAGGACACATTCAGCATGTGCACCTTGTCGGGCAGGATCTCGTTCTTGAACTGGCCCGGGAAGACCATGATGGTGTCGAAGGCGAGTGAACCGCAGATCAGCGCAGACATGGCAATGGCGTGCTTTAACCGAAGAGGATGAGGCCCCAGACCAGGGGCACCTGCAGCAAGGATAGATGAACCGCGGCCGAGCCGAGATCCTTGGCGCGGCCGGAGAGCTCGTGGCGCTCCGTGCCGATGCGGTCCACCACGACTTCGACCGCGGTATTGAGCAGCTCGACGACCAGCACGAACAGCACGCTGAACACCAGGGCCACGCGCTCCAGGCCGCTGTCGCCGAGCCAGATGCCGATCGGGATCAGCAGTGCCGCGAGGATCGCCTCGATACGGAAGGCCTCCTCCTCACGCAGTGCCCAGCCCAGGCCCCAGTACGAGACCCGGGTGGCGCGCCAGATGCGCGGCAGGCCCTTGATGCCGTCCGCCACGTCGCGCCCTCAGGCCCGCTGCGGCTGCCAGCGCAGGTCGAGCTGGCGGGCAGCGCGCACGTCGTCGAGGCGGCGCACGGGCATGGTGTACGGCGCGCCCTTGACGTGCGCGATGTCGGCCTTGGCCTCGTCCCAGATGCGGACCAGGGTCTCGACGAAGGCGTCGAGCGTGTCCTTGTCTTCGGTCTCGGTCGGCTCGATCAGCAGGCACTCCGGCACCAGCAGCGGGAAGTAGATCGTCGGCGCGTGATAGCCGTAGTCGAGCAGGCGCTTGGCGACATCCGTGGCCGTGAGCTCGATCTCCTGTTTCTGGCGCTTCAGGGTGATGATGAACTCGTGGCTGGCCCGGCGCTGCGGGAAGGCCAGGTCGAAGCCCTTGTCCTTGAGGCGCGCGGCCAGGTAGTTGGCATTGAGCGTGGCGAACTCGCCCACGCGGTGCATGCCGTCGCGGCCCAGCATGCGGGCGTAGATGTAGGCCCGCAGCAACACGCCGGCATTGCCCATCCAGGCCGACAGGCGGCCGATGGTCTGCGGCAGGTCGCGCTCGTCGAGCCAGCGGTACTTCTTGCCCTTCTTGCCGACCACCGGGATCGGCATGAACGGCAGCAGGCGCTTGGAGACGCCCACGGCGCCCGCACCCGGACCACCGCCGCCGTGCGGCGTCGAGAAGGTCTTGTGCAGGTTCATGTGGATGACGTCGAAGCCCATGTCGCCCGGCCGCACCTTGCCGAGGATGGCATTGAGGTTGGCCCCGTCGTAGTACAGCAGGCCGCCGGCCTTGTGGACGATGCCGGCGATCTCCTTGATGCGGCGCTCGAACACGCCGAAGGTCGAGGGATTGGTCAGCATGATGCCAGCCGTCTGCGGGCCGACCGCCGCCTTGAGCGCCTCGACATCAACGTCGCCGTCGGCATTGGTCGGGATCTCGCGCACCGTGCAGCCCAGCATCGCCGCCGTGGCCGGGTTGGTGCCATGTGCCGCGTCGGGGACCAGGATCTCGGTGCGGGCCAGGTCGTTGCGCGCCTGGTGATAGGCCTTGATCATCGCCACGCCGGCGAACTCGCCTTGGGCGCCAGCCATCGGCGTCAGCGAGACGCCGGCCATGCCGGTCACGTCCTTCAGGATCTCCTGCAAGTCATGCATGCAGGCCAGGAAGCCCTGGGAGTGCGACTCCGGCGCCAGCGGATGACGCGCCAGGAACTCCGGCAGCATCGCCAGCTTGTTGCAGGCGCGGGGGTTGTATTTCATCGTGCACGAACCCAGCGGGTAGAAGTGCGTGTCGATGGAGAAGTTCAGCTGCGACAGCCGGGTGAAGTGCCGCACGGCCTGCAGCTCCGACACTTCCGGCAGCGCCGGGCGATCCTGGCGGCGCAGGGCCTCCGGGATGCCGGACACGTCCACCGCGCCGCCCGGGTTCTGCGCATAGGCCTGACGGCCGCTGCGCGAGTGCTCGAAAATCAGCTTCTCGGCCATTACATCGAATCCTTCGCCAGGGCCGCCAGTGCGGCGTCGTAATCGGGTTCGTGCGCGATCTCCGGCACCAGCTCGGCGTGCAGCACCTTGTTGTTCTGGTCGAGCACCAGGCAGGCGCGCGCGGTGAGGCCGCCCATCGGGCCGCCGGTCAGGCGCACGCCGTAGTTCTCGGCGAACTCGCGGCCGCGCATCAGCGACAGCGTGACCACGTTGCTGAGGCCCTCGGCGCCGCAGAAGCGCGACATCGCGAACGGCAGGTCCTCGGAGATGCAGATCACCACCGCATCCTTGAACTTGACCACCTTCTCGTTGAACTTGCGCGTCGAGGTCGCGCACACCGGGGTGTCGATCGACGGGAAGATGTTCAGGATCTTCTGCTTGCCGGCGAAGTCCTCGAGCCCGACGTCCTTCAGGTCCTTGGCCACCAGCTTGAAGGCCGGCGCCGTGCTGCCGACCTTCGGCAGCTCGCCATTGGTGGGAACCGGGTTGCCGCGGAGGGTGACGGTTGCCATGGAATCTCTCCTTTATGCCGCTTTCTTGAGGACGGCCGACAGCGCCTGCGCGTAGCGGGCAAGGTCAGCCTCGGTCTTGGTCTCGGTCGCGCACACCAGCAGCGCGTGGCCGAGTTCGGGGTAGTGCCGCGACAGGTCGAAGCCGCCGTGGATGCCCTGGCGCGCCAGCTCCGCCAGCACCGGCGCCACCGGCCGGTCGAGCCTGAGCACGCACTCGTGGAAGTGGTGGCCGCTGAACACGGCCTTCACGCCGGGCACCGCGGTCAGCTTCCGGCGCAGGCTGCGCAGGTTGTGCATCGACGCCGAGGCCACGCGCGCCAGGCCTTCCGGCCCGACCAGCGACATGTAGATCGTCGCCGCGGTCACCAGCAGGCCCTGGTTGGTGCAGATGTTCGACGTCGCCTTGCTGCGGCGGATGTGCTGCTCGCGCGCCTGCAGCGTCAGCGTGAAGCCGGGCTTGCCGTCGAGATCGACGGTTCGGCCGACAATGCGGCCCGGCATCTGCCGCACGAATTCCTGCTTGGCGCACATGAAGCCGAAGTACGGCCCGCCCGAGGACAGCGGCGAGCCGAGCGGCTGGCCCTCGCCCACCACGATGTCGGCGCCGGTCTGGCCCCAGCGGCCCGGCGGCTTGAGCAGCGCCAGCGAGGTCGGGTTGACCACGGCGATGACCAGCGCCTTGCGCGCGTGTGCCCAGTCGGTGAGCGCGTCCACGTCCTCCATCACGCCGAAGAAGTTCGGCTGCTGGATCACGACGGCGCACAGGTCCTGGCCCTCGAATTTCTTCAGCTGCTCGGCCATGGTGTCGCCGCGATCGGCGCAGTACACCAGGCCGACCTGTTCCAGGCCCTGGGCGTGCGCGATCGAGTAGGCAACTTCGCGATAGAACGGGTGCACGGCCGAGGGCATCAGCACGCGGC
>DASUDL010000078.1:0-8486 GCA_036275615.1 Solimonas sp.
GGTTACGGCGAGGCCTTCCGGGTGGCGATCAACAACGGTGCCGGCGCAGGGCAGTCGGTGTTTCACCTGCACCTTCACGTGATTGCCGGCCGCCCGCTGAAGTGGCCGCCGGGCTGAGGTCCGCGCCCGCCGGCAATCCCGCGAAAGCACGGGCATCGTCTGAGCGATCGCCGAGACGATCACGGGCGGGCTGATGGAGAGGCCCCCGGCTGGCGGGAACTTCCCTCCGTCGCTTCAGGCCCCGACCTGCTCCTGCGGAGGCGCCGCGGTTCCGCGCGCCAGGCGCTCGCGGCGCAGATCCTCGGCGCGGCGCCGGAGGCGACGACGGTCGAGGTAGAGCATCCAGCCGGTGATCGCGAACAGGGGCAGCGCCAGGCTGGCGAGGGCGGTCAGGATGCGGCCGGTCCAGCCGAAGAACTCGCCGGAGTGCAGCGGAAACAGGCTGGCGATCAGCTGGCCGCCGATCCGCTTGTCGGCATAGCGCAGGTGCTCGCGCGTCTCGCCGCTGACCCCGTCCACCTCCAGGCGATTGACGGCGCGGCCATGCGGCGCGTCGGGCAGCAGGTAGCTGACCTGCACGGGCTGTCCGGGCGCCGTCGGCAACATGAACGTGGCCTGGCGCCAGGCGGGCACCTCGCGCTGCAGGGCGGCCCAGGCCGGGGACAGGTCCAGGTCCTGCGGCGCACCGGGGCCGCCGCCGCGCCGCTGCGGCAGGGGTTCGCCGGCCAGGGCGTACAGGCCCTTGCGATACCAGTCGTAGGACCAGAACAGGCCCGTCAGGCTGCTGCAGACATAGAACAGTAGCGCCAGGGTGCCGGCCACCAGGTGCAGGTTGCGCCACAGCATGCGGCCGCGGCGGCGGAAGTCGACCTGCAGCCAGGCGCGCAGGCTGCCGGGCTGTCGCGGCCAGCGCAGGTACAGGCCCGAAAACCCCAGCACCAGCAGCAGGATCGCGCAGGCGCCGGTGACGGCCTTGCCCGCATCGCCGGCCAGGAGGCGCCGATGCAGGTCCTCGAGCCCGTGCAGGACTGCCTCGCCGCGCAGTTCACTGCCCAGCAGATCCCCGTCATGGGGGTCGAGCCAGACGATATCGGCACGTTTTACAGCCGGCGCCGCCGTGGCTCCCGGCGGCGCGGCCACGGCGAGCATGGCCTTGGCGGCGCGCTCGGGATCGGCGAAGACCGTGACCGCCAGGATCTGGCGCTGCGGCAGGTCGGCCCGCAGCCTCGCCTGCAGTTGGGGCGCCGTGAGCAGCGGACGATCCCGCAGGGCCACGGTCGCGACCCCGGGATTCAGGGCGCGAAGGATCTCCTCCTCGAAGGCGATCGCCGCACCGCTGAGCCCCATCACCGACAGGACCACGCCGGCGCTGATGCCGATCAGCCCGTGCCAGGTACTCAGGAAACGCCGTAGGCCAGGGCCGAGGCTCATCACCGTGCCGCCGCAGTCAGGGGATGGAGGCCCGCCCCGGCCGCGGCCGGGGCGGGATCCGGATCAGAAGCGCAGGGTCACGCTGGCACGCACGGCCGTGGGCGAGCCCGGCTGGATGTTGTTGTCGTTGTGCGCATTGACCACGTAGTCCTCGTCGAGCAGGTTCTCGACGTTGATCTGTGCCCGGAAATGCTCGTTCAGGCGATAGAACACGGCGGCGTCCAGGCGGGTGTAGCCGTCCAGGGTCACGGTGTTGGCCGTGGAGGTATACATGTCGCTGCGGTAGTAGGCACCCAGGCCGGCACCCCACTGGGGGCTGAAGTCGTAGCGATTCCACAGCGACGCCGTGTGCTTGGGCAGCTGGGCCAGCGTGGCACCGTCGCGCGCCGACGCCGCGTTCGACGTACCCGTCAGCTCGCCATCCTGCCAGGCGTAGCCACCGGCGATGCTCCAGGCGGACGTCAGCTTGCCGGTCCAGCCGAGCTCCACGCCGCGGGTACGTGCACCCTCGCCGAGGATGGACGGGCCTCCGGCGACCGGGTTCACCAGCAGGACGTTGTCACGATCCAGCTGGTACAGCGCCAGGGTCAGTGCCAGATCGGAGTCGATATCCCACTTGGCGCCGACTTCGTAGTTGCGGTACTCCTCCGGATCGAGCGCCTGGTTGCTCGGCGACAGCGATCCCAGCTGCTCGCCGACCCGCGGCAGGTAGGAGAGCGTGTAGCTCGCGTAGATCGAGACCGGCTCGACCGGCTTGTAGACCAGGCCCGCGCGCGGCGACAGCAGGTCATCGCCCGAACCCAGCTCCCGGTCTGCCGGGGCAACGCCCGTGCGGCGGTTGATGAAGTCGATCTCGAACCGGTCGTAGCGCAGCCCCAGCACGGCCTGCAACTGCGGCAGGATCTGCATCTGGTCCTGGACATAGAAGGCGGCGATCCGGGCGACGCTCTCGTTGTTGCCGTCGCTGGCGCCCTGCACGAAGGCCACCAGCGGCTCGTCGATGGTGGGGTCGCTGGCCGATGCGACGAAGGTGGCGTCCGGATCGCTGTCCGCATCGGCGCCGTCGGCAAACCGGCCGCTGAGCCGGAAGTTGTCGGAGACCTGCCGTCCGAGTTCCACACCCGCCAGCAGGGTGTGGGCGATACCCCCGCCCTGCAGCTTCCAGACGAGGTCGGTCTGGTTGAAGAGATTCTGCCGGTCGTTCGCCGAGAAGTAGGCCTGCATCGGCACGGTGCCCGTGGCGCTGACCGGACCGCTGGCGAAGACGTTCTGGTAGAACTTGGCGTAGTCACCGTAGCGCGTGCTGTTGCGCAGGCTCAGGCCACCGCCGAAGTCATGCTCGACCAGGGCCGTGACCGCATTGATCTCGGCATCGACGGGGCTGCGGCCCGGATCGCCGAAGAAGGTCGAGGCATTGACCTTGAAAGGCTTGCCGGCACCATCGGACGGGATGCCGCGGTCAGCGATCCGCTCGTCGTTGAAGTACTCGTACCCCAGCCGCACCACCGTGTTCTCGCCGGTACGCAGGGCCAGGGTCGGATTGATGCCCAGGCGCTCCAGCGTGACGTGGTCGCGATAGGAGTTGCTGTCCTCGTAGACCGCCGTCACCCGCCCGGCAATCTTGTCGTTGAAGCCCTCGGCGACGTCGGCGGTGATGCGGCGATGCTCGAAGCTGCCACCCTCCAGGCCCAGCTCGCGCACGGAGCTCCAGTCGGCCTGGCGGGTGACGCGGTTGATCACGCCACCGACGCCGCCGCGGCCGAAGATCATCGCGTTCGGCCCCTTGAGCACTTCCAGTCGCTCCAGGTTGTAGAGATCACGGTAGTACTGCACGTCATCGCGCAGTCCGTCGACGAAGAAGTCGGAGGTCGAGGCGTTGCCGCGCAGGATCGGCGTCTCGCGGTTGCCCTCGCCCTGGGCCATGCCCACACCCGGCACATAGCGCACGGCGTCGGCAATGTTCTGCATGGCCTGGTCACGGACGAGGTCACGGCTGATGACCGTGATGGATTGCGGCACGTCGCGCACCGGGGTGTCGGTGCGGGTGGCGCTGCGCACCTCGGGCACGGCGTAGGCGGCCGGCTCGGCATGTCCCTCGACCACGATCTCGGGCAGCGCGGTCGTTGACGAGGCTACTTCCAGTTCCTCGGCCAGCGCCGGGGCGGACAGGGCGGTCAGCATCGCGACAGCGATGGGGTTCAGGCGAAAGTTCATCTGCAAGGCTCCCGGTGGATCGTTCGGGGCCCCCTGCGCCAGGCTGGCGGTCGGCGGGGCCCCGGTTGTTCGATGGCAATGAGAGTCTAGATGATAATCATTATCTTTTAAAGAGCCGGAGTGCTCCGGGCGCCGGATCGCGAGCCTCCGCCGGGGAAGCCGCCGCTCCTGCGGGCAACCGCCCGCGGCGCGGGGATCAGCGGCGCTGCGTCTCCATGGGGGGGACCAGGCGCTGGGCATCGATGCGGGCATCGAACCAGCTCATGCGCCAGTCGAGGTGCGGGCCGGTGGCGCGACCCGTGGCGCCCGACAGCGCAATCACCTCACCCTGGCGCACCGCCTGCCCCTCGCGCACCAGCAGCTTGGACAGGTGCAGGAAGGTCGAGGCCAGGCCATGGCCATGGTCGAGCATGAGGGTGCCGCCGGTGTAGTACATGTCATCGCGCGCCAGGCTCACCACCCCGCTGGCCGGCGCACGCACCTCGGTGCCGGTGGGCACCGCCACGTCCACGCCGTAGTGCGGCTGCTTGGGCACACCGTTGAGGATGCGCTGGCTGCCGAAGACGCCAGAGATCCGGCCCAGGCAGGGCCAGGCGAAGGATTCCGCGAACCCGGTCAGCAGGCTGTCGCGCTGCCGGGCCGCGGCGGCCAGCGCCTGGTCCTCGCGGATGCGCGCCTGCACTTCCGGCGGCGGCGTCACCATCGCCGGCGGCAGACCGTCGAGGCGCTGGATGTCGTACTGGCGCCGGGCGACGGGGTACCGGTAGGTCTGCGGCACGGCCTCGCCGGCGTAGCGGATGCGCAACTCGGCTTCCTCTGGCGCATCGCGGTCAAGGCCGAAGATGAAGTCGCCTTCCGTCGAGAGGCGCAAGGCGCGCCCGTTGAACCAGACCTCGGTCCCCGGCGGCACCCGGCCCTGGAGCACCGCGCCCTGCTGCCAGTCGCCGCGCAGGCTCAGGCCGGGGCCCTCGCCGGCCATGACCGCGGTCACCACACTGGCGCACAGCGCCAGACACCACACTGCCAATGGCCTCATGCCTGTCTTCAGTCCGCCGCCCTGAGCGTGAAATGGAAGGTGGCGCCCGCACCCGGCTGCGACTCCACCCCGATCTGACCGCCATGATGCTGGACGATCTTCTTGCAGATCGCGAGTCCCACGCCAGTACCCTCGTACTCCTCGGCACGGTGCAGGCGCTGGAAGATCTGGAAGATGCGCTCCTGGTGCTCGACGGCGATGCCGATGCCCTCGTCACGGACCGCGAAGCGCCAGTAGTCACCCTCGCGACGCACCCCGATGTGCACACGCGGCGCATCCCCGCGCTGGAACTTCAGCCCATTGGAGATCAGGTTCTGCAGCAACTGGTTCAGCTCCAGCTCCACGCCCAGGACCCTGGGCATGGGGTCATGCGTGATCCGGGCCTTCCGGCCATCGATCTGCGACTTGAGCTGCTGCAGCACCTGGTCAAGCACGGGCTGCACCGACACCGGCTCCAGCCGCTGCTCGGCGCGGCCCACACGCGAAAACGCGAGCAGGTCGTCGATCAGCGACTGCATGTGCGCCGCGCTCTGGATGATGTAGTCCAGGAACTCGCGGGCGTCGCCCTCGAGCCGGGCCTGGTAACGGTCGAGCAGGAGCTGGGAGAACCCCATCAGGCTGCGCAGCGGCGCCCGCAGGTCATGCGAGGCGATGTAGGCGAACTGTTCCAGCTCCTTGTTGCTGCGCTCGAGGTTTTGCGAGTACTCGGAGAGCTTGCGCGCCACTTCCTGGCGCTCGCTGATATCGCGCACCGCGGCCGTGACCAGGACCCCCTCGTCCGTCTGCAGCGGGCCCAGGCTGATCTCCACCGGAAACTCGCTGCCGTCGCGGCGGCGCGCGAGCAGGTCGAAGCCGGAACCCATCGGCCGCTGTCGCGGATCGGCGGTGAAGCGCTGACGATGCTCGCGGTGCCGCAGGTGCAGGCGCTCGGGGATCAGCACCTCGATCGACTGGCCGATCAGGGTGTCGCGTTCATAGCCGAACAGGCGCCCGGCCTGGGCATTGGTGAGCACGATGCGGCCCTGGCCGTCGATGATCACCATGGCATCCGGAGCGGTCTCCAACAGGTCGCGGAACTTGCGCTCGGCCTTCTTCGATTCGCCGATGTCGCGGCCGATGGTCGAGGCGCCGACGATGCGTCCCAGGGCATCGTAGATCGGCGAGATGGTCAGCGACATGGCGATGCGCCGACCATCTCGGGTCAGGCGCTCGGTCTCGTAGTGCTTGATCTGCTCGCCTTGGCGCACCCGCTCAAGGATCTGGTTTTCCTCGTGGCGGCGCTCCGGTGGAAACAGCAGCGCCACCGGCTGGCCAACGATGTCCGCCGCGCGGTAACCGTAGATGGTCTCGGCCGCCTTGTTCCAGCTGGTGATCAGCCCGTTGAGATCCTTGCCCAGGATCGCATCGTTGGAGGATTCGACGATGGCGGCCAGCCGCGCCGCGGCATCACGCTCGCGCCGTCGGTCGCTGACATCGCGCACCGCCGCCGTGGCCCAGGTGCCCTCCTCCGTCTCCAGCGGGCTGAGGCTGATCTCGAGGGGGAACTCGCTGCCGTCCTTGCGCCGGCCGAGCAGTTCCAGGCCGGCGCCCATCTCGCGGTTCTTCGGGGCGGTGAAGTAGTGCTGGCGGTGCGCCGTATGGCCGTGGCGCAGGCGCTCGGGGATCAGCATCTCGATCGACTTGCCCATGAGCGCCTCGCGGCGATAGCCGAACAGGCGCTCGGTCTGGGCATTGACCAGGCGGATCGTGCCACTCTGGTCGATGATGACGATGGCGTCAGGCGCGGTCTCGAGCAGGGCCCGGAACTTGTCGTTGGCGCGCTTGCGGTCGGCGGCATTGCGCACCGCGGCCATCGCGAACAGGCCGCGTCCGGTACGCAGCGGGCTGAGGCTGATCTCCACCGGGAACTCGGTGCCGTCCTTGCGCCGGCCCGGCAGTTCGGCCCCCACGCCCATCTCGCGCACCCGCGGCTCGCCGAAGTAACCCTCGCGGCGCAGCAGGTGGCCACTGCGGTACTTCTCGGGCACCAGCATCTCGATGGTCTGGCCCAGCAGTTCGGTACGCGAGTAGCCGAAGAGGCGCTCGGTCTGGGCATTGACGAGGACGATCCGTCCCTCGGCGTCGATCAGGACGATGCCATCCGGCGAGGACTCGACCAGGTCCCGGTACCAGCCGGGGTCGATATCCAGAGGCGCTATGCTCACGCCGCCATCATTCATGGGCCCTGCCCCATCACGAAAAAGGCCCATGCATCATGGCATGGGCCTCGGGCGCCGTCTGCGGCGGCGGTCAGGCGTCCGCGGTCAGCCGGCGAACGGCCTCGGCCAGCGGCAGGGTCTCCTGGCGCTCCTCGCCGCGGAAGCGCAGGGTGACGGTACCTTCCTCGGCCTCCTTGCGGCCCACGACGACGATCACCGGGATCTTCTGCGTGGCGTGCTCGCGGATCTTGTAGTTGATCTTCTCGTTGCGCAGATCGGTCTGGGCCCGCAAACCGGCGTCCTTCAGGGCCTCACAGACCTGGGTCGCATAGCCGTCGGCGTCGGAGACGATCGGCGCCACCACGGCCTGCACCGGCGACAGCCACAGCGGCAGGGCGCCGGCGTGGTGCTCGATCAGGATGCCGATGAAGCGCTCCATGGAGCCGACGATGGCCCGGTGCAGCATGATCGGCCGCACGCGCTGCGAGTGCTCGTCGATGTAGGAGGCATCGAGACGCTCCGGCATCATCGGGTCGTACTGGATGGTGCCGACCTGCCAGGAGCGGCCGATCGAGTCCTTGAGGTGGTACTCGATCTTCGGGCCATAGAACGCGCCCTCGCCCGGCAGCTCGGTCCATTCCACCCCGGCCGCGCGCAGGGCCGCGCGCAGGGCGCCCTCGGCGCGATCCCAGGCCTCGTCGGTGCCCAGGCGCTTCTCGGGACGCAGCGCCAGCTTGACGGCCAGGTCGGTGAACCCGAAGTCCGCGTAGACCTGCATCGCCTGCTGGTGGAAGGCGGTGACTTCGCCCTCGACCTGGGCCTCGGTGCAGAAGATGTGGCCGTCGTCCTGGGTGAAGGCTCGCCCGCGATGAACTTCCTGCCGGGCCGGCGGGTGGGCGACGACGTCCAGGTGGGGGAGCTGCGCATCCCGCTGCCCGCGGCGCTGCGCGCCTCGTCGCCCGAGGCGATCACGGTCGGCGTGCGCCCGGAGCACCTGCAGCAGGGCGAGGGCACGGGCCCGGCCCTGCGCTTCAAGGTGGACACCGTGGAGGCGCTCGGGGCCGATTCGCTGGTGCACGGCACGCTCGGCAGCGGCGCGATCATCGCGCGCGTGGACGGCCATGCCACGCCCGAGCCCGGACCGCAGATGGAATTCCACGCGCGTCCCGGCAAGCTCTTCTTCTTCGACACCGCCTCGGGCAAGCGCCTGCGGGCCGCCGCACCCTGAGGCGCGTGCCGGTGGACCTGCGCCGGCTCGAGGAGCTCACCCTCAACTCCTCGGCGCCGCCGGCGCAGCTGCTCTACGACGGCTGGCTCCTGCGCCTCGGCGCCGGCAAGGCGAAGCGGCCGCGCTCCGTGAACCCGGTCTATCCCTCGACGCTGCCGCTCGAGCAGAAGTTCGCCCACTGCGAGCGCGTCTACGCGGCCGCCCGCCTGCCCGCGCTCTTCCGCATCACGCCCGTGGCACAGCCGCCCGAGCTCGACCAGCGGCTCGAGGCGCGCGGCTACGGGCGTTTCGACACCACCTCGGTGCAGTCCGCGACGATCGGCCCCGGTGCGCGAGTCGATGGGGCCGAGGTCATGAACCTGCGCGCGTGGGTTGAGGC
>DASUDL010000079.1:0-4960 GCA_036275615.1 Solimonas sp.
CGCTGATCAAGCACGAGCTGATCAAGACCACCCTGCCGAAGGCCAAGGAGCTGCGCCGGGTCGCCGAGCCGCTGATCACCCTCGCCAAGGTGGATGGTGTGGCCAACCGTCGTCTTGCCTTTGCCCGTCTGCGCGACAAGCAGGCCGTGGGCAAGCTGTTCGTCGAGCTGGGTCCGCGTTTCCGTAGCCGCCCGGGCGGGTACCTGCGCATTCTGAAGTGCGGTTTCCGTGACGGCGACAACGCGCCGATGGCCTACGTCGAGCTGATGGACCGTCCGGCCCCGGCCGCGGCGGCCGACGCCGAGTAAGCGCCGTCCATTGCATTACCCAGAAAACCCCGGCCTGGCCGGGGTTTTTTGTTGAACTTTGCGCCGCCGACGGAGTCTCAGCGGGCTGCCGCCTCCGGAGTCGCTGCGCATGAATCCCCTGAACTGGTCGTTCCGCCGCCTGTGCGCGCTCGGCCTGCTTGCCTGCCTCGGCCTGCTTGGCTTCGCGCTGTATGCGCAGCATCGGATGTTTCTCGACCCCTGTCCGCTCTGCATCCTGCAGCGGGTAGCGTTCATGGTGATGGCGGCGGGATTTCTGGCCGGCCTGCTGCTGGGCCCGCGAGGCGTCGGCCGCTGGAGCGCCCTCGGGTTGGCGGTGCTTGGTGCCGCCGCTGGTGTGGGCGTCGCCGGACGTCACGTCTGGCTGCAGAGCCTGCCGGCGGATCAGGTGCCGGCTTGCGGTCCTGGCCTCAACTACATGCTCGACGCCTTTCCGCTGGCCGAGGTGATGCGCAAGGTGTTCCAGGGCTCGGGCGAGTGCGCCAAGATCGACTGGTCGTTCCTCGGCATCTCGATGCCGGGCTGGACGCTGATCTGGTACGTGCTGCTCGGTGCGCTGGTCGTTGTCGCCTTCCTCCGCGCGCGGCGCGCCAGCGCATAAGCTCATCGCCAGCCCTTTCAGCCGCAACGGTTGCGGGGTGGAAAGCCTGTGGCATCATGCGGTGATGCACCGCACAAATCGACTCAGCATGAGCGCCCTCGACCTCGGCCCGCAGCCCGTCAACCTGCCGCAGAACTGGACGCCGGCCAGCTGGCAGGCGCGCACCGCATTGCAGCAGCCTAGCTACCCCGATGCCGAACGGCTCGCCGGCGCACGCGGCGAGCTGTCGCGACTGCCGCCGCTGGTGACCTCGTGGGAGATCCTGGCGCTGCGCCGGCAGCTGGCCGAGGCGCAGGAGGGCAAGCGCTTCCTGCTGCAGGGTGGCGACTGCGCCGAGAGCTTTTCCGACTGCGAGTCGGGGTTGATTTCCAACCGGCTCAAGGTGCTGCTGCAGATGAGCGTGGTGCTGGTGCACGGCCTGCGCCTGCCGGTGGTGCGTGTCGGCCGTTTTGCCGGGCAGTACGCCAAGCCGCGCTCCACCGACACCGAGACCCGCAACGGCACCACCCTGCCGAGCTATCGCGGCGACCTGGTCAATGCGCCGGAGTTCACGGCGGCGGCGCGCGTGCCCGATCCGGCGCGCCTGCTCGAAGGCCACATGCGCTCGGCGATGACCATCAACTTCGTGCGCGGCCTGATCGATGGCGGCTTTGCCGACCTGCATCACCCGGAGTACTGGGATCTCGACTGGGTGCGCCACTCGCCGCTGGCCGCCGACTACCAGCAGCGCGTCGATGCGCTGGGTGACTCGCTGCGCTTCATGGAGACCTTGGCGGGACAGCCAATCGGCGAGTTCTCGCGCGTGGACTTCTATACCTCGCACGAAGCCCTGCTGCTCTGGTACGAGCAGGCGCAGACGCGCCAGGTGCCGCGCTCGGAGGGCTGGTACAACCTGTCGACCCATTTCCCCTGGATCGGCCTGCGCACCGCGGACCTCGCCGGCGCGCACGTCGAGTATTGCCGCGGCATCCGCAATCCCATCGGCGTGAAGGTCGGTCCGACCATGGGCATCGACTGGGTGCTGGACCTTTGTCGGGTGCTCAATCCGGACAACGAGCCGGGTCGCCTGACCCTGATCCACCGCATGGGCTCGGACAAGATCGGTGACCACCTGCCGCGCCTGCTCGAGGCCGTGAATGGCGCCGGTCACCGCGTGCTCTGGATCTGCGATCCCATGCACGGCAACACGGTCAGCACGCCCAACGGTCTCAAGACCCGGCCCTTCGACCGCATTGCCTCCGAACTGGAGCAGGCCTTCGCCCTGCACAAGGCCTGCGGTTCACGCCTGGGCGGCGTGCATCTGGAGCTGACTGGCGAGGACGTCACGGAGTGCACGGGCGGTGCGCGCAACCTGTCGCATGCCGATCTCGAACGTGCCTACAAGTCGCAGGTGGACCCGCGCCTGAACTACGAGCAGGCGCTGGAACTGGCGCTCAAGATCGTCCGTCTGGCTTGAAGTCATCGCGGACCAGGTCCGCTCCTGCAGAAGCAGCCGTTGTCCCGGGAGGAGCGCGTCTTGTCCGCGATCGCTCAGGCCGGGGAGCGCTCAGTGCCCGTGGTCGTGATGGCCGTTCTGGAGATGCGGGCGGCCGAAGACCACGTGCAGGATCGAGCCCGCCACCAGGGCCTGCAGCCATTCCCAGCCCTGGGCGCCCAGGGCCGCGTTCAGCGGCAGGCCGTAGTGGTAGCCGATCGTCGTCACGGTGCACATCGCGGCCAGCACCGCGGCGGGCGGTCCGGCGCCGAACACCGGGAACATCAGCCACCACACCAGCAGGCCGACGGGGATGCTGTGGATCGCCACCGCCAGGCCCAGGGCTTCGTGATGGCTGCCGCCGGCCGGCGACAGGGCTATGCCGTCGCCCAGGCTGTGCAGGAGCAGGCCGAGGATGGCCACTGCCAGGGCGGCGATGTGCGCCTCGCGGCGGGCGCGCGTCATCAGGTGCTCGAACAGGGTGGGGCCGAGCAGGCCCACCAGCAGGAAGGCGGCGCTCCACAGGCCACCGGCGCGGAAAATCTCCGGCAGCACCTCGATCAGCACCAGGCCGGCGACGCTGACGACCACCAGTGGATCGAGCACGCGCAGCAGGCGCGGCCGCGCGCGCGCCAGCGCGTAGATCGCAGGCCCGCTGAGGAGGGCGGCCAGCGTGAGGAGCAGCAGCGCGAGGTGCATGGCGGAACAACCGTCGGGAATGGGCCGATTATCCCACAGGCGATGCAGCAAACGCTTCAGGAACGACCCGCAAACCCCTGAGCGCGGATGCAAAACCTCGTTCGCGCCGGACCAGCGGCTTGATTACGGCGCCGACGGCCGCATCTAGGGGAATCAATACCGGCATAATGCCTTCACGACTGATCCCGGAGCCCTCGTGGACACCCTGAACGACCGTACCGCCCCTGTGCTGCCGCTGCGCGACGTGGTCGTCTTCCCGCACATGGCGATCCCGCTGTTCGTCGGGCGCGAGAAGTCCATCAAGGCGCTTTCCGCGGCCATGCAGGATGACAAGCGCATCCTGCTCGTCGCGCAGCGCACGGCCGACACCGACGAGCCCGGCGAGCAGGACCTCTACAGCGTCGGCACGCTGGCCAACATCCTGCAGATGCTCAAGCTGCCGGACGGCACCGTGAAGGTGCTGGTCGAGGGGGTGCGCCGTGCCCGAATCCAGCGCTTCGATTCCTCGGGCGCCTTCCTGACCGCCGACTGCCAGCCGTTGCCGGAGGACAAGGAGACCGTCACCGACGACAAGGAGATCGACGCCCTCACGCGCTCGCTGCTCTCCCAGTTCGAGGCCTACGCCAAGCTCAACAAGAAGATCCCGGCGGAACTGCTGCCGTCGCTGACCAGCATGGACTCCCCGGGGCGCCTGGCCGATACGGTGGCCGCGCATCTCAACCTCAAGCTGGAGGACAAGCAGGAAGTCCTCGAGATCGATTCGCCCAAGGAACGCCTCGAGCATGTGATGGGCCGCCTGGACGGCGAGATCGACGTCGCGCAGATCGAGAAGAAGATCCGCTCCCGCGTGAAGACGCAGATGGAGAAGAACCAGCGCGAGTACTACCTCAACGAGCAGATGAAGGCCATCCAGAAGGAGCTCGGCGACGCCGAGGATGGCCCGAGCGAGCAGGAAGAGCTGGCCAACAAGATCGAGAAGTCGGGGATGCACAAGGAGGCCAAGACCAAGGCCACCGCCGAGTTCAACAAGCTCAAGATGATGCCGCCGATGTCGGCGGAGGCCACGGTGGTGCGCAACTACCTGGACACGCTGACCTCGCTGCCCTGGAAGAAGCGCACCAAGATCCACATCGACCTCGACCTGGCGCAGGCCAAGCTCGACGAGGACCACTACGGCCTCGACAAGGTGAAGGAACGCATCGTCGAGTACCTGGCTGTCCAGGCCCGCATCAAGAAGCTCAAGGGGCCGATCCTGTGCCTCGTGGGCCCCCCGGGCGTGGGCAAGACCTCGCTCGGTCGTTCGATCGCCGATGCGGTCAACCGCAAGTTCGTGCGCATGTCCCTGGGCGGCGTGCGTGACGAGGCCGAGATCCGCGGCCACCGCCGCACCTACATCGGCTCCATGCCCGGCAAGATCATCCAGAACCTGTCGAAGGTCGGGGTGAAGAACCCGCTGTTCCTGCTCGACGAGATCGACAAGATGGCCATGGACTTCCGTGGCGACCCGAGCGCGGCGCTGCTGGAAGTGCTGGACCCGGAGCAGAACGGCAGCTTCCAGGATCACTACCTGGAGGTGGAGTTCGACCTGTCCGACGTGATGTTCATCGCCACGGCGAACACCCTGAACATCCCGGCGCCGCTGCTCGACCGCATGGAAGTGATCCGCCTGCCGGGCTACACCGAGGACGAGAAGCTTTCCATCGCCCGGCAGTACCTGCTGCCCAAGCAGATGAAGAACAACGGCCTCAAGGACGGCGAGCTGACGGTCGGCGACGACGCCCTGCGGGCGACGATCCGCCTGTACACGCGCGAGGCAGGCGTGCGCAGCCTCGAGCGCCTGATGAGCAAGCTGTGCCGCAA
>DASUDL010000080.1:0-18507 GCA_036275615.1 Solimonas sp.
ACCTGCGTGCGGGTGAACTCCAGGCCATGCGTGACCGGCAGCATCGGGATGTCGGCGGCGGCGTACTCCTTGTGCCGCTCGATCGCCAGCGCCCAGAAGTGCGGCGGTGTCCAGATGAAGATGATGCCGAACAGGATCAGCGCATGGGCGTGCAGCTCGCCGGTGATGGCCACCCAGCCGAGCACCGGCGGCGCAGCCCCGGCAGCGCCGCCGATCACGATGTTCTGCGGCGTCGCGCGCTTGAGGTACAGGGTGTAGATGCCGGCATAGCCGACCAGGGTGAGCTGGGTCAGCACGGCGGTCAGCGGGTTCACCAGCCACCACAGCAGGCCGAAGCCGACCAGGCCGATCACGGTGGCGAAGGCGATCGACTCCGTCATGGTCAGCGCACCGGTCACCAGCGGGCGGCCGCAGGTGCGGGCCATGCGCGCGTCGATGTTGCGGTCGATGATCTGGTTGATCGCGGCGGCCGAGGCGGCCTGCAGGCCGATGCCCAGGGTGGCCCAGAGCAGGGTCGGCAGCGGCGGCAGGCCCGGGACCGCCAGGAACATGCCGACAATCGCCGTGAACACGATCAGCATCACCACACGCGGCTTGCAGAGCTCGTAGTACTCGTGCAGCCGGGCGCGCAGGGCGGTGGCGGGCACGGCGGCGGCAGCAGCCTCGCTCATGCCGTGCGCCCGACGCGCCAGGCGAAGTGGTTGAGGCTGACCATGACCGCGAGCAGGATCGCCGCGCCCCCGTTATGGGCCGCGGCCAGCAACAGCGGCAGCTGCAGCTTGACGATGGTCAGGCCCAGCACCACCTGCAGGGTCAGGGCGGCGAGCAGCACCGTGCCGAAGCGCCGCCAGAGCGGGGCGAGCGTGCGTCGCCGCAGCCACAGGCCGAGCAGCAGCAGGGCGCCAGCAACCACCACGGCACCGACGCGGTGGAAGTGATGGATGGTGACGCGGGCACGCGTGTCGAGCACGCCGTACTCGTAGTTGATGCCCAGCCCGCGCCAGAGCGTGAAGGCCTCCTCCACATCGGTCTCGGGCCACCACTGGCCATGGCAGGTCGGCAGATCCGGACAGGCCAGGGCCGCGTAGTTGGTGCTGGTCCAGCCGCCCAGGAAGATCTGTACGACCAGCAGCACCAGGCCGACCGCCGCAGCCAGGCGCAGGCCGCGCGGCGCTGCCGGAGCGCTCGCCACTGCTGGCTCCGTCTCGCGCGCCAGCGACAGGGCCAGGGCCCGCTCCGAGCGGTAGGCCTTCTCGCGCACCGGCGCGGCCTCCGGTGCGCCGGTGCCCGCGGTGCGGGCCGACCACCAGAGCCACAGCAGCAGGGCGAAGGTGCTCATGCCGCCCAGGAGGTGGGCCGTGACCACCAGCGGCTTGAGCTGCCAGGTGACGGTCCACATGCCAAGCACGCCCTGGAAGATCACCAGGCCCACCAGGAACCAGGGCAGGCGCTTTGGCGCCTCGTCCAGGCGGCGCGAGAGCAGGGCCAGGCCGACGATCAGCAGGCCGAGCGTAGACGCCAGGTAGCGGTGGATCATTTCCTTCCAGGCCTTGGCGGCCTCGACCGGTCGCTCCGGGAACTTCGCCTCGGCGGCGCTGATCTCGTGCTCGGCATCGGGGATGCCGACGTGGCCGTAGCAGCCGGGCCAGTCCGGACAGCCGAGACCGGCATCGGACAGGCGCACGTAGGCGCCAAACACGACCACGCAGAGGCACAGGACGAGGGCAAGGGTCGCGAGACGGCGGAACCAGGACATGGGAAGGACCGGCGGGGATGCGGAACGTCAGGGCAGCGGGGGGCAGGCGTCCGCGGGGATGCCTGTCCGGTGGTGAATTTTAACCCAGGGCACCTCAGCCGATCTGCGAGACCCGCAGCAGCAGCTTGATGTCCTTGAGCAGGCCGCGCGGCTCGGTGTCGGCCGCGTAGACCATCATCCAGTTGCCCAGGGGATCGATCAGGTACAGGGCCTGGGGATCCGTCGGTGCGAAGAAGCGCTGGATGCCGCCGTCGGCTGCGGCGACGACCAGCAGGTCCGGATGCCCGGGCCCCAGCTGCGCCTGCGCGGCTCGCGCGGCCGCCAGGTCCGGGGCGATGTAGACCCGACGCACCCGCGGCCGCTTCTCGTTGAGCAGGGTCCGCACCTGGCGGATCTCCTCCAGGCGGGCCGTGCAGGCGGCCTCGCAGCTGGCGCCGCCGAGATAGACGTAGGTCCAGTGACCGCGCAGCGTGCCTTCCCCGGACTCGCTGCCGTCCGGCTTGCGCAGGTCCAGCCCCAGGGGCAGCGGCCGCGCCGGCGAGACCAGCTCGCCATAGTTGGACCGCTGGGTCGGCACCCACTCGGGAAAGAAGAAGTAGATCAGGGTGGCGCTGAGCAGGGGCGCCACGAACAGCGCCGCGAGCAGCAGGAACTGGAGGCGGCCGGAAGAGAGAAACGACTTCATGCGCGGCGCAGGTTGAACTTGATGAACAGGCCCGCGAGGGTCAGGGCGAGGGCGAACCACTGCACCGCGTAGCCGTAGTGCTTGCGCGGCGAAAGCTCGGGAGCGGTGGTCCACTGGCGGCTGTAGCCGCCAGGCGCCGTCGGGTCGAGGAGGAACAGGCCTTCGGCCGCGAACTCACCGTAGAGGCACTGCAGGTCGGCGGGCGTAGGGTATTGCACGATGCGCGGCCAGGGGCCGGCAGCGCAGTTGTCGGCTTCCGTGCGCAGGCCCGGCGCCGGCAGGGTCCGCCAGTAGCCGAGCAGTTCGACCTCGCCGGCCGGCGCCGCGAGATCGGCCAGCGGCGTGCGGTCGCCGCGCTGCGGCACCCAGCCCCGGTCGACGACGACAATGCTGCCATCGGCGATCAGCACCGGCGTCCAGACATGCAGGCCCGGACGGCCGTCCTGGCTCTGGTTATCAAGCAGCAGCTGGCGGCTGACGTCGAACTGGCCACGGATGCGGGCGCGCTCGATGCGCTCCGGGTCGGCAAAGCTGCCCGCCTGCACGGTGCGTGGCGTCTGCTGGTCGGCGGCCGCATAGAGAGCCAGCCGGGCCTCCTTGTCGGCGGCGCGCTGCAGCTGCCACACCCCCAGTGCGCCCATGCCCAGGCAGGCCAGGGTAACCAGCGCGCTCCCCCACCAGGGGGCTTTGAAGGTCCAGGACATATAGGCGCAGCTCCTGCGGGAGGGAAGGGCTCGGCAACGGCGCGGTATGATGCCTGCAAATCACCGCAGTGTCCGCCCCCAAATGGTCGTCAAGATTGTCGTCATCGTCCTGCTGCTGGCCATCCTCGCGACCCTGATGACCAGCCTGGTGTTCCTGGTGCGCGACCCGAGCTCCCGCCGCCGCACGCTGACCGGCCTGAAGATCCGCGTGGCCCTGTCGGTGAGCCTGATCCTGTTCGTGCTGCTGTCCTACCAGCAGGGCTGGATCCGCCCGCACGGCGTGCTGCCAACCCCACCGCCAGCCGCGGCCCCCGCCGCCCCCTGAGCCCGGCGGCCGGGCCGGGGCCCCGAGCCGCTGCCGGCTGCGTACAGCGACCACAAAAAAGGCGGCCCTAGGGCCGCCTTTCTCGCATCTGCGCGGTGCCGGCTCAGAGCCAGTACACCACCACGAACAGGCCGAGCCAGACCACGTCCACGAAGTGCCAGTACCAGGCCACGCCTTCGAAGCCGAAGTGGGACTCGGGCTTGAAGTGGCCCTTCATCAGGCGCAGCGTGATCACCAGCAGCATCAGCGTGCCCAGGGTCACGTGCATGCCGTGGAAGCCGGTGAGCATGAAGAAGGTCGAGCCGTAGATGCCGGAGTGCAGGGTCAGGTTCAGGTCGTTGTAGGCGTGGACGTACTCCTCCACCTGGAAGAACAGGAACAGGGCCCCCAGGGCCACCGTCGCCCACATCCAGGCGATGCAGGGAGTGCGCTTGCCTTCCTTGAGGGCGTGGTGGGCCATGGTGATGGTCACGCCCGAGGTCAGCAGGATCAGGGTGTTGATCAGGGGCACGTCGAAGGCCGGGATGGTGTCGAACTTGCCGCCCATGTTGGCCGGGCCGTTCGAGGGCCAGGCGGCTTCGAAGCCGGGCCACAGCAGCAGGTTGGTGGTCAGCTCGCCGCCCTCGCCCGCCAGCCAGGGCAGGGACAGGCCGCGGGCATAGAACAGGGCGCCGAAGAAGGCGCCGAAGAACATGACCTCGGAGAAGATGAACCAGGACATGCCCCAGCGGTAGGTGCGGTCGACCTGTGCCGTGTAGAGGCCGCCCTCCGACTCGCGCGCCACGTCACGGAACCAGACGTAGATGATCGCGATGCTCAGCGCGCCACCCAGGTACAGCGGGATCGGGCCGACGTTGCCGTCCTCGAGGAAGCCGGACACGCCGATGATCAGCACCACCAGGCCGACGGTCAGCAGGAAGGGCCAGGCACTGGGCGCAGGCACGAAGTAGCGTTCGGAATTCGCAGCGGCTGGAGTGGCCATGGGTCCCTCGGGTCTCTCAGGTCTTCGGTTTGGCGGCGTCCGCCTGGGCGGCGGTCGACGCGGTCACATCAAAAAAGGTGTACGACAGGGTGACGCGGTCCACATCGGCCGGCAGCTCGGGGTCGAGCATGAACACCACCGGCATCTGCTTCTCCTCGCCCGCCTTGAACGGCTGGTTGTTGAAGCAGAAGCATTCCGTCTTCTTCAGGTGCCGCGCGGCATCCCAGGGCGCTACCTGCGGCACGGCCTGCGCCACGATGTCGTGGTCTTCAGTGTTCTGCGCGTAGAAATTCACCGTCATCAGCTGGCCGGGGTGCACCTGCACCGAGGACTGCTCCGAGCGGAACTTCCAGGCCTTGCCGCCGTTGACCGTGGTCACGAACTCCACCGTTACCGTACGGCTGGTATCGACAGCCACGGCAGCATCCGTCGCCGCCTCCATCTTCACCTTGCCGTTGAGGCCGATCGCATCGCACAGGGCGTTGTACATCGGCACCAGGGCGAAGCCGAAGCCGAACATGCCCACGACGACGGCGCTCAGGCGCAGCAACTGGCGGCGGGCGGCGGCGTTCACGGCGCTCAGCCCCCCGCGGCCCGCTGGGTCTGCGCGACGACGAAGCCGACCAGGATCGCGACGACGATGGCGACGTGCACCAGTGCCAGGATCACATTGCGGCGCGCGCGCGCCTTGTCGGCTTCATCGCTCACGGTCAGCACCCGGCGAGGCTCAGGCCAGCTTGTGGTGGTCGAGGGCGTCGACCTTGTCATGCACGGCGGTCAGGTCCTCGTCGTGCAGGCTCGGCGGATCCTCGAAGGTGTGGTACGGCGCCGGCGAGGCGACGGTCCACTCCAGGCCGTGCGCGCCTTCCCAGACGCGGTCGGGCAGGTTCTGCTTGCGGCCGAACCAGCCGTAGCAGCAGGCCAGCATGTTGCCGATGAAGATGAACTGCGCGGCGAAGAACAGGAAGGCGCCCCAGGACGACATGACGTTCCAGTCGGTGAACTGGATGGCGTAGTCCGGCACACGGCGCTGCATGCCCGCCAGGCCCGCGAAGTGCTGCGGGAAGAAGGTCAGGTTGATGAAGATGGCCGAGGTCCAGAAGTGGAACTTGCCCAGCGCCTCGTTGTACATGCGGCCGGTCCACTTCGGGATCCAGTAGTACACGCCGGCGATGATCGAGAACACGGCGCCCGGCACCAGCACGTAGTGGAAGTGCGCGACCACGAAGTAGGTGTCGTGGTACTGGAAGTCGACCGGGGTGATCGCGAGCATCAGGCCCGAGAAGCCGCCGATCGAGAACAGGAACACGAAACCGAGGGCAAACAGCATCGGGGTCTCGAAGGTCATCGAGCCCTTCCACATCGTCGCCACCCAGTTGAAGACCTTCACGCCCGTGGGCACGGCGATCAGCATGGTGGCAAACATGAAGAACAGCTCACCGGCCAGCGGCATGCCGACCGTGAACATGTGGTGCGCCCAGACGATGAACGACAGGAAGGCGATCGAGGCCGTGGCGTACACCATCGAGTCGTAGCCGAACAGCGCCTTGCGGGCGAAGGTCGGGATGATGGTCGAGACCACGCCGAAGGCCGGCAGGATCAGGATGTACACCTCGGGGTGGCCGAAGAACCAGAAGATGTGCTGGAACATCACCGGGTCACCACCGCCGGCGGCGGTGAAGAAGCTGGTGCCGAAGTACTTGTCGGTCAGCAGCATGGTGACGGCGCCGGCGAGCACCGGCATCACCGCGATCAGCAGGTAGGCGGTGATCAGCCAGGTCCAGCAGAACAGCGGCATCTTGAGCAGGCTCATGCCCGGGGCGCGCATGTTCAGGATGGTCACGGCGACGTTGATGGCGCCCGTGATCGAGCTGATGCCCAGGATGTGCACCGCGAAGATCAGGAACGGGAAGCTGTTGCCCGTCTGCAGCACCAGCGGCGGATACATGGTCCAGCCACCGGCCGGCGCACCGCCATCCATGAACAGGGTGGCGAGCAGCATCGCGAAGGCAAAGGGCAGGATCCAGAAGCCCCAGTTGTTCACGCGCGGCAGGGCGAGGTCGGAGCAGCCGATCATCATCGGCACCATCCAGTTCGCCAGGCCCACGAACCCCGGCATGACACCGCCGAAGATCATGATCAGCGCGTGCATCGTGGTCATCTGGTTGAAGAACTCCGGATCCACGAACTGCAGGCCCGGGTGGAACAGCTCGGCGCGGATCACCAGCGACATCAGGCCGCCGACGAAGAACATCGCGAACGAGAAGAACAGGTACAGCGTACCCAGGTCCTTGTGGTTGGTCGTCTTGATCCAGCGCATGATCCCCTTGTCGGGGCCATGGTGGTGATCGTCGTGACCGTGGGCGTCGTGGGCGTGTTCGTGGTGAGCCATGGACAACTCCTAACTCGTGTTCTGCTTACTTGCGCGCGGCGGCAACGGCAGCCACGGTCGTGGCCTCGCCCTTGTTGCCCCAGCTGCTGCGGGTGTAGTTGACGACGGCCGCGATGTCCTCGTCGGACAGCTGCTTGAAGGCCGGCATCAGGTTCTTGCCGTTGAGCACCTGCTTGATCAGCTCGCCAGCAGGGCCGTTGACCACCTTGCTGCCGACCAGCGACGGGAAGGTCGGCGCGAGGCCCTGGCCGGTGGCCTGGTGGCAGGCGGCGCAGTTGGCCTTGTAGACGCCCTCGCCCTTCTTGGCGAGCTCTTCCTTGGAAAGGGCCTTCGGCGCGGGCGCGGCTTCGGCGGCGGCGACCTCGACAGCGGGTGCCGCGGGCGCGGCATCGGTCGCGGTCACGGCGGGCGCGGCGGCCACTTCCGTCTTGCCGCCCTTCTTCGCCGCCAGCCAGGCCTGGAACTCGGCCTCGGGCACGGCCTTCACGACGATGGGCATGAAGCCGTGGTCACGGCCGCACAGTTCGGCGCACACGCCGCGATAGGTGCCGGGTTGGTCGATCTTGGTCCAGGTCTCGTTGACGTAGCCCGGGATCGCGTCCTTCTTCACGGCGAGTTCCGGCACCCACCAGGCGTGGATGACGTCGTTGGCGGTGATCAGGAAGCGGATCTTCTTGCCGACCGGCAGCACCAGCGCGTTGTCGACGTCGACGAGGTAGTTGGGGACCTGGGTCACGTCCACGCCCGACTTCAGCTGGCGCGCGGCGTTGGATTCGGCCGACAGGGTCGAGAAGTACTTCACGTCCTCGCCCAGGTATTCGTACTCCCACTTCCACTGGTAGCCCGTCACCTTGATGGACATCTCCGCGTTGCGGGTGTCCTCCATCTTGATCAGGGTGCCGGCGGCCGGGATGGCGATGCCGATCAGGATGATGAAGGGGATCGTGGTCCAGATGATCTCGACCGTGGTGGACTCGTGGAAGTCGGCCGGCTTCGGGTTCTTCGAGCGGCGATGGAAGATGATCGACCAGATCATCGCACCGAAGACGACGACCGCGATGCCGCACACGATCCAGAAGATCCACATGTGCAGGCCGTAAACCTCGCGGCTGATCTCGGTCACGCCGGTGGGCAGGTTGTAGCCGCCACTGGTCTCGGTGTACGCCATGGCCACGGCCGAAGCCAGGGCCAGTGCGGTACCTGCGGCGACGCGCGCCAGCCATCCCTTGTTCAACATCATCAATCTCCCAATGGCAACTCGAGCTCGGGCCGGGGGCCCGTCACGCCCGGCGACGTGCGCCAGGCGGGTGTCAGCAAAGTCTGCAGGCGGGCCTTCAGGCGCGCCTTCTCCTCGTCCGTGAGGCAGCGGCCGATCTCGACCTCCTGCCCCGCACTCCTCAACAGCAACCGCAGCGGATCATGGCGCCGCGCGCCGCGCTCCAGCGCAACCCGCGTCCAGCTCCGCGACCAGCAGATCGAGGAACGGATGCCCTGCCCCAGCATGCCGATCTCGATCCGGAGCCGGTCCTGCTCGAAACAGAGCACCTCCCGGTAGGCGTTACCGCGTACCGAGACGTACAAGCCCGCCCCCAGAGCCGCCAGTTCCAGCCCCGCAAACGGCAGGATCGGCCAGAAACCGAGCACCGCGAAGCCGATCGCGATGCCCAGTCCGGACATTGCGGCCAGCACCATGACCCCCCAGGCCTGCCTGCGGCTCAGGGACGCATTCGGGCCAATCACCAACCGGGTGTCCATGGCTAGGCTACGACGGGCAGGAATTCAGCCGCGAGATTGTAGTGCATCGCCGGAAAACCGCGCAAAGCAGAACCGGCGCGGAGCACGCCGTTCCGACCATCGCAGCTGTTCAGGTTTTGGGGCCTTGGCCGGGCGCACGGGAACATCCACCGCGCCCCGGGGTCCGTACCAATAGCTGTAGCCGCCCCAGGAACCCGTCGACTCCCATGACCCGTCGCCACCTGCTTGCCCGCCTGTTGTCCGGCCTCGCCGCCGCTGCCCTGCCGGCTCTGGCACAGGCAGAACGCCTGCTCGGCAGCCTGAAGCGGCCGGCGAGCTACTGGCGGCCCCAGCTGAGTGCCGCCGCCTGGGCGGTGCTGTTCGAGGACGACACCGAACCCCCCCGCAGCAGCCCGCTCAACCAGGAGAAGCGGGCTGGCCGCTACCTGTGCGCTGCCTGCTTTCAGCCCGTGTTCGATGCTGCGCAGAAGTACGACAGCGGCACCGGCTGGCCCAGCTTCCGGGCCGCACTACCCGGCGCCTTCGGCCTCTCCGAAGATCGGCTGCTGTTCTACGTGCGCACGGAGTACCACTGCAGCCGCTGTGGCGGCCACCATGGTCACGTGTTCGACGATGGCCCGCCCCCGACCGGCAAGCGCTGGTGCAACAACGGCCTGGCCCTGCGCTTCGTGCCGGCCGGCGAATCCTTGCCGGCGCTGCGCTCATGAGGCCGCTTCTGCTGCTGGCCCTGCTCGCACTGGCGATGCCACTGCGCGCCGCCGAGGCCGTGGCCACCTTTGCCGGCGGCTGTTTCTGGTGCACCGAGGCCGACTTCGAGAAGCTGCCCGGTGTGATCGAGGCCGTGTCGGGGTACACGGGTGGCCATCGCTCGCGGCCGACCTACGAGCAGGTCTCCAGCGGGCGTACCGGCCATATCGAGGCGGTGCAGCTGCGCTACGACCCGGCCCGGGTGAGCTATGAACAGCTCCTCGCCTGGTACTGGCGGCACATCGATCCGCTGACCGCCAACGCCCAATTCTGCGACGAGGGGCCACAGTACCGCAGCGCGATTTTCGTCCACGATCAGGCCCAGCGACAGGCCGCCGAGGCCTCCAGGGCCGCACTCGCCGCGTCCGGGCAACTCAAGGGAACCATCGTCACCGAGATCCTGCCGGCCGGGCGCTTCTGGCCCGCCGAGGACTATCACCAGGACTACGCCCGCAAGAACCCGGTGCGCTACCGCTATTACCGGTGGGGCTGCGGACGCGACCAGCGCCTGGAAGCGCTGTGGGGGCCGCCGCCACCGGCGCCCCAGGACAAGCCCTAGGCGCGCAGGAGCCTCCGCGTCGCCTCGCTATCGAGCGCCGCGGCCGCCGTGGCGATGTCGGCACCCATCGGGATGCACCCGAGCAGCGGTGCCGGCAGCCGCCGGCGCAAGGTTTCAAGGTTGTCCTGCCAGCGCGGCTGCTCGGGCGGCAGGACGTTGGCGATCCAGCCCGCCAGTGGCGCGCCGCGCGCGATCGATTCAGCGCTCAGCAGCGCATGGTTCAGGCAACCGAGGCGCAGGCCCACCACCAGCACGACCGGCCAGCCACGCGCCGTCACCCAATCCGCGAAATCACCGTGCTCGTCCAGGGGCACACGCCAGCCGCCCGCCCCCTCGATCACCAGCAGCTGGACCGAGGCCGAAAGACGGGCGTGGGCTGCGTCCAGTGCCGCGATGTCGATGCGCGTGCCGGCCGACTGCGCCGCCAGGTGCGGCGCCACGGCGTCCGGCAGGGCGCAGGGATTCACCTGCTCGTAGGGCGGCGCGCCGGTGCTTTCCGCTTGTAGCCGCAGGGCATCATCGTTGCGCCAGGCACCATCGACCCGCTCGCACCCTGCGGCCACCGGCTTGAAGCCCGCCGCGGCCAGGCCCTGGGCGCGCGCCCAGCGCAGCAGGGCCGTCGACGCCAGGGTCTTGCCAACCCCGGTATCGGTTCCGGTGATGAACAGGCTGCGTGCGGGCATCAGGGCAGTTCCCGCCAGGCCTCGGCCAGCGCCGCGAGCAGGCCGTCAATCTCGGCCGGGCGATGCGCCGCCGACAGGGTGATGCGCAGCCGCGAGGTGCCCTCCGGCACGGTCGGCGGGCGGATCGCTGCCACCCAGTACCCCCGCTCGAGGAGCCGGCGCGACAGGGCCAGCGACCGCGCAGCGTCGCCCAGCAGCAACGGCTGGATCGGCGTGCGCGAGGCAGCGACCGGGATGCCGAGCTGCGCACAGCCGGCCCGGAAGCGCGCCAGGTTGGCGTGCAGCTGCGCGCGCCGTTCCGGCTCGGCCTGGACGATGCGCAGGGCGGCGCGCGCCGCCGCCGCCAGCGCCGGCGGTGGCGCCGTCGAAAATACCCAGCTGCGCGCCTTCTGCACCAGGTATTCCACGAGTTCCTGCGAGCCGGCCACGAAGGCGCCGGCCGCGCCCAGCGACTTCCCCAGCGTGGCCACGTAGATCTCCGGCGCCACGCCGGCGCCCTCGGGCTCGAACAGGCAGCCGCGGCCGCCCTCGCCGAGCACGCCGAAGCCATGCGCGTCGTCGACCATCAGGGCGGCGCCGCCACCACGTCGCAGGCGCTCGAGCGCCTGCAGCGGTGCGAGGTCGCCGTCCATGCTGAACACGCTGTCCGTGGCGATCAGGCTCAGTCCGGCGCAGGGCTGCGCCAGGGCCTGTGCGTAGGCCGCCGGATCGGCATGGGCGATGCGACAGTATTCGGCGCCCGAGAGACGTCCGCCGTCGATCAGCGAAGCGTGGTTGAGTTCGTCGGCCAGCAGGCGGTCGCCGCGGCCGAGCAGGCCGCGCAGCACGCCGAGATTCGCGGCCCAGCCGGTCGAGAACAGCAGGGCCCGCGGCCGCTGCAGGAAGGCGGCGAGCTCCTCCTCCAGCGCCTGGTGTTCCCGGTTGTAGCCGGAGACCAGGGCCGCGGCACCGCTGCCGGTGCCATCGGCGAGTGCCGCCCGCGCCGCCGCGGCCACGCGCGGATCGGCCGCCAAGCCCAGGTAGTCGTTGCTGCAGAAGTTGAGGCAATCGCGGCCGTCGACCCGCAGGTGCGCACCGTGGCCGCCATCGACGACCCGGCGCAGCCGGTACAGGTCCGCGGCGCGGAGGCGCTCCAGCGCCCCGGCGAGGCGCCGGTCCAGCGGCGTGGGCGTCGCCGGGGCCATCGCCCCAGGGCTCACGTGCCGCAGCAGCCGCCCGCCGCCGCGGGTGCCGCCGGCGCATCGCAGCAGCCCGCGGCCAGCGTCGTCTCTGGCACCGACACCTCACCCTCGCTGCGGATGCCCAGCCGCTGCAGCAGGGCGCGATCGCGGGCGTTCTGCGGATTCTCGGTGGTGAGCAGCTTCTCGCCGTAGAAGATCGAGTTGGCGCCGGCAAAGAAGCACAGGGCCTGCAGCTCCTCGCTCATCGCCGTGCGCCCGGCCGACAGGCGCACATAGGATTTCGGCATCAGCACGCGCGCCACGGCGATCGTGCGCACGAACTCGATGGGATGCAGGGTCTCGCCGCCGCTCAGCGGCGTGCCCTCGACCTGCACCAGGTTGTTGATCGGCACGCTGTCCGGATGCTGCGGCAGGATGGCCAGCTGGCGCAGCAGCTCGGCACGGTCGGCCGGCTGCTCGCCCATGCCGACGATGCCGCCGCAGCAGACCTTGATCTTGGCCTTGCGCACCTGCTCCAGGGTGTCGAGGCGATCCTCGTAGGTGCGGGTGCTGATGATCTTGCCGTAGTACTCGGGCGAGGTATCGAGATTGTGGTTGTAGTAGTCCAGACCCGCGTCCGCCAGGCGCTGCGCCTGATGCTCCTTGAGCATGCCCAGGGTGAGGCAGGTCTCCAGCCCGAGCGCCTTGACCTCGCGCACCATGGTCTCGACCTTCTCCAGGTCGCGATCCTTGGGCGAGCGCCAGGCCGCACCCATGCAGAAGCGCGAGGCACCGTTGGCGCGCGCGTCCTTGGCGGCCGCGATCACGGCGTCGACGTCGAGCAGGGGTTCCTTCTTCAGGCCGGTCTCGTAGCGCACCGACTGCGGGCAGTAGGCGCAGTCCTCCGGGCAGGCCCCGGTCTTGATCGACAGCAGCGTGGACAGCTGCACGCGATTGGGATCAAAGTGCTGCCGGTGCAGGCTGTGGGCGCGGAACAGCAGCTCGTTGAACGGCAGGTCGAACAACGCCTGGACTTCCTCGCGCGTCCAGTCGTTGCGGATCTCCGGCGTGGTGCCCGCATCAGCCATGAAACTGCTCCCTGCCCCCTCGCGATGCCCGGTCCGGCATCCCGAAGAGATGTGACAAAAGATAAAATAATGTTGTAACGATGCTTCTAAAAACACATCCCCAGGCCCAGCAAGAGGCCTCTCACCAGAGGGAAAGCACCGATGAATCACAGTCTTGGCGATGGTTATCCTCCTGTCAACCATGGTCGCCGCTGCACGGTTGACAACTTCTGGGCACCGCTCCGGGACCTGCTGGTTCCCGCCCGCTGCCAGTTCTGCGATACCCCCTGCGCGACTGGCAGCCTGTGCCCGGCCTGCCGCGACAGCCTGCCGTGGAACACCCAGGCCTGTCCGCGCTGCGCTCGCCCACAGGGCCATGCCGACACCTGCGCAGGCTGCGTCGAGCGTCCACCGGCTTTCGACCTCGCGTTCGCGGCGCTGCGCTGGGAGTCACCGGTGCGCGAGGCGATCCACCAGCTCAAATACGAGGCGCGCCTGCACCAGGCCAGCGCCTTCGGCCGCCTGCTGGGCGAGGCCGTGCTGGAACGAGGCCTGCCCCTGCCCGCCTTGCTCCTCCCCGTGCCGCTGCATGCCGGGCGCCTGCGCCGGCGCGGCTATAACCAGGCGCTCGAACTGGCACGGAGCGTCGCGACCATCACCGGCCAGGCGATCTGCGCCGGCGCCGCACGTCGCATCCGCGCCACGCCCGACCAGATCGGCATGAGCGCCGCCCGCCGCCGCCGCAACCTGCGAGGCGCCTTCGTGGCCGCAGACCGCCTGCGGGGACAGCGCGTGGCACTGCTCGACGACGTGATGACGACGGGCGCCACCCTGGGGGCGCTGGCGCAGGCCTGCCGTCGGGCCGGCGCCATCGAGGTGCAGGCCTGGGCCCTGGCGCGCGTGCCCTGATTCCGCTTCAGCGGCGCGCGAACTCGAGCACCAGGCCCGCGAACACGGCCAGGCCGAAGTAGTGATTGGCCAGGAAGGCGCGGAAGCACTGCGCCGGCTCGCGACCGCGCGCGCGCCATTGCTGGTGGACGGCCACCGCGGCGGCCAGCACCCAGCCCGCCCAGTAGGCGGCACCGAGCCCGCGGACCAGGCCGATGCCGGCGAGGAGCGCCAGCGACGCCACCATCAGCGCCGCGATCACCCGGGTGTCGTGCCGGCCGAAGAGGATCGCCGAGGACTTCACACCGATCTTCAGGTCGTCCTGGCGATCCACCATCGCATACCAGGTGTCGTAGGCGATCACCCAGCACAGGTTGGCGGCCATCAGCGCCAGCGACAGACCCCAGTCGACGCGATGCTGGACCGCGGCGAAGGCCATGGGGATGCCCCAGGAGAAGGCCACGCCCAGCACCGCCTGCGGCATCGCGATCCAGCGCTTCATGAAGGGGTAGCCGGCCGCCAGCGCCGCCGCCGGCAGCGCCAGCACGAGGGTCAGCGTGTTGCGCAACGAGGTCAGCAGGCCGAAGGCGATCAGCGACACGGCCACGAACAGCCGCACAGCCTCCTCCGGGGTGATCCGGCCGGCGGCCAGCGGGCGCTCGCGCGTGCGCGCCACGTGCGGATCAAAGCCGCGATCGGCGTAGTCGTTGATGGCACAGCCCGCGGACCGCATCAGCACCGTGCCGGCCACGAATACGCCGAGGATGTGCCAGCCCGGAAAGCCCTCGGCGGCAAACCACAGCCCCCACAGGGTGGGCCAGAGCAGCAGCCAGATGCCGACCGGGCGATCGAGGCGCATCAGGCGCAGGTAGTCGAGCAGCTTGTCCGTCATGGCGCGCGAGTGTAGCGGCTGCGGGGCTCAGACCGCGGCATAGCGCTCGGGATCGCCGAGCCAGCGGGCGATCAGCTGCCGGGCCCGCAGCGGCTGCTGCGCCAGCAGGGTGTCGGCCAGCACCTGCAGCGGCGGCACCAGCGCCGCATCGCGCAGGGGATCGGCCAGCTTCAGGCCGATATCGCCGGTCTGGCGCCGCCCGAGCAGTTCCCCGGGCCCGCGCAGCTCGAGGTCGCGCTGGGCGATCAGGAAGCCATCGGTGGTCGCGCGCAGGGTCTCGAGGCGCGCTCGGGCGTTGTCGCCCAGCGGCGGCTGGTAGAGCAGCAGGCACTGGCTGGCCTCGGCGCCGCGACCGACGCGACCGCGCAGCTGGTGCAGCTGCGACAGGCCCAGGCGCTCGGCGTTGTCGATCACCATGATGCTGGCGCGTGGCACGTCGACACCCACCTCGATCACGGTCGTGGCCACCAGCAGCTGGGTGATGCCCTCCTGGAAGGCGCGCATCTGCACGTCCTTCTCCTCGGTCTTCATGCGGCCGTGCACCAGCCCGACCTTCACTCCGGGCAGCTCCTGGCGCAAGGTCGCGGCCGTGGCCTCGGCAGCCTGGGCGTCGAGCTCCTCCGATTCCTCGATCAGGGTGCAGACCCAGTAGGCCTGGCGCCCGCCCCGGCAGGCCTCGTGGATGCGCTGCACCACCTCGCCGCGGCGCTCATTGGACAGCACGACGGTGACGATGGGCGTGCGACCCGGCGGCAGCTCGTCGATCACCGAGACATCGAGGTCGGCATAGAGCGTCTGCGCCAGGGTGCGGGGAATGGGGGTGGCGGACAGCACCAGCTGGTGCGGCAGGCGCGCCCCACCCTTGTCGCGCAGGGCCAGGCGCTGCTGCACGCCGAAGCGGTGCTGCTCGTCGACCGCCACCACCGCGAGTTTCGCGAAGCGCACCTGCTCCTGCAGTAGCGCATGCGTGCCCACCACCAGCGGCAGTGAACCATCGGACAGACCGGCGAGCACGCGCTCGCGCTCGGACTTCTTCAGGCGCTGCGCCAGGAAGCCGGGCGCCAGGCCCAGCGCCGCAAACCATCGCGTCAGATTGCGGTGATGCTGCTCGGCCAGCAGTTCGGTCGGCGCGATCAGCGCGGCCTGCAGGCCGGCGCGCGCGGCCGCGAGCAGGGCGGCGGCGGCGATCACGGTCTTGCCGCTGCCGACATCGCCCTGCACGAGACGCAGCATCGGATGCGGCAGGGCCAGATCGCGCACCAGCTCGTTGAGCACGCGCTGCTGCGCGCCGGTGCAGGCGAAGGGCAGCACCTCGCGCAGTTCAGCCGCGGCGGCCGCAGCCGTGCGCAACACCGGCGCCGGGCGCTGCTTCTGGCGGCCGCGCAGCAGACGCAGCGATAGCTGCTGTGCGAGCAGCTCCTCGCGTACCAGCCGCAGCTGCGCCGGGTGCTCACGGGCCAGCAGGGCGCGGGCGTCCGCGGCATCGGGCGGGTTGTGGATCAGCTCCAGCGCCTCGGCGGTGCTCGGACCGGCCAGCTCGGGCAGCGGCGCGGACAGCTCGGGGTCGTGCCGGGCCAGTTGCAGGGCCTGCGCAATCAGGCCGCGCAGCCGCGCCTGGGTGATGCCGGTGGTCAGCGGATACACCGGCGACAGCGCCGTCTCAGCCGGTAGTTCCTCGGCCGTGTCGGCCACGCGGTACTGCGGGTGCACCATCTCCAGGCCGCCGCTGCCGACGCGCACCGCACCATAGGCCTGCACCCAGCGCCCGGGCGCCAGGTTCTGCTTCTGGGCCTCGTTGAAATGGAAGAAGCGCAGCAGCAGGCCACCCGTGCCGTCGTCGATCGCCACCCGCAGCAGGCGTCGTCCGGCGAAACGCACGTCGGCGGCCAGCACACGGCCACGCACCAGCGCCTCCTCGCCCCCGCGCAGGCGCGCCAGCGGCGTATGCGTGCGACGGTCCTCGTAGCGCAGGGGCAGATGGAACAGCAGTTCGCGCACACGCTGCAGGCCCAGCGCGCGCAGGCGCTGGGCCACGGCCGGCCCTGCGCCCTTGAGATAGGTGAGGTCGGTGTCGAGCGTCAGCGGAGGCCGCGGGCCGCCGCTGCGCGGGCGCTCAGTCGCCAAGCACCAGGATCGCGTCGGCCTCGACGCGGGCACCACGCGGCAGGCTGGCCACGCCGATCGCGGCGCGTGCCGGGAACGGCGCACGGAAGTACTGCGCCATGATCTCGTTGACCTTGGCGAAGTGCCCGAGATCGGTCAGGAACACGTTGAGCTTGACCAGGTCCTGCAGCGAGCCGCCGGCCGCCTGCGCCACCGCGGCGAGATTGCGGAACACCTGGTGGATCTCGTCCTCGATGGTGGCGTTGAGCAGGGCCATGGTCTTCGGATCCAGCGGGATCTGTCCCGAGAGGTAGACCGTGTTGCCGACCTTGACGGCCTGCGAGTAGGTGCCGATCGCGGCCGGGGCGGCGTCGGTCTGGATGATGGTGCGGGGCATGGCGGGAAAGCTCGTTGCGAAAGGACGACAGTCTAGACGCGGGTCACGCGCTCCACCCACTCCAGGCGGCGCAGGCGGCGCAGGACGCGCGCCAGGTGAACGCGGTTCTTCACTGTGATGACGAAACGCATTTCCATGGCTTCGCTGCCGGCTCGGTCGGGCATCTGCACGTTCTCGATCGAGGATTCGGCGTTGGCGATCTCGGCGGTGACCTTGGCGAGCAGGCCGCGCTTGTTCTCGCCCTTGAGGCGGATCTCGGCCTGGAAGTCGTTCTGCACCTTGTCGGACCAGGCCAGCGGCACCCAGTCCTGGGGCCGACCCTTGGCATGGCGGCAGTCCATCCGGTGCACGACGATGCCGCGACCGACGCTGACATGGCCACGGATCTCGTCGCCCGGCAGGGGGAAGCAGCAGCGCGCGTAGTCCAGCACCAGGCCTTCCGTGCCCTCGATCGCCAGCGGTGCCGCACCGCCGGCCGCGGCATCGCTCTGCCCTTCCGGCAGGAAATGGCGGGCCACGAGTGCCGCCAGGCGCTGGCCGGTACCGATCGCGACGTACAGCTCCTCCACGTCCTTGAGCGAGTGGGCGCGCAGGACCGGCTCGATCCGGTCCTGCTCCTTCAGCACCGCGGCCGCCACGCCAAGCTCGCGCAGGGCGATCTCGAGCAGGCGCCGCCCCAGCCGCACCGCCTCGTCCTCGCGCTGGTTGCGCAGGAAGTTGCGGATCGCGGTCCGGGCCTTGGCCGTCTTCACGAAGTTCAACCAGGCAGCATTGGGCCGCGCATGGCGGGCGGTGATGACCTCGACCGTCTGGCCGTTGCGCAGCAGGGTGTTCAGTGGCTCCAGGGTGCCGTCGATGCGCGCGGCGACGCAGTGGTCGCCGAGTTCGGAATGCACGGCGTAGGCAAAGTCCACCGGCGTGGCCCCGCGCGGCAGGCGGCGGATCTCGCCGCGCGGCGTGAACACGTAGACCTCGTCCGGGAACAGGTCGACCTTGACGTTCTCGATGAAGTCCATCGGGCTGGCACCGCCGAAGTCGTCGAACAGGCCGGCCACCCACTCGCGGGCGCGGACCTGCGACGCGGCATGGCCCTCGCGCGCGCCCTGCTTGTACTGCCAGTGCGCGGCGATGCCCGCCTCGGCGACATGGTGCATGTCGCGCGTGCGGATCTGCACCTCGATCTTGTGGCCACCCGGGCCGATGCTGGCCGTGTGCAGGGACTGGTAGCCGTTGGACTTGGGATTGGCGATGTAGTCGTCGAACTCGCCCGGCACCGGCTTGTACACGTGGTGCACCACGCCCAGGGCGCGGTAGCAGTCGTCGACCTTGTTGACGATGACGCGGAAGCCCAGCAGGTCCATCACCTTGAGCAGCTTGAGCTTCTTGCGCCGCATCTTCTGGTAGACGCCGTA
>DASUDL010000081.1:0-9425 GCA_036275615.1 Solimonas sp.
GAAAAGCCGCCTCTGGGCGGTTTTTTCGCGTCTGAGCCTGCAAAAGAACGGCCATCAGGACCTGCAGTGCGGACTCGCCTGCTCCCCGGCCACAGCCGAAAATCGTTATGCTTGAGCCACCCGCCGGGATATCCCCCCAAGAACTCGCTGCCGCCTGAAGGCGTGCCGACGTGAGATTGCGCGGATTGAATGCGGCACTGCACATTTTTTCCGGAACACCCGTGTTGCCTGTTCCGATCAGTCCGACGGAGATGATGCGATGACCACACCGAGCTACAGCCTGATCAACAACGAGACCGGCGAAAAGGTCGACCTGCCGGCCGTCAAGGGCACGCTGGGTCCGGTCGGTCTCGATGTGGGCAAGGTCTACGACAAGCTGGACCTGTTCACCTATGACCCCGGCTTCACGTCGACCTGCTCGACGAAGAGCGCGATCACCTATATCGATGGCGACAAGGGTGTGCTGCTGTATCGCGGCTACCCGGTCGACCAGCTGGCGAAGCACTCGAGCTTCATCGAGGTGGCCTACCTGATCCTCAACGGCGAGCTGCCGAAACAGGATGAGCTGACGAAGTTCGACCAGAACATCCGCAAGCACACGATGATCAATGAGAACCTCAAGGGGTTCTTCCAGGGCTTCAACTACGACGCCCACCCGATGGCGATGCTCACCGGCGTGGTCGGCTCGCTGTCCGCGTTCTACCACGACACCACCAACAACAAGGACCCGCGGCACCGCGAGATCTTCGCGCACCGCATGATCGCCAAGATCCCGACGATCGCCGCCGCGGCCTACAAGAAGTATTACGGCCAGCCGTTCGTGTATCCGCAGAACCACCTCGACTACTGCAGCAACCTGCTGCACATGATGTTCGCGGTGCCGGCCGAGCCCTACCACGTCGATCCGGTGGCGGCCAAGGCGCTGGACGTGCTGTTCATCCTGCACGCCGACCACGAGCAGAACGCCTCCACGTCCACGGTGCGCATGGCCGGTTCGACGGGCACCAACCCGTATGCCGCGATCGCCTCCGGTATCGCCGCGCTCTGGGGTCCGGCCCACGGTGGTGCCAACGAGGCCGTGCTCAAGATGCTGGGCGAGATCGGCGACGTGAAGAACGTCCCGGCCTTCATGAACAAGGTCAAGGACAAGGCCTCGGGCGTGCGCCTGATGGGCTTCGGCCACCGCGTGTACAAGAACTTCGATCCGCGCGCGACGATCATCCGCGAGCAGTGCCACAAGGTGCTCAAGCACCTGGGCAAGGAGAACGATCCGCAGCTGGAGCTCGCCATGAAGCTCGAGGAGATCGCGCTCTCGGACGACTACTTCAAGCAGCGTGCGCTCTACCCGAACGTCGACTTCTACTCGGGCATCATCTACAAGGCCCTCGGCATCCCGGTGAACATGTTCACGCCGATGTTCGCGATCGCGCGCACGGTCGGCTGGGTCGCGCACTGGATCGAGATGGTCGCCGACCCGACCATGCGCATCGCCCGTCCGCGCCAGGTTTACACCGGCGCCGCCGAGCGCAACGTCACGGCGATCGCCAAGCGCTGATCGCCGTCGGTTCGCAGAAAAGCCCTCCGCCCGGAGGGCTTTTTTGTGGGCGCGGCCGCCGCTCAGCCGGTGGCGAGCAGTTTCTCGGCAGCCGCCAGGTCGAGGCGTCGGTAGGCTTGGCCATCGCTGGGGTTGATCGGCGCGCGGCGCAGGTCCTCGGCGGGAAAGACGGCGAGGTCCACGCCCAGGCCGTCGAGCTCGAGTCGTGCCAGGGGCACGGCCTCCTGCCCGCCGTCGGCGTATCGGTAGTCGCGCTCGCCCTGCTCGAAGGCGATGCCCTGCTCGATCAGGAACACATCCAGGTTCTCCGCCTGGTCGGCAAACAGGTGCAGCTGCAGGCGGTGCGCGCGGGTGACCACCCCGCTGACAGCGCCTCCCACGAGGCGCGGCTGGAACGGCGCCAGGTGCCGCATCAGGCGGATCGCGAGCCGGCGCATGGCCGCGAGACGGGCGCGGTACTCCTCGCCGCCGAACAGCTGCAGGTATTCCAGGGCAGCCTGCTGCACTCGGGCGTTGTCGGGCAACGGGGTGCGCGGTGGCAGGCCCAGGCGCTCGGCGGCCTTGAGCTTGGCCGCACGCAGGTCGACCACCAGTTCCTCGCAGACGATGCGAGCGGCTTCCTCGACCAGGCCCGAGCGCTGCAGCTCCACTAGTAGAGATCCTCGAGGTCCGCGTCCGCAGCCCCCTCGGGGGTCGTGGTGTCCTGCGGGGTCTCCGGCACCTTGTCCTGCTGCACGGTCTCGAACAGGGCATCGGGGTCGCCGGCTTCGGCCAGGCGACCGGTATCGCGGTTGATGCGCACGTTTACCAGGCCGCCGGGACGGGGCAGGCGGTCCTGTGGCACGCCCTTGAGCGCCACGCGCATGTAGTCCATCCACATCGGCAGGGCGGCGCGGCCGCCCACTTCGCCGGCGCCCAGCGGGCTCGGCTGGTCGAAGCCGACCCAGGCCACAGCAACCTGGCTCTTCTGGAAGCCGTTGAACCAGGCGTCGGTTTCGTCGTTGGTGGTGCCAGTCTTGCCGGCCAAGTCGCTGCGGCCCAGTTCGGCCACGCGGGCTGCGGTGCCGCGAACCGTGACGTCGTGCATGAGGTCGGTGATCAGCCAGGCGACCTGCGGCTCGATGGCGCGTGGTGCCAGGGTTTCGGCGGGCGGCGGCGGTGGTGCCTCGGCCGGGGTCTGGCCTGCCGCCTCGGCCAGTTGCTGGGCCTCGCATTCGCGGCAGGCGCGGCGTGGCGCGGCGGTGAACAGGACCTTGCCAGTGCCGTCCCGGATCTCGCGGATGAACCAGGGGTCGACCAGGAAGCCGCCGTTGGCGATGGTGGCGTAGCCGCGCGCCAGCTCCAGGGGCGTGTAGTCGGCGGTGCCCAGGGCCATGGTCAGGTCGCGTGGCAGCCGGTCCCGGGCCAGGCCAAAGCGGGCCACGTAATCCCGCGCATAGTCCAGGCCCATGGCCTGCAACAGGCGGATCGAGACCAGGTTGCGGGATTCGACCAGGGCCTCGCGCAGGCGCATCGGCCCCTTGAAGTCACCCCCGTAGTTCTCGGGTCGCCAGGCAGACTCCAGGCCCGGGTCGTCGAACACCACCGGGGCATCCAGGATCACCGAGGCCGGCGTGAAGCCATAGGCCAGGCCGGCGGCGTAGAGGAAGGGCTTGAAGCCGGAGCCGACCTGGCGCCGGGCCTGGGTCACGCGGTTGAACTTGCCGGCGAAGAAGTCGAAGCCCCCGGACAGCGCGGTGATGGCGCCATCGACCGGGTCGAGGGCCACCAGGGCCCCCTGCACCAGGGGTAGTTGCGCCAGGCGCCAGCCCTCGCCCTGGCGGCGCAGCCGCACCACATCGCCCGGAACCAGCGGCTTCTTGGGTGACAACCGGGCCCAGGCGTAGTCGGCCGGCGCCAGGCTCACCAGGCCCTGGGCGGTGAGGACGCGCAGCTGCTCGGGGCCGAAAGCGACGACCGCGCCGGCCACCAGCCCGCCCACGGGCGGACGGCTTTCCAGGGCACGCTGCAGGTCGCCCTGGCCGGTCTCGGTCAGCAGTTCGGGCCCCAGGCGGGCTTCCGGACCCCGCCAGCCGTGGCGGCTGTCGTAGTCGAGCAGGGCCCGGCGCAGGGCCTCGTCGGCGGCCCGCTGGCGCACCGAGTCGATCGTGGTCGAGACCGTGAGGCCGCGGGCGTACAGCTCCTCGCCGTACTGGGCATAGAGTTCGGCGCGGACCATCTCCGCCACGTAATGGGCCTCGACCTCGACCTGGGCCCGGTAGGGCTGGACGACCACCGGCTCGGCGCGGGCGGCCTCGTACTCCAGTTCCGAGATGAACTGCAGCTCGCGCATGCGCCGCAGCACGTAGTCGCGGCGTTCCTGGGCGCGCTGCGGGTTGGCGACCGGGTTGTCGCGGGACGGGGCCTTGGGCAGGCCGGCGATCAGGGCGTTCTCGGCCAGGCTCAGGGCCTGCACGTCCTTGCCGAAGTAGATGAGCGCGGCGGCGCCCACGCCGTAGGCCCGCTCGCCCAGGTAGATCTTGTTGAGGTACAGCTCGAGGATCTCCTGCTTGCTCAATTCGCGCTCGATGCGCAGCGACAGCAGGATCTCGCGCAGCTTGCGGACGTAGCTGCGCTCGCTGGTCAGGAACACGTTGCGCGCCAGCTGCATGGTGATGGTGCTGCCGCCCTGCGACTTCTCCCCCGAGGCGGCGACCACCAGGGCGGCGCGGGCCAGGCCCTGCCAGTCCACCCCGGGGTGTTCGAAGAAGCGGTCGTCCTCGGCGGCCAGGAAGGCCTGGACCAGCGGCTCCGGCAGCTCGTCGTACTTGAGCAGCGCCCGGCGCTCGGCGCCGAACTCGCCGATCAGCTTGCCGTCCGCGCTCAGGATGCGCAGCGGCACCGACAGCTGCAGGGCGCGCAGGCTGTCCACCGAGGGCAGCCCGGCGGCCAGATGTGACAGCAGCAGCCAGATCGCGCCGGCGGTGCCGGCCAGGAGGCCGGCCAGGCCCAGCAGGAGCCAGCGGACGGGGCGGCTCATGGGCTCGACCGCCCGGATTCCGACCCCTTGGATCGGGAAATGGCTTCGCGAATGTTTGCTGCGGTATCAGTCATTTGCCGTACGAACTTATAGTTGCGTAGTAGAAAGTTTGCGCTATAGTACGGTCCGATGCGGAAGGATTCTTCGACCTTTCGCGGGGGAATGTAATTGAGGCCGCCAGCAATTTCCGGACACGGGGTGCAGGCAGTTTACGACGGCACGCGGGCCGGAGGACGGAGGGCCGCCTCAATTGCGAAGAGCACTGGTTGGTTGTCGATTCGATGTGCGAGCGGGTGAGGCTCGGCAGGGCGGGTTCGGGCGCTCGCACATCGAATCGATAACGCACGCGGCGTGAGGCTTTATGGCGAGCATGCAATCGCTGTTTGGCGGGAGCACACAGCAGCTGATCGGTCTGGACATCAGTTCCAGCTCGGTGAAGCTGCTGGAGCTTTCCCGCAAGGGCACCAAGTTCCACGTCGAGGCCTACGCCGTGGAGCCGCTGCCGCCCAATGCGGTGACCGACAAGCAGATCACCGACCCGAAGCTGGTCAGCGAGGCCGTGGGCCGTGCCATGAACCGCGCCGGGACGCGCACGCGCCAGGTGGCCGTGGCGGTAGCCGGGGCGTCGGTCATCACCAAGGTGATCGAGATGCCGGCGGCGCTGTCCGATGACGCCATGGAAGAGCAGATCCGCGCCGAGGCCGACCAGTACATCCCCTACCCGGTCGACGAGGTCAACGTCGATTTCGAAGTGCTCGGCAAGAGCCCCAAGAATCCCGACCAGCAGGAAGTGCTGCTGGCGGCCTGCCGCAAGGAGCAGGTCGAGCAACGCTGTGCCGCGATCGAGCTCGCCGGCCTGTCCGCCAAGGTGGTCGACATCGAGGCCTACGCCCTCGAGAACGCCTGCCAGTTCCTGGTCCACCAGATGCCGGACGGCGGCCGCAACCGCACCATCGCCATCGTCGACTGCGGCGCCAGCACCACCTCCGTGCTGGTGCTCCACGACCTCAAGACCATCTACACCCGCGACCAGGCCTTCGGCGGCAAGCAGCTGACCGAGGAGATCATGCGGCACTACAGCATGTCCTTCGACGAGGCCACCAAGGCCAAGCGCGGGGGCACGCTGCCGGACGACTACACCAGCGAGGTACTGGCGCACTTCCTGGCCGACATGGCGCAGCAGATCGACCGCTCGCTGCAGTTCTTCTTCTCGGCGGTGACCCAGTTCAGCAGCATCGACCAGATCATCCTGGCGGGTGGCTGCGCCCAGATCCCCGGGGTCGACCAGAGCATCCAGGACCGCCTGCAGATTCCGACCACGGTTGCCAAGCCTTTTTCGGGCATGAGCGTCGCCTCGCGGGCCAAGCCGGCCAACCTGGCCAAGGATGAGGCCTCCCTCCTGATTGCCTGCGGGCTGGCTTACCGCGCCTTTGACGAGGTGAAGCCATGACCGTGCATATCAACCTGCTCGACTGGCGTCGGGCACGGCGCGAGAAGCGCAAGCAGCAGTACACGGCGATGCTGGGCCTGGGCGTGCTGATCGCCGGCGCGATCATCGGCGCCGGCTACCTGACCATGACCGGCAAGGTCGAGAACCAGGAGGCCCGCAACACCTATCTCCGGCAGCAGATCAAGGAGATGGATGACAAGATCAAGGAAATCCAGGAGCTGGAGAAGGTCCGCAACAACCTCCTGGCGCGCATGCGCGTGGTCGAGGAGCTGCAGGCCAGCCGCACGGCGACGGTCCACTTCTTCGATGAGCTGATCAACACCCTGCCCGAGGGCGTCAACCTCACCTCGATCCGGCAGTCGGGCGGCAACGTCACCATCAATGGCGTCGCCGAATCCAACGGCCGCATCTCGACCTACATGAAGAATCTCGACGGTTCCGCCTGGTTCGCGGAGCCCAAGCTGGTCGTGATCAAGAGCAACGACAAGAACCGCCGCCGGCGCTCGGAGTTCACCCTTCAGGTGAAGAATCTGACCAAGCCGGACGCGGCCGCCGCCTCCACCGACGAGGGGACGAGCGAATGAAGACCCAGGACATCCTGACCGAACTGCAGAACCTGGACCCGCAGAATCCGGGCGCCTGGCCGCTGTACGTCCGCATCGCCTCGATCGTCCTGGCAGCCATCCTGCTGGTGGCGGCCGGCACCTGGTTCCTGATCAAGCCGATCTACGAGGAACTGGAAACCCTGCGTGGCACGGAAACCGGCCTGCGCAAGGAGTTCGAGGAGAAGCAGAGCAAGGTCGCGGGCCTCGATGCCTACCGCGCCCAGCTGGCCGAAATGGAGAAATCCTTCGGCGCCATGCTCAAGCAGCTGCCCAGCCGCGCCGAAGTGGCGAACCTGCTGAACGACATCTCCCAGACCCGCGTGGCCAGCAGCCTGGAGGAAGAGCTGTTCCAGCCCCAGCCCGAGGTGGCCCGGGAGTTCTATGCCGAAATCCCGAACCGCATCGTCGTGATCGGCACCTACCACGAGATGGGCAATTTCGTCAGCAGCGTCGCGGCCCTGCCGCGCATCGTGACGATCGAGAATGTCGACATCTCCGGTGGCGCGAACAAGACCATCGGCACGGGCGTGGACAAGACCGCGGTGCTGCGCATGACCGCGCTGGCCAAGACCTATCGCTATCTCGACGAAGAAGAGATCCCCAAGAAGAAGGGGAAGGCAGGGGGTAAGAAGAAATGAAGCCCTACTTCCGCATGGCGGCGCTGCTGGCGTCCGCGCTCTTTCTCCAGGGCTGCTCCGACGACATGTCGGACCTGGAGCGCTACGTCGCCGAGGTCAAGGGACGCAAGTCCAACTCGATCGATCCGATCCCGCAGATGAAGCCCTACGAGGCCTTCACCTACGTCGCCGGCGAGCGTCGCGATCCGTTCATCCAGGTGGACATCGAGACCAAGGAGGCCGCGGCGGCTGCCGGCGCTCCGGGGCCGCGGCCTGACCTCAACCGCAACAAGGAACCCCTCGAGGAGTTCCCGATCGATGCCCTGCGCATGGTCGGCACCATCGTCACACCCAAGGGTGTCTTCGCGCTGATCAAGGCGCCGGACAACGTCGTGCACCGCGTCACGCTCAAGGACCACATGGGCCAGAGCTTCGGCGAGATCGTGGCCATCACCGACAGCGAAGTCAGCCTGATCGAACTCGTCCCCGACGGCTTCGGTGGCTGGACCCAGCGGCAGGCCAGCATCGCACTGGCGCAGTGATCAGGATTCAGGGAGTCAACGCAATGCTTACACTCAAAACCGCGATCGCCAACCGTCTGAAGATGGCTGTCGCGCTTCTCGCTCTGAGCGGCGCTGCCGGCGCGCAGGATGCCACCCGCGCCCTGCAGGCCGTGGACTTCACCGCGCTCGACAGCGACCGCGTCCAGCTGACCCTGACCCTCTCCGAGCCTGCGCCGGAGCCGGTGGTCTTCACCATCGACAAGCCTGCGCGCCTGTCGCTCGACCTGCCGGCGACCCGCCTCGCGCTGGCCGAGCGCTATCGCAAGGTCGGCATCGGCAACGTGACCTCGTTGGCCAGCGTCGAGGCCAAGGGCCGCACGCGCGTGGTCGTCGAACTCGTCCAGAGCGCACCCTACAAGGTGCGCACCGAGGGCAACCAGATCATCGTGCAGCTTGACGGCGCCGGCGTGACCGCCGCTGCCGCCGCCCCGTCCTCGCTGGCAGCCAGCGGCACCGGGGGCAGCATCCGCAATATCGACTTCCGCCGTGGCGAGAAGGGCGAAGGTCGCGTGGTCGTGCGCCTGGCCGATGCCAAGACCACGGTCGACGTGCGCGAAGAGTCGGGCAAGGTGCGTGCCGTATTCCGCAACACCGACCTGCCGGAGAACCTGCGCCGTCGTCTCGACGTGCTCGACTTCGCCACGCCGGTCAAGTTCGTCGACGTGCAGCGCATCGGCATCAACACCGAGATCGTCGTCACGCCGGTGGCCGGTGCGCAGTTCGAGCAGGCGGCCTATCAGGCCGGCGATGTGTTTACCCTGGAACTGCAGCCGTTCACGGAAGAGAAGATTGCCGAGAAGAAGAAGGAGCCCCAGTACACCGGCGAGCGCATCTCGCTGTCCTTCCAGAACGTCGACATCCGCTCGCTGCTGCAGATCGTGGCGGACGTCGCCGGCACCAACATGGTGATCAGCGATTCGGTGCAGGGCTCCATCGCCATGCGCCTGCAGAACGTGCCCTGGGACCAGGCCCTCGACATCATCCTCAAGACCAAGGGCCTGGCCATGCGCCGCGACGGCAACGTCATGCTGGTGGCGCCGGCCGGCGAGATCGCCAAGCGTGAGCGCGAGGAACTGGAAGCCGAGAAGAGCAAGCTGGAACTGGCCCCGCTGCGCTCGGAGCTGATCCAGGTCAACTACGCCAAGGCCTCGGACATGAAGGCGCTGCTGGCCTCGGAGAACGCCTCGCTGCTGTCGGAGCGCGGTCGCGTCTCGGTGGATGAGCGCACCAACACCCTGCTGGTCCTGGAGACCCGCGACCGTATTGCCGAGATCCGCGAGCTGATCGGTCGTCTCGACATCCCGGTGCGCCAGGTGCTGATCGAATCGCGCATCGTCATCGCCAATGACGACTTCGCCCGCGAGATGGGTGTCAAGTTCGGCGTCAGCACCATCGGCCAGTCGGGCGGCACCCAGATCGGCCAGTCGGGCAACAACAGCGGCTCGCGCGACATCATCAATGGCGCCATCCCCGGCCTCGAGGATTCCTACGCGGTCAATCTGCCGACCGCCGGTACGCCGGCCGGTAGCATCGGCTGGACGATCCTGGGCAGCGACTTCCTGGTCGACCTGGAACTGAGCGCCCTGCAGAGCGAAGGCCGCGGCGAGGTCATCTCG
>DASUDL010000082.1:0-11775 GCA_036275615.1 Solimonas sp.
CGCGAAAGCACCTCGCTGGAAAAGCGAGTTCTTTTGGTTACTTTTCTCGCCTAGAGGCGCCTACTGTTGGTGGCAAGACAAGAAAAGTGACTGGCGCCGACAGGCGTCATACACGCAGGTCGTGGAGACGGCCGGCAGGCCTAGCTGGGAAGACGACCGACAGCCAAGCTGTAAAGCTTCAGAAAGCACTGCCTACAGCATCCGTCCCTGCCCACCCTCCAGGTCTAGCAACCACTGCTTCCGCCACAAGCCACCGCCATAGCCGCCGAGCGTGCCGCCGGTATTCACGACGCGATGGCAGGGAATCAGGATCGCGAGCCGGTTCTGGCCGTTGGCCGTCCCCACGGCGCGGCTCGCTTGCGCATCACCCAGCTCCAGCGCCAGCTCGCGGTAGGCGCGGGTTTCGCCATAGGGAATCCCTTGCAGCGCTGCCCAGACGCGCATCTGAAAGACGCTGCCCGGCGCCTGCAGCGGTACCGTGAACTGCCGGCGCCGGCCACGGAAGTACTCGTCGAGCTCCGACTGCAGCTGGACCAGATGAGGATGCGCGCCGGGCTCTGGCGACGCGGGGAAATGGCGGGCCAGGCCGGCCAGCTGCGGCTCGAGGCGACCTGGCTCGTGGAACTCGAGCAGGACGATGCCGGTGTCGGCCGCCACGGCCAACAGCGGTCCCAGCGGCGAATCCAGCGTGGCGCTGCGCAGCATCAGGCCAGTTCGAGGCGCTCGCGGGTCTCGCCCTGCGGCGCGGCGTTGGGGCCGAAGCGGCGCTCATGGAACAGGCCACGGCCGTCGTGGTCGAGGGCCAGCACGGTGCAGCAGCGCGTGCCGTAGCGCTCGCCGTAGATGAAGGGCGGGGCGAGGAAGCGCTCCATCTCCAGGCCCACGCCGGTGTCGGGCAGTTCCGCATCGGCAGCGCTGCGCGTGTCGCTGAGCGCATGGAACAGCGGGGCAAACTCGTCCTGCCCGGCGGCGCACCAGTCCGCCAGGGCTTGGCGCAGGCGCAGCAGCTTGGGCCAGGGGGTGTCGAGACTGGCGTTGCTGACGGCGTGAACCCCGGGGCTCAGCGTGCGGTGCGCGGGCTGCGGGGTATTGCTGCTGTAGACCACGTGGGCGCGATCACCGAGCAGCAGGTTGTAGCCCGCATGCCGCTGCGGCCTAGCCTGCAGCACGCGGGCATAGTCCACGGCGCTCTGCGTGCCGCGCAGGTAGTCGGCTACCAGCGCGCCGCGCGAGGGCGCCTGCGGATCGGGTGGCACCATGCGGCGCACGTTGGTGATGGCCGCCCAATGACCAGCGCGGTTGATCGCCAACCAGCTGCCGTGCTGCTGCAGGTCGCGGCCGCCGAAGATTTGCGGCGCGTCGTCCCACCAGCTGGCCGGGGCCGCAGGCCGCGCATGGAACTCGTCGCGATTGGCCGCCAGCACGAGGCGATAGCGCGGGTGGGCATCGAGGGCGACGGCGATCAGGCACATGAACCGAGCATGGTGGCGGGGACCCGGAGCGTCAACACGCTAAGCTCGAACCCATGAGTGAGACCTCCGACGCCTACGAGCAGCGGGTCCGCGCGGGCATCGACCGCTGGCGCAGCACGCCACCCGGCTGGGGCACACGCCTGCTTGCCCGCCCGGGCCAGGCCGCGGCGCTGGCGGCGCAGCGCCTGGTGCCGGTGAGCGTGCTGCGCGGCACCCTGCAGCGCATCGACCAGGCCGCGGCGCGCTTCGCGGCGCGGCGCGACGTGCTGGCGGCGGCGGGGGTGCCGGACCTGGCGGCGCTGGCCGAGTTGCCGCTCGCAGCCTGCGACCGTCTTGCCCTGCGGGTGGAGCGGCGCGGCATGGCCCTGGCCGGCGGCAGCGGTGCCCTGTTCGGCAGCCTGGGCGCCATGGGCCTGGCGGCCGATGTACCGGGCCTGCTGACCCTGGCGCTGCGCCACATCCACCGCACCGCCTACTGCTATGGCGAGGACTGGACCCTGCCCGAGGCGCGCGGCCTGGCCCTCGGCGTGTTCGCGCTGGCCTCGGCCAACAGCCTGGCGGAGAAGCAGGCAGCCTGGACGGCGCTGGTGGAGCGCACCGAGTTGCTCGATGCCGCCTGGCGCGATGGCATCGAGCGCGTGGCCGAGCGCGAGCTGGCCAAGGAGGCGACCCAGTTCAGCCTGCAGCTCCTGGCCAGCCGCATCGGCACGCAGCTGGGCCAGCGCAAGGCGGCCGGCGCGATTCCGTTGCTGGGCGGGGCCATCGGCGCGGCCGTGAACGCCGCCTACCTGCACGAGATCGGCGAGGCCGCGCGCCAGGTGCTGCGCGACCGCTGGCTGCGACACCGGCGCCGGGAGGCGCCAGCCGCCCGCACACCTGTTAGGCCGCGGTGATTGCTCCGACCGGGAGCGGGGCCTAAGCTGTTTGTGCAGTGCAACAAACGGTGTGGGCGCCAGGGCGGGACATGACTCAGCAGCATCATGTGGTGATCGTCGGCGGTGGCTTTGCGGGCCTGCATGCCGCCAAGCGGCTGGGCAAGTCGGGCTATCGCGTCACCCTGCTCGACAAGCGCAACTTCCAGCTGTTCCAGCCCCTGTTGTACCAGGTGGCGACCGGCGCGATCCCGCCCGGCGACATTGCCATCCCGCAGCGCGTGGTCCTGCGCAAGTACCGCAACGTGCGCTGCCTGACCGCCACCGCCTACGACGTCGATCCCGCCGCGCGCCTGCTCCGGCACGAGCATGGCGAGTTGCACTACGACACGCTGATCGTCGCCACGGGCGTGAAGCACCACTACTTCGGCAAGGACCAGTGGCGCGAGTTTGCGCCGGGCCTGAAGACCGTCGAGCACGCCATCGAGATCCGCCGCAAGCTGTTCGCGGCTTTCGAACTGGCGGAGGCCACCGAGGATGCCGAGGCGCGGCGCGAGCTGATGAGCTTCGTGATCGTCGGCGCCGGCCCCACCGGCGTGGAGCTGGCCGGCGCGATCGGCGAGCTGGCCCACAAGACCATGACCGAGGATTTCCGCAGCATCGATCCGCGCCAGGCGCGCATCGTGCTGGTCGAGGGGGCCAAGGACGTGCTGCCGGTGTATCCCGCGCCGCTGCGTGCGGCGGCGCGCAAGCACCTCGAGCAGCTGGGCGTGACCGTGCTGACCGAGACGATGGTCGAGGAGATCGGCCACGATTTCGTGCGTACCCGCAAGGGCGAGACGCGCGAGACCATCAAGACGCGGACCGTGCTCTGGGCCGCCGGCGTGCGCGCTTCCTACTTCGGCGAGATCCTGGCTCAGCGCACGGGCGTTGCGCTCGACCGCGGCGGCCGCGTGCAGGTGCAGGCCGACTGCTCGCTGCCCGGCCATCCGGAGATCTTCGTGATCGGCGACCTTGGCCGCCTTACCGACCGCGTCGGTCGAGAGGTGCCGGGCCTGGCGCCGGCCGCGATCCAGCAGGGCCTGTACGTCGCCGACCAGCTGCGTCGCCGTGCGGCCGGCAAGGCGCCGCTGCCGGCCTTCAAGTACCGCGATCTCGGCACCATGGCCGTGATCGGCATGAACAAGGCGGTGGGCGACCTGCGCTTCACCAAGGTCACGGGTGTGTTCGCCTGGTTTGTCTGGGCCTTCGTGCACGTGATGTCGCTGATCGACGCCGAGCAGCGCGTGCGCGTATTCCTGCAGTGGAGCTGGAAGTACTTCACCCGCAAGGAAGGTGACCGCCTGATCACCGGTGCGCCGCCCCAGACCCGTGCCCTGCACCGGGCCCAAGAGGCCGCCGCCGACTAGCCCAAGCAGCCGGGGCGGGCGGTCACATTCCGGACATTTGTTTGTCATAGACTGACCATTCGCCCTGTCTGCGGACGACTGCGTCCATGAGCAAGACCCCGCCCGAGCTGGCGCTCCAGCCGGCCGACCTGTTCCTCAACCGCGAGCTGTCGCTGCTGGAGTTCAACCGGCGCGTGCTCGCGCAGGCGCTCGACGAGCAGGTGCCGCTGCTCGAGCGGCTCAAGTTCCTGTGCATTTCCAGCGCCAACCTCGACGAGTTCTTCGAGATCCGCGTCGCCGGCCTGCAGCAGATGGCCGAGCTCTCGCCCACCCAGCGCGGCGCCGACGGCATGATCCCGGCCGATACCCTGGCCGCGATCGGCCGGCGCGCGCACGAGCTGGTGGACGAGCAGTACCGCGTGTTCAATGAGGTGCTGATCCCGGCGCTGGAGAAAGAGCGCATCCGCTTCGTGCGCCGTAGCGACTGGACGCCCGAGCAGGACGCCTGGCTGCGCAGCTACTTCCAGAACGAGCTGATGCCGGTGCTGTCGCCGATCGGGCTGGATCCGGCGCATCCCTTTCCGCGCATCCTCAACAAGTCGCTGAACTTCATCGTCCAGCTCTCGGGCAAGGATGCCTTCGGCCGCAACACCGGCTTCGCCATCGTGCAGGCACCGCGTGCCCTGCCGCGCCTGATCCAGATCCCGCGCGAGATCGCCGGCAGCGGCCCGCATGACTTCGTGTTCCTGTCGAGCGTGATCCACGCCTATGTCGATGAGCTGTTCCCGGGCATGGAAGCCAGCGGCTGCTACCAGTTCCGGCTGACCCGCAACTCCGACCTGCTGGTCGACGAGGAGGAGGCCAAGGACCTGATGGAGGCGCTCGAGGGCGAGCTGTCGCAGCGGCAGTGGGGCGACATCGTGCGCCTGGAGGTCGCGCACAACTGCCCGGACAGTCTCTGGCAATACCTGATGGACGTGGCGCAACTGCATGCGGTCGACGTCTACCAGGTGAACGGCCCGGTGAACCTGCATCGCCTGATGGCGATCCCCGATCTGGTGGACCGCCCGGAGCTCAAGTACGCGCCGTACAGCCCGCGCCTGCCCAAGGCCCTGTCCGGTGACCTGTTCGCGGCGATCCGCGAGCGTGACCAGCTGCTGCACCATCCCTACGACTCCTTCGCCCCGGTGGTGGAGTTCCTGCGCCAGGCGGCGCGCGACCCGAAGGTGCTGGCAATCAAGCAGACCCTGTACCGCACCGGCGACAAGTCGGCGATCGTCGACGCGCTGGTCGAGGCCGCGCGCAACGGCAAGGAGGTCACGGTGGTCGTCGAGCTGCGCGCCCGCTTCGACGAGGCCAACAACATCGACCTGGCCGAGCAGCTGCAGGACGTCGGCGCACACGTGGTCTACGGTGTCGTCGGCTACAAGACCCACGCCAAGATGTGCCTGGTGGTGCGGCGCGAGGAGGGCGCGTCCGGCGCCTCCAGTCTGCGCTACTACGCGCACCTGGGTACCGGCAACTACCATCCGCGCACGGCGCGCCAGTACACCGACTACGGCCTGTTCACGGCCGAGCCCCATATCTGCAAGGACGTGCATGCGGTGTTCCTGCAGCTGACCAGCCTGGGCAAGGTCACCAAACTGCACCGCCTGCTGCAGTCGCCTTTCACCCTGGCCAAGCAACTGCTCGCCAAGATCGAGCGCGAGGCCGAGCAGGCGCGCAAGGGCAAGCCGGCCCACCTCATCGCCAAGATGAACGCGCTGGTGGAGCCCGAGTGCATCCAGGCGCTGTATCGCGCCTCGCAGGCCGGCGTGAAGATCGAGCTGATCGTGCGCGGCATGTGCTCGCTGCGGCCCGGCGTAAAGGGGCTGTCGGAGAACATCCAGGTACGCTCGGTGGTCGGCCGCTTCCTCGAGCACCACCGCGTGTTCTATTTCGCCAACGGCGGCGAGCCCGAGCTGTACCTGTCCAGCGCCGATTGGATGGAGCGCAACCTCTTCCGCCGCGTCGAGATTGCCTTCCCCATCCTCGACCGCAAGCTGCGCGAGCGCATTGTCGAGCAGCTTCAGGCCTATCTCGCCGACCGCGCGCAGAGCTGGTGGCTGCAGGCCGACGGCTCCTACCAGCGCCCCGAGCCCGGCGAGGGCAAGCCGGTGCAGCTGCGGCTGATGGACGAGCTGTAGGCCGCGGCGCGGCTCAGGCGGCGTCGACCAGCTTCAGCCGCATCTGGGTGGCGGCCAGGTACTCGACCTCGCGCTCCAGGTCCGCCAGGGTCAGCGGGTGGCGCTCCAGCCAGCGCTTCTGGGTGAAGCCCAGGTCGATGCCGCGGCGGGTGGCCGCGACGCGGATCGGCGGACGCAGCGCCGGGGTGCGCGAGCGGTGCAGCAGGTAGGCCAGGCGCAGCACCATGGCCATGCGCCGCACCGGCTCCACCCAGATCGTCGGCAGCTCGTCGAGCGTGTCCAGCGCGAACTTGCCGCGGTGCAGGCGTACCAGCGCCGCGAGCAGGCGCTGGTCGGTCTGCGAGAAGCCCTGCAGGTCGCTGTTGCGCAGGATGTAATCGCCGTGCTTGTGGTAGCCGTTGTGGGTGATGACCAGGCCCACCTCGTGCAGTTGCGCGGCCCAGGCGATGAAGCGCCGGGCATGGGGCAGGTCCAGGTCCCAGGCCGGGCCGACCTGCTCCAGGATCTTCAGGGCCGTGCGTTGCAGGTCGGCGGCCTGGCGCAGGTCGACGGCGTAGCGGCGGGCCATGGCGGCCACCGACTCGTCGCGGACGTCGTGGTTGGCCAGGCGTCCGATCAGGTCGTAGACCAGGCCCTCGCGCAAAGCGCGCTCCGAGGTCTCCATGCGCTTGATCGCCAGCGAGTCGAAGACCCCCGCCAGCACGGCGAGTCCGCCCACGAACACCGGGCGCCGGTCCTCGCGCAGGGCGGCAAAGTCGATCTCCTGAACGTGGCTGCGCATCAGCGTGGCATCGATCACCTGCTCCAGGGCGTCGCGGGTCAGGTCCTGTTCGCTCCAGCCCTCCGCCGTGGCCACGCGCCAGATGCCGCGGATCGTGCCCGAGGAACCGATCGCCAGATCCCAGCCGGCGCGGCGGTAGCGGCGCTCGAGGAACTCCAGCTCCACCCGGGCAGCGAGGCGGGCGCGCTTGAACCGGGCCGGCGTGATCTCGCCGTCCTCGAAGAAGCGCTGGGTATGGACGACGCAGCCCAGCGCGACCGACTCCATCAGCCGCGGCCGCGGGCCCTGGCCGATGATCAGTTCGGTGCTGCCGCCGCCGATGTCGACCACCAGGCGCCGGGGCTTGTGCCGGCCCATGCCATGGGTGACGCCGCCGTAGACCAGGCGAGCCTCTTCCAGGCCGGCAATGATCTCGATCGGATGCCCGAGCGCGGCCTCGGCCGCGGCCTGGAAGTCGGTGCCCCGGCGCAGGCGGCGCAGGGTATTGGTGCCCACCGCGCGCACCCGCTCGCGGGGGATGCCGCGCAGGCGTTGTCCGAAGCGCTGCAGGCAGGCCAGGGCGCGCAGGGCGGCATCCGGCTTGAGGCGCTTGTCGGCGTCGAGGCCAGCGGCCAGGCGCACCGGCTCGCGCAGGCGGTCGACGATCTGCAGTTGGCCGGCCTCGACCCGGGCCACGAGCATGTGGAAGCTGTTCGAGCCGAGGTCGACGGCGGCCACCTCGGTGGCTGCGCCGCGGGCGGCGGAGCGGCGGGTGCGGGGCGTGGTCGGGGAGCGGGCGGGCATGCGGGGCCGTCATCCTGATTTTTCCTGCAGGGTAACAGAGGCCCCCGGGCCCGACCCGCCGCCTGCGCTGCGTTGACCGCAGCAGGCAATTCCCGGAACATATCGCGCCTTGTACAAGGCCTGAAAAAGGCCGTCCGTTTCCGGGAGTCACTCATGAAGTCTGCGCGTTGGGGCCTTCTTGCCCTCGCCGCCGCCCTGGCCGCACCCGCCGCCCTTGCCGAAGGCAATGCTGCCGCCGGCCTGGTGAAGGCCAACACCTGCATGGGATGCCACGGCATCCCGAAGTACAACAACGCCTACCCGACCTACCGCGTGCCCAAGCTCGGTGGTCAGCCGCCGGCCTACCTGGAGGCCGCGATGAAGGCCTACAAGTCCGGCGAGCGCCCGCACGGCACCATGCACGCCCAGGCCGCGAGCCTGTCCGACCAGGACATCGCCGATATCGCCGCCTACCTCGCCACCGCCCCGGCGCACCAGTAAGGGCTCGCCTCATGACGCATTCCCTGAAGTCCCTGTCCCTGGCCGCCCTGCTGGTGCTGGCCCCTGCCGCTCACGCCGGTGCCGCCGGCGTGCCCGAGAAGGCTGCCAGCTGCGCCACCTGCCACGGTGAGGGCGGCGCCAAGCCCATCGCCCCGACCTACCCGGTCCTGGCGGGCCAGTACGCCAACTACCTCGAGCACGCCCTGCAGGAATACAAGACCGGCAAGCGCAAGAATGCGGTCATGGCCGGCCAGGCTGCCGCCCTGAGCGACGCCGAGATCAAGGCGCTGGCACGCTACTTCGCCCAGCAGCCGGGCCCGCTGTACACCCCGGGCCTGCACAAGCCTCAGTAAGCCCGGTCCTTCGGGCCCGAAGACGCGCGATCCCGCAAGGGGTCGCGCGTTTTTGTTTTTGCGGGTCTAGAATCCGGAGGTGGGGGAAGGGCTGCGGCCCTGTTTTGATCGAAGACCCAATCGGAGGATTGCAATCATGATGAAACGTTACGGTTTCCTGGCGCTCGGTACCCTGGCCCTGTTGCCCTCGCTGGCGCAGGCCGCCCAGCCGTTGGGCGCCGGGGCGGTCGATCTGTACTACATCCCCAGTGCCGGGATCGAGGTGACGGATCCGCTGGGGCCCGACGGCGATGACGATGGCGACGGCTTTGGCGTGAAGGGTCTGTTCAAGGTTGCCGAGAGCGTGGCCCTCAGCGGCGAGTACCAGTCCAGCACGTACGACGACAGCGACGCCGATATCGACCAGCTGCGTCTGGGCGTCGGCTTCGTGGGGACGGGCCTGAGCGGCATCTTCGCGGAGTACGACAAGATCGACTTCGACGGCGAGGATATCGACGGCTTCAGCATCCGCGCCCGGCTCGCGGGAGACCTGAATCCGCAGTTCGGGCTGTACGGCGACATCGGCTATGCCCTGCTCGAGTCCGACGACGAGGACATCGATGGCCTCGAGTTCACGATCGGCGGCGTGCTGCGCCTCAACCCGCAGGCGGGCATCTTCGTCGACTATCGTCTCAGCAACCTCGAAGGCCAGGACAGTGGTGTGGAGGTGGAGCTGGACGACCTGCGCGTCGGAGTGCGGCTGGAACTCTGACGGGTCCTGCCGGACAAAAAACCCCGCCTTGCGCGGGGTTTTTTCTGGCCGGCCTATACTGGCCCCGGACGTCCGACGGAGCTTGAGCATGCGAACCCCTGCGCTGATCGCCCTTGCCCTCCTGGCCGCATCGGGGGCCGCCGCGGCGGATGGCAGCCTGCGCGGCCTGGTCGGCACGCGGCAGCTGTCCGGCAACACCTGGGAGGCCTTCGACGCCGATCGTCAGACGGCCTTCGGCCTGCAGGGTGACCTGGCGATCGGGCAGGGGCCGCTGCACCTGAGCGCGACCCTGTTCGCCTCCGGCCGCAGCGAAGACGACGACCGCATCATCAACGGCGTGCCGGTGGACGAAAGCAGCGTGTCGGTCGTCGATCTCGCGGTCGGGCTCAAGCTGATGCCCCGCGCCGGGCAGCTGCGTCCCTACGCCGGCCTGGGCCTGAGCAGCACGGGCGTTGCCGCTGAATACGAGGACGAGTTCGGCGACGACGAGGACGACAGCGACCAGACCTTCGGCTACTACCTGAATGCCGGTCTGGACATTGCAATCACGCGGCGCTTCCACGCCGGCCTGGACCTGCGCTGGCTGCGCGGCTTCGACGAGGTAGAGCTGTTCGGGCTCGTGGACGAGGTAGACTCGGTCGGCGTGAGCGGCACCTTCGGCTGGGTCTGGGGCAAGTAGCCCCGGGCACCGGCCTCGGACCCGCCGTGCGCTGTGCCATAACTCGAACAAGACCTCTGGGAAGAACACATCCGATGAACATGAAGACGCGGTTTGCCGCCGGCCTGCTGGCGTTAGCCCCGGCCCTGGCCTGGGGCAATGCCGGTTATCTCGATCTCTACTACGTGCCCTCGGCGGAGTTCGAGACGGCCACCGGCAGCGACGACGGCGACGGCTTCGGCGCCAAGATGCTGGCACCAGTAGGCGATGGCGTGCTGCTCAGCGGTGAGTACCAGACCAGCGATTACGACGACTCCGGGATCGAGTCCAAGCAGTTCCGCGTGGGCCTGGCGTTCATGGGCGGAGACGTCCTGCGCTTCGGCGTGCTGGGCGAGTACGTCGATGCCGAGCTGGAGCTGCCCGGTCTCGGCAAGCTCGCGACCGACGGCTACGGCCTGCACGGCCGCCTCGAACTGGCGCCGTCGGAGAATCTGAGTCTCTACGGCCAGGGCGGCGTCGTGAAGCTGAAGGACGATGATGGCGACCGGCTCGATGGCCCGGAATACCTGGTCGGCCTGGCCCTCGCCCTCGACCCTGCCACGGGGCTGTTCGTCGAGCACCGTTCGACGACCCTTGAAGACGACGACGGCGACGAGATCGAGTTCACCGACCTGCGCATCGGCCTGCGCCTGCAGCTCGGCCGCTGAGTCGCTTCACCGATCAGCAGAAACGAAAAGGCCCCGCTCTGCGGGGCCTTTTCGTTACGGTGCAAGCTTACTCGTCGAGGAAGCTGCGCAGGTAGTTGGCGCGGCTCGGATGGCGCAGCTTGCGCAGCGCCTTGGCCTCGATCTGGCGGATGCGCTCGCGGGTGACGTCGAACTGCTTGCCGACTTCTTCGAGCGTGTGGTCGGTCGTCATGTCGATGCCAAAGCGCATGCGCAGCACCTTGGCCTCGCGCGGCGTCAGGCTGGCGAGGATCTGGTGCGTCGCCTCGGCCAGCGACTGCGAAGTCGCGGACTCCAGCGGCGACACCGCGGCGGTGTCCTCGATGAAATCGCCCAGGTGCGAATCCTCGTCGTCGCCGATCGGCGTCTCCATCGAGATCGGTTCCTTGGCGATCTTGAGCACCTTGCGGATCTTGTCCTCGGGCATCTCCATCTTCTTCGCCAGCTCTTCGGGCGTGGGCTCGCGACCCATCTCCTGCAGCATCTGGCGCGAGATGCGGTTGAGCTTGTTGATCGTCTCGATCATGTGCACCGGGATGCGGATGGTGCGCGCCTGGTCGGCGATCGAGCGGGTGATGGCCTGGCGGATCCACCAGGTGGCGTAGGTCGAGAACTTGTAGCCGCGGCGGTATTCGAACTTGTCGACCGCCTTCATCAGGCCGATGTTGCCTTCCTGGATCAGGTCGAGGAACTGCAGGCCGCGGTTGGTGTACTTCTTCGCGATCGAGATCACCAGGCGGAGATTGGCCTCGATCATCTCCTTCTTCGCGTCGCGCGAGGCCTTCTCGCCCTCGTTCATGCGCTTGTTGATCTTCTTCAGGTCCTCCAGCGGCACCACCGCGCGCGCCTGCTGGTCGACCAGCTTCTTCTGCAGCTCCTGCACCGGCGGCAGGTTGCGCTCGAGCACGGCGCCGTACGGCTTGCCGGAGTGCGCCTCCTTCTCGGCCCACTTCAGGTTCAGCACGTTCGGCGGGAAGTGCTTGATGAAGTACTCCTGCGGCATGCCGCACTTGTCGACCATGATCTTGCGCAGCTCGCGTTCGTAACGGCGCACGTCGTCGACCTGGCCGCGCAGGATGCCGCACAGCTTTTCGATCGTCTTGACGGTGAAGCGGATCGTCATCAGCTCGCCGCTGATGGCTTCCTGGGCGCGGTTGGACGAGGGCGACTTGTAGCCGTCCTTCTCGAACGCGCGGCGCATCTTGTCGAAGTTCGTGCGCAGCGCGTCGAACTTGACCATCGCGGCGGCCTTCAGCTCCTCGAGCTTCTTGGTCAGCGCCTTACTGCCGCCATTGCCGTCGTCGTCGTCCTCGCCCTCGTCGTCGA
>DASUDL010000083.1:0-2723 GCA_036275615.1 Solimonas sp.
TGGCTGCGGCGCGAGGCGTGGCGGAAGGAGGTGTTCGCAGTGGCCATGGTCTCAGGAGTTGGCCGGCAGCACCGTGATGCTGACCGCGCGCCGGTAGGCTTCGCCGCCGTAGTTGGCGGGGTCGTTGCCGCAGGTGATGCCCGCCGGCGGCGCGCCGCCCCGATCGGTGGCCTGCCAGGCCACGCTCACCTGGAAGATCCCGCTGGCCGCATCCCGCGTGATGCACCCCCGGGCGCCGAGGATGCCGCCCACCCGGTCGGCGCCGGACATTTCGGCGCTTCCCTTGAGCAGACCGTCCCAGGCGATCAGGTCACTGGTCACGCGCGCCCTCTGGGTCACGTCGCCGCTGGCGCAGCCGGAGGCATCGGGCGTGGCCGCGTAGCCCGTCCCGAAAGTCACGGCCGCGTTCTCGTAGCACAGGGCAGCAGCCTCGTTGGCCGTGATGCGGGCGGCCATGTCCTGCACCAGCAGCAGGGCCTGCAGGCGCTGGTAGGACTCGAGCTGGGTGCGCTGGCTCTGGATCATCACGCCGATCAGGCCCAGCAGGCCGACCATGAGGATGAACAGCGCCACCAGCACCTCGATGAGGGTCGCGCCGTCCTGGCGGCCGCGCCGCAAGCGATAAGGCATCCGGCTCATGTCGGGCAGCTCGTGGTGGTGGTGTTGGGGATGCCGGTCGGGCTGACCGTGACGCAGCGGACCGCCGAGGTGTGGGGCGTCTCCAGCTGGAAGCGCACCGTGGCCGCCACCCGCCCGGTGCCCTGGAAGGCGACGCTCGCGGTGGCCGGGTCCGGGTTGGTCGTGATGGTCACGTTGCCGGTGGAGTCCTTGGTGACCAGGGTGGTGCCGCCGACGGCCACGCTCCAGCCGTTGGTCCAGCCGCCCGTGGCCTGGGTCACCGACACCGACGTGTTGCGCTTCACGGCCTCGCTGCGGGCCATCATGAGCGCGGTCACCAGGTCGAAGGAGGCGTTCTTGACGCGCTGGCTGGCCGTGAACTCGCGGAAGGACGGCACGGCCAGGCCGACGAGCACGCCGGCCAGCGTCAGCACGACCAGGATCTCGATCAGGGTGAAGCCGGACTGCCGCTTCATGGTGGGCCTGCTCACCAGCACTCCGTGCCGCCGCCGGAAGCGGTCTTCACGCCGGTGTTCGTCAGCCGCAGGGTGCCGCAGCGGCTGTCCTGCGCGGCCTGCCCGGGCTTCGGGGCGGCCTCTACGTAGAAGGTCGGGGGCGCCGCCGCGTTGTCCGCCACCACGGTCAGGGTGTAGGTGTTGGAGACGTCGGGGGGCACGTTGACCTGAAGGTCGGCCAGGCTGCCGGCGTAGCTGCGGGCGTTGAGCATGTACTGCTCCTGCTTGCTCGCGGCCGTCTGCATGACGGCCTGGGCAGCGGAACGCTTGGTCCGCACCACGTACTTCGTGTACGAGGGATACGCGACCGATGCCAGGATGGCGACGATCGCCACCGTGATCATCAGCTCGATGAGCGTGAAGCCGCGCTGGATCGATTTCAATGCTCTCTCCTGGTCCCAAAATGTCTCTGAATGCTGGGACCTTAACGGAGGCTGAAATTGCGTTCACCCGAGCGCAGACAACCGGTCGGATCGAATGCGCGAAAGGTGGCGCGGCCTCCCAATGGATGAGAATGGGGGATGAACGTGGCTGATCCATTCGTGCGCGAGGCCCTCGCGCTCGCCCGCCGCAGCATCGGCATCACCGAGCCGAACCCGCGCGTGGGATGCGTGCTCGTGGCCGCCGAGGGGACCCGCGTGCTGGGCTCCGGACACACGCAGCCGGCGGGGCAGGCGCACGCGGAGATCATGGCGCTGCGCGATGCCGCGGCCCGCGGCGAAGAGGTGCGCGGCGCCATCGCGTACGTGACGCTGGAACCCTGCGCCCACCAGGGCCGCACCGGGCCGTGCTGCGATGCCCTGGCGGCCGCGGGGATCGCGCGTGTGGTTGCCTCGGTCCAGGACCCGAATCCGCTGGTGGCCGGTCAGGGTTTCGACAGGCTTCGTGCCGCCGGGGTCCAGGTTGAAGTAGGCCCGGGTGCGGAAGAATCCCGCGAGCTGAACCTCGGCTTCTTCAGCCGCATGGTGCGCAAGCGCCCCTGGGTGCGGATGAAGGTCGCCGCCTCGCTCGACGGGCAGACCGCCCTGGCCAACGGCCAGAGCCAGTGGATCACGGGGGAGGCGGCCCGTGCCGACGGCCATGCCTGGCGGGCGCGGGCCGGCGCGGTCCTCACCGGCATAGGCACCGTGCTGGAGGACAACCCGCGACTGGACGTCCGGCTCGCGCCCGTCGGCCGGCAGCCGCCGCTGGTGGTGGTGGACAGCCGCCTGCAGACGCCGGAGGACGCGGCCCTGTTCGACATCGCGCAGCGGCCGGTGTGGATCTACGCCGCCGGGGCGCAACCCGAGACGCAGGCGAAGCTCGAAGCCCGCGGCGCCACGGTCACCCACCTGCCCGGCCCCGGGCAGAAGGTCGACCTGGCCGCCCTGCTCGGCGACCTGGCCGCCCGCGGCGTCAACGAACTGCACGTCGAGGCCGGCTTCAAGCTCAACGGATCCCTGCTGCGCGAGGGGCTGGTCGACGAGTTCCTGGTCTACCTCGCCCCGAAGCTGCTGGGCGCCGGCCAGGGCATGGTGAACATCGGGCCGCTCGCCTCGCTCGCCGAGGGGGTCGCGCTGGAGTTCACCAGCGTGGATCCCGTGGGCCCGG
>DASUDL010000084.1:0-15025 GCA_036275615.1 Solimonas sp.
GCCCCTTCCTCCTTCAGGGCTGCCGCTGCCTTGCACAGGGTGCCGGCGGTGTCGACGAGGTCGTCGACCAGCACGCAGGTGCGGCCGGAGACGTCGCCGATGATGTTCATCACGCGCGACTCATTGGGCTTGGGACGGCGCTTGTCGATGATCGCCAGCTCGGCGTCGTCGAGGCGCTTGGCCACCGCGCGGGCACGGACCACGCCGCCCACGTCCGGGGCCACGACGATCAGGTTCTCGTACTTCTGGCGCCAGATCTCGCCGAGCAGGACCGGGCTGGCGTAGACGTTGTCGACCGGGATGTCGAAGAAGCCCTGGATCTGGTCGGCATGCAGGTCGACGGTCAGGACGCGGTCGGCGCCGCACTCACCGATCATGTCGGCGACCACCTTGGCCGAGATCGGCACGCGGGCCGAGCGCGGACGGCGGTCCTGACGGGCGTAGCCGAAGTAGGGCATCACGGCCGTGACGCGGCTGGCGCTGGCGCGCTTGAGCGCGTCCAGCATCATCAGCAGCTCCATCACGTTGTCGTTGGTCGGCGCGCAGGTCGGCTGGATCACGAACACGTCCTTGCCGCGGACGTTCTCGAGGATCTCGATCTGGATCTCGCCGTCGGAGAACTTGGCGATCACCGCCTCGCCCAGCGGCATCTTCAGGTAGTTGGCGATGTCCTGCGAGAGTTTCGGGTTGGAGTTGCCCGAGAACAGCATCAACTTCGAGTCGGACATGGGCCTGCCTGGCGTGCGGTCGGATACGGTTGAGGACGACTTCCCGCACAAGCGGGAACCCTGCGGATTCTGTATTGCGGCTCACGCCGAGCGTGAAAGTGGCTGGGGCGGATGGATTCGAACCACCGAATGGCGGGATCAAAACCCGCTGCCTTACCGCTTGGCGACGCCCCAACGCGAGCGGCGCGCATTATATCGGATGCGGCCCCGTGCTTGGCCATCAACCCGCGCTCAGGAGCGCGCCACGGCATCCAGCAGGGGCGAGCGGTTGCAGCCGCGGGCGACGAAGCACGACCAGCCGCGCGGAACCTCGCGGCTGGCGACCACGGCCTGCTCGCGGGTCGCAAAGGCGGCGAACACCGAGGCGCCGGTGCCGGACATGCGCGCCGGCGCATGCCGGGCCAGCCAGGCCAGGGCCTCGGCGACCTCCGGGTAGCGTGCGCAGGTGACCGGCTCGCAGATGTTGACGGTGCGTCCGGCGAGGAAATCCTGCAGGTTCACCGGCGGCTGGTTGCGCTCCAGCTCGGCCGCACCGAATACGGCAGCAGTACTGACCGCTACCGGGGGGGTGATCACCAGGAACCAGGGTTCGGGCAGGCGCACCGGCAGCAGGCGCTCGCCGACGCCCTCGCCCCAGGCGGACAGGCCGCGCACGAACACGGGGACGTCCGCGCCCAGGTTGAGGCCCAGGGACATCAGCTCGTCCGGCGTGAAGCCGAGGTTCCAGAGACGGTTGAGGGCGACCAGGGTGGTCGCCGCATCCGAGGAGCCGCCTCCCAGGCCGCCGCCGATGGGGATGCGCTTCTCGATGCGCACATCGGCGCCGAGGTTGCAGCCCGAGGCGCGGGCCAGCAGCTGTGCGGCGCGCACCACCAGGTCCTGCTCGGGCGGAATGGTCTCGAGCCCGCCGAGGCGGCGGATCACGCCGTCGCCGCGCGGCGTGAAGTACAGGCTGTCACCGTAGTCCAGGATCTGGAACACGGTCTGCAGCAGGTGGTAGCCGTCATTGCGGCGGCCGGTGATGTGCAGGAACAGGTTCAGCTTGGCCGGTGCAGGCCAGGGGAACTCAGCCGTGAACGGGCCTTGGGCATGAATGGGCATGAAGCGGGACGGTTCAGGGGCCGGAGTCGGGGGCGGGGTCCCAGCGGTCGATGAGGATGCGCATGCGTCGCTCGCCCTGTCGGGCCTCGAGACGCCGCGGCAGGACCCATTGCGCCACCGGCTGGTAGTCAGCGTAGTTTAGCAGCCAGCCATCCTGTTCCAGCAGCGTCAGGTATCCGTCGGCGTCGAATTCCAGCCGCTGTGCGGTCGTGGGTGCCGGCAGGCCGCGCAGCCACCAGCGCAGGTGGCTCAGGGGTAGCGACCAGCCGCTGCGCTCGTACAGCCAGCCCTGGGGGTCCTCGGTCAGGGTGCGGCCCTCGCGGCTCTGTACCTCCACCGCCTGTGCATTGCCGGCCAGCGACAGGGCTCCGGCTCCGAAGGGCCCGGCGACGCGCATGCGGAAGTGGTCGTCGCTGTCCTGCCGGTAGTGCACGTCGGCCTTGGCGCCGGCCAGGCCGGTCCCGGCCGCCCGTGCCTCGATCGCGAAGCGCTCGAGCGCCTGGGTATGGGCCTGGTGGCGCAGCCAGAGCGACGCGTGGACGGCCGGGTCGTCCGGGGGGGGAGGTGCCGGGGGCAGGCTCGCGCAGCCGGCGAGCAGCGCCAGGCCCAGGGCGGCGAGCCCCGCCCTCATCGGTTCAGGCGCCGGATCGTCTCGTTGAGCACCGGATGCTCCGGGCTGGCCTGGAGGGCGTTCTGCCAGATGGCCCGGGCCTCATCCTTCTGTCCGAGCGACCACAGTACCTCGCCCAGGTGCGCGGCGACCTCGGGGTCAGGGAAGCGGCTGAAGGCCTTGATCAGCCAGTCGCGCGCATCCTCGACCTTGCCGCGCTTGAACTGGATCCAGCCCATGCTGTCGATGATGGCCGCGTCATCCGGCTCGATCGCCAGGGCACGCTTCACCAGGTCATGCGCCTCGTCGAAGCGACGGGTATGGACGGCCAGCATGTAGCCCAGGGCGTTGAGCGCCCGCGCGTCCTCGGGTTCTGCCGACAGCATGCGCCGCAGGTCCTTCTCGGCGAGGTCGATCCTCTTCAGGCGTTCGTACACCAGCGAGCGGCCGTAGATCAGGTCATTGTTGTCCGGATCGCCCGCCAGCGCATCGGTATACAGGGCCAGGGCTTCGTCGAGCTGGCCCGCCTCGACCAGGATCTCGCCTTCCGCCAGGTGCAGGCGCTCGGCGAACGGAGGGTACTGCTCGCGCAGGTCGCGAAGGCGCTGGCGGCCCTCAGCGGCCTTGCCGCTCTGCACCAGCACGGCGGCACTGCGGATGCTGGCCTCGATCGCCTGCGTGCCCCGGGTGATCCGGCCGTAGTACTCGAGCGCCTTCGGGTAGTCCTTCCGGGCCTCGGCGATGCGCGCCAGCTCGAAGGCGGCATCCGCTGCGCGCGGTCCCTCGAGCAGGCCCGACAGCTGCGTCTCCGCACCGGCATAGTCGCGGTCGTTGAAGGCCAGTACGCCCAGCGCGAAGCGGGCATCGTCGTACTTGGGATTGGCCTTGAGGATCGTGCCCAGCTGCGCACGGGCGGCCTCGCGGCGGCCCGATTCCAGCAGCAGCTTGGCATAGCCCATGCGCAGTTCGAGGGCGCGCGGGTCGTCCTTGGCCAGGCCGTCGACGATGGCGTCGGCCTCGGCGATGCGGTCCTGCTTGGCCAGCACGCCCACGTGCAACAGACGGTGCTCCCGGGTCTTTGGCGCCAGGGCCTGGGCCTTCAGCGCGGCCTGTTCGGCGAGCGGCAGGCGTTCCTGGCGCAGGGCCAGCACGCCCAGGGCATGGTGGGCGCCGGCCAGATCCGGCCACTCGGAGACCAGTTGCTGCAGGGTCGCGAGCGCGCCGTCGGCCCGGTCGGCGCCGGTCTGGCCAAGGATCACGGCCACCTGGTCGAAGCCTTCGGCCGGACCGCCCGCGTGACCCTTGATGATGGCGCGCGTCTGATCAAGCACCTCACCCAGGCGTCCCTGGCGCAGCGCGATCCGGGCAACCACCTCGCGGGCCTCCATCGACTGCGGCTCCAGCTCCTGCCAGCGACGGGCCGCCGCCAGGGCCAGGGTCTCGTCCCGGCCGGCCACGGCCAGGGCCGTGGCTCGCTGCGCCAGCTCCAGGTCGGGGACCAGGCGCAGGGCCGCAAGGAATTCGCGGGCCGCGAGCGCCGGCTGCTCGCGACCGGCGGCCATTTCGCCGGCCATCACGTGGTACTGGGCGGTGGCGCGCTGCTGGGGCGTCAGCTCCGGCGCGGCTGCAGTCGCCGCGGTGGGCGTGTCGGTGGGCGGAGCTGGCGGCTGGGCCGCGAGCACCGGGGAGCTGGCCAGCAGCAGGAGCAGGGAGAGGCGGGTGGCGGTCACGGGGCGGCGAGGGTGCGGGAAGACGTGGTTCAGACATTAACCCGGAACCGGGGGTTCCGTGCGTCGGCGCAGGGCCGCCGCCGCTCCGACGCATGCGTAGGAAGGCTGCGACAGCGTAAAATCGCGCCGTTCCTGTCGTGACAGCCATGGCCCTACTCACTCTCGGTCTCAGCCATCACCGTGCGCCCCTCGAGGCGCGCGAGCGGCTGGCGTTCACCGAGGCGGATGTGCCGGCGGCCCTCAGCCGCCTGCGCGCCATGCCGGGGGTCAGCGAGGCTGCGATCCTGTCCACCTGCAACCGCACCGAGATCATGGCGGTCACCGCCCTGGACGAGGAGTCCCGGCTGATCGAATGGTGGCGCCGGGAGCGCCAGGCGCCCGAGGGCGAGATCGAGAAGTTCCTGTACACCCATCGCGACCTCGGCAGCGTAGCCCACAGCCTGCGGGTCGCGTCGGGCCTCGACTCCATGGTGCTGGGCGAGCCGCAGATCCTCGGCCAGATGAAGCAGAGCTATGCCACGGCCAACGAGGTTCACAGCCTCGGGCCGGTGCTGTCGCGCCTGTTCCAGCACGCTTTCTCCGTCGCCAAGCTGGTGCGCTCCCAGACGCAGATCGGGGCACACCCGGTTTCGGTGGCCTATGCGGCCCTGCAGATGGCGCGTCGCATCTTCGCCGACCTGCACGGCCAGACCGCCCTGCTGATCGGGGCCGGCGAGATGATGCAGCTGGTCGCGCGCCACCTGCAGCAGCATGGTATCGGCCGCGTGATCGTCGCCAACCGCAGTCTGGAGCGTGCCGAGAAGCTGGCACGCGAGGTGCGCGGCTATGCCATCAGCCTCAACGATCTGCCGAGTTATCTCGGCGAGGCCGACCTGGTCGTCTCCTCCACGGCGGCGCGAGGCCTGGTGCTGGAACGCGCGGCCATGGAGCGGGCCCTGCGCTCGCGCCGCCGCAAGCCGGTGTTCATGATCGACCTGGCGGTGCCACGCGACATCGACCCGCGCATCGCCGAGCTGGAGGACATCTACCTCTACAGCATCGACGACCTGCGGGCCGTGGTCGCGGACAACATGAAGCTGCGCGAGGAAGCCGCCAAGCAGGCCGAGGGCCTGATCCAGACGCAGGCGACGGAGTTCACGCGCTGGCTGGAGAGTCGCGATGCCGGGGGCACGATCCAGGCCATCCGTGCCCGGGCCCGCGCCAGCCGTGACGAGGTGCTGGAGAAGGCCCGGCGCAAGCTGGCCAGCGGCGAGAACGTCGAGGACGTGCTGGGCTTCGTCGCGGATACGCTCAGCAACAAGATCCTGCATGCGCCCTCGCAGGCACTGCGCCGCGCCGATGCCGTCGAGCAGGCGCTGCTGCTCAATGCTGCACGCAGGCTGTTCGAACTCCCGGACGACGACGACCGGAATTAGCGGCCCTGGACGGTGGCAGGCGGTACCCAGGCAGCGATTCCGTATCGGCGCGTGCAAGATGTGAAGTCCGGACCATGAAACCCTCTCTCCTCACCAAGCTGCAGACCCTGGCCGAGCGCCGTGTGGTGGCTTGCCTGGGCTTGGCAAGCCGCCCCGGCGAACGCCCACGACGTTTCGTCGTGGGCGGGTTTCCGAGCGGCAGATCTGGCGATGAGCACTGAGAACCCATGAAGCCCTCGTTGCTGTCCAAGCTGCAGAACCTGGCGGAGCGCCGGGAGGAAATCGCCCAGGAGCTGGGCGATGCCACGGTCATTGCCGATACCGACAAGTTCCGGCGCCTGTCGCAGGAGTATGCGCAACTGGGGCCGCTGGCCGAAGCCTACGGCGCCTATGTCGCCAGCCTGCGCGAGCGCGAGGACCTGCAGCAGATGCAGCAGGAGCGGGATGCCGAACTGAGGGCAATGGCTGAGGCCGAGCTGCCCGGCGTCGAGGCCCGCCTCGAGCAGCAGGAACAGGCGCTGATGGTGTTCCTGGTGCCGCGCGACCCGCTCGACAACAACAACGTGTTCCTCGAGATCCGTGCCGGTACCGGCGGCGACGAGGCGGCGATCTTTGCCGGCGACCTGTTCCGCATGTACAGCAAGTACGCGGAGGCACGCGGCTGGCAGGTCGAGGTGCTCTCGGCCAGTGACGGCGAGCATGGCGGCTACAAGGAAGTGATCTCCCGCGTGATCGGCTTCGGCGCCTACTCGCAGCTCAAGTACGAGTCGGGCGCGCACCGGGTGCAGCGCGTGCCGGAGACCGAGGCCCAGGGACGCATCCACACCTCCGCCGCCACGGTGGCGGTGCTGCCGGAACTCGAGGAATCGCAGATCACGATCAACCCGGCGGATCTGAAGTTCGACACCTTCCGCTCCTCGGGTGCCGGCGGCCAGCACGTCAACAAGACCGAGTCGGCAATCCGTGTCACGCACATCCCCACGGGTGTCGTCGTGGAGTGCCAGGAAGAGCGCTCGCAGCACAAGAACCGCGCCAAGGCGCTGTCGCTGCTGCAGGCCCGCCTGTCCGAGGCCGAGCGTGAGAAGAACGCCAGCCAGCGCGCCGCCGAGCGCAAGAAGCTGGTCGGCAGCGGCGACCGCTCGGAGCGCATCCGCACCTACAACTTCCCGCAGGGGCGGGTGACCGACCACCGCATCAACCTGACCCTGTACCAGCTCGATCGCGTGATCCAGGGTGAGCTCGACCCGGTGATCCGCCCGCTGCTTGCCGAGGCCGAGGCCGAGGCGCTGGCCGAGATCGGCGGATGACGCTCGGCGAGGCGCTGCAGGCCGCGCAGTCGGAGCTGGAGCCGGCCAGCGACAGCCCGCGCCTCGATGCCGAATTGCTGCTCGCTCACGTGCTCGGCCTGAGCCGCGGCCAGCTGTTCACCCGCCTGCGCGAGCCGCTGGGCGCCGCCGAGCATCGCGAGTTCCAGGCGCTGTCGCAGCGCCGGCGTCGGGGGGAGCCGGTGGCCTACCTCACCGGCGAGAAGGGCTTCTGGACCCTGAACCTGAAGGTGAGCCCGGCTGTCCTGGTTCCGCGACCCGAGACCGAACTGCTGGTGGAGTGGGCGCTGGACCTGCTCAACGGGGTCCGCGCGCCCCGGGTGCTCGACCTGGGCACCGGGTCCGGGGCCCTCGCCCTGGCGCTGGCCAGCGAGCGGCCGGACGCCATGCTGCACGCCAGCGACCTCTCGCACGAGGCCCTGCGCCTGGCCCGCGAGAACGCCGAGACCCTGGGACTGTCGCGGGTACGCTTCCGCAACGGCTGCTGGCTGGCGCCGTGGAGCGGGGAGCGTTTCGAGTTGATCGTGTCCAACCCGCCCTATATCGCCCATGGTGATCCCCACCTCGAGGCGCTGCGCCATGAGCCGCTGATGGCCCTGACCGAGGGCAGCGACGGGCTCAACGCCCTGCGCGAGATCGTGGCCGCGGCGGTCGCTCACCTCGAACCCGGAGGCTGGCTGCTGGTCGAGCATGGTTACGACCAGGGGGAGGCCGTTCGCGCGCTGTTTGCCGCGGCGGGTTATGCCGACATCGCCACGCGTCGCGACCTCGGCGGCCAGGAACGGGCCACCGGAGCCCGGCATGGCTGAGTTCAGCCGCTACAGCCGCCAGGTCGTGTTGCGCGAGGTGGGCGTGAATGGGCAGCAGCTGCTGCGCGACTCGTCCGTGCTGATCGTCGGCCTGGGGGGGCTGGGCTCGGTGGCGGCGGCCTATCTCGCGGGCGCCGGCATCGGCCGCCTGTGCCTGGCCGACCGCGACCGCGTCGAGGCGTCCAATCTGCAGCGCCAGGTGCTCTACCGCCAGGACGACATCGGCCGCGCCAAGACGCAGGCGGCGCAGGCACAGCTGAGGGCGCTCAACCCCGAGGTCGAGGTCACGCTGTTCGACGACCGGAGCTGGTCACAGGCCGTGCCGCAGGTGGACGTGGTGCTGGACTGCACCGACAACTTCCCCGCGCGCATGGCGATCAATGCCGCCTGTGTGCAGGCCCGCAAGCCGCTCGTGTCCGGGGCGGCGATCCGCTTCGAGGGCCAGCTGGCGCTGTTCGACCTGCGTCGCGGCGGCCCCTGCTATGCCTGCCTCTATCCCGACCTCGGCGACGCCGCCGAAACCTGCGAGGAGGCCGGCATCCTCGGTCCCGTCGTCGGAGCCGTGGGCGCCCAGCAGGCCCTGCTGGCGCTCAAGCTGCTGCTGGGGCAGGGTGGCGATGATGCCGCGCGCCTGCATCAATGGGACGCGCTGCGCCTGCAGTGGCGCTCGCATAAGATCACCGCCGACCCGCAGTGCCCCGTCTGCGCCCCCGCTACCGGAGAACCCCGTGCCTGAAACCCTGGTGATGCCGCGCCCGCTGGCGATCCGCATCCTGCATGCCGCGCAGGTGGCGCAGCCGGCATCCATCCGCGGCGTGGTCGGCGCCCGTGGCGCCGAACCCGTGTCCTTCCATGCCGGACGGGAGGTCCCGCCCCCGGGGGAGACGCTGTGGGCGCGGCTGTGGTCGCATCCCGAGGCGGAGGCGGTGCCCAGCGCGTCCGAGCTGACGCCCGATGGGCTCAGCCTCGTGGTGTCGCTCAACATCAAGGGCGTGCTGGAAATGCGCGCCTGGCGGTTGCAGGGTGGCGACGCGCAGGAACAGGTTCTCAAGATCAAGGATTGATGCCATGACCGAAGCAAAGATCGTTACCGAGAAGCGCGGCCACGTGCTGCTGATCGGCTTCAACCGCGCCGACAAGTACAACGGCTTCGACCTCGAGATGTTCATGCAGCTGGCCGACGCCTACGGCCAGCTGGAGGCCGATCCCGAGCTGCGCGTCGGCCTGGTCTATGCCAAGGGCAAGCACTTCACGGCGGGCCTGGACCTGCCGAAGTGGGGCGATGCCTTCTCGTCGGGCCGGTGGCTCGACTACGCCGCGCACCAGCGTGATCCCGTGGGCCTGGATCCGCAGCAGCGCGTGAGCAAGCCGCTGGTGATGGCGATCCAGGGCATCTGCTTCACCATCGGCATCGAGATCGCCCTGGCCGGTGACATCCGCGTCTGCGCCGACGACGCCCGCTTCGGCCAGATCGAGGTCAAGCGCGGCATCTACGCGGTCTGCGGCGCCACGGTGCGCATGGTGCAGGAGTTCGGCTGGGCCAACGCCCAGCGCTACCTGCTCACCGGCGACGAGTTCAACGCCGCCGAGGCGCATCGCATCGGCCTGGTCCAGGAAGTGGCGCCGGCCGGCGAGGTGTTCGAGCGGGCGCTGGCGATCGCCGAGCGCGTCGCGCAACAGGCCCCGCTCGGCGTGTATGCGAGCCTGAAGTCCTCGCGCCTGTCTCTGGAGCAGAACATCCAGGCGGCGATCGCGCGCTTCATGCCAGACCTGAAGCCGATCATGGCCAGCGACGACGTGAAGGAGGGCGTGCAGTCCTTCGTCGAGCGCCGTCCGGCCAACTTCAAGGGGCGTTGAGCGAGCGGCACGCCAAGGGCGGTGCTTGAGCCGCGTGCACGCGCCGTCTACAGTCGGGATGCGGCCGCCCTCGCGCCGCATCCTGAGAGACTCCGCAACATGAAGAAGGCGAGCAAGCGGCCGGTGAAGAAGGCAGCGAAGAAGGCGACCCGCAAGGTCGTGAAGAAGGCGGCCAGCAAGCCCGCCGCGAAGAAGACGGCGAAGAAGGTCGCGAAGAAGACCGTGAAGACGGCGGCCAGGAAGCCGGCCCGCAAGGCCAAGGCCAAGGCGGCCCCGGTGGCCAACAGCTCGCTGCCGACCCCGCCGCCGTCCGGCAAGGACAACAGCGGCCTGATCGGCACGCTGCTCAAGAAGCTGCGCACCTGAAGTCCTGCGGCGACCGCCCGACGCGGGCGGTCGCCGTCACGGTGCCCCTGCCGCCAGGGGCGCCTGGGGCGCGCCCAGCCAGAAGATCTGCTGCGTGCGATCCCGCTGCAGGCGCTGCGCGCCACGCGTTCCCGCAAAGGCCACGGCGCCGCCGGCTGTTACCGGCCACTGGTTGTTGCCACGCGACGGGATCAGTGCGGCATCGTTCCAGACGCCCTCCATGCGCCGCGCGCGCAGGATGCGCCAGCGCCAGTCGGCACTGCGGCTGTCGCTCCAGACCACCTCGACCGTGCCGCTCGCATCGCGACCCAGACGCGGATGCAGGCCCATGCCCTGCGTCCCGGCGGCCACCGGCGCGGGCGCGGCGAAGCCGCCGGCCGCCAGGCTGTGCGTGGCCAGTACCACCGGGTCGGCGCCGGATGACTGCAGCGGCCGGCTGTCCCAGGCCAGCACCAGCACCCCCCCAGCATCGTAGGCGAGGGTCGGATGGCGATCGGCCCGGTCGGCGGCGCCCAGGGTGAGGGCCGCCTGCCAGGTCGCGCTGCCGGCGGCGCGGCTGCGCAGCACGACCTGCCAGTTGTCCGGATCGGTGCCTTCGCCATTGAACGCAGAGCCGGTCCAGAGCGGATCCGGATCGTCACGGTTGTCCTGCCAGGCCACGGTGATGCGTCCGTCGTCGGCCACGGCCACGGCCGGCCAGACCGATGCGGGGTAGCGCGCCGAGCGCGAGTCCAGGGGATCGGCGGCGGAGAAGCTCTTGCCCTCGCGGGACAGGTTGAGGGGCAGCTCGTCACGGCCCAGCACCTGCACGAACACATCGAAGGGCTCGCCCTCGCGGATCTCCTGCCAGGCAACGACCGCTGCGCCATCGGGCGTCAGGGCCAGCGCCGGATGCTCGGCGCGGAAGCTGCCGCCGCGCAGCAGCTCGGGTTCGGCCCAGCTGACTCCGCCGTCCGAGGAGCGGCGCAGGTGGATGGCCGGCTGCCGCGGTTGCTGGCCCGCGGCCTCGTCCTGCCACACCACCCAGACCGCGTCGCCGCGGGCGGCCACCTTGGCAAAGCGGGCTGCACCGGAGTGGCTCAGAGTCTGCGGCTCGCTCCATGCACCGCTGGCCAGGCGCCGGCGATAGAGGATGTGCGTGCCGTCGCGGTCATGCTGCTCGGCGACCAGATGCTGGCGCGTGCCCGCCACCGCCAGGTCGGGAAACCCGGCGAACAGGCCCGCGTCGCCGAGCGCCAGTTCCGCCCCGTCGGCAAGACCGCTGTCCGCAGGCAGCTGGGCCTCGCCCGCGGCCGCGACCGGCGCGGGCGAGACGAAGATCGGCGAACTGGTGGCGCGCAGCTGGTCGGGCAGGTTCTGCGGCGGCGGGATCGCCGAGACCGGCACGTCGGTGGTGTCGTAGGCCTGCGGTGGACCGAAGCCGCGCACTTCGACGCGGTACCAGCTGGGCGCGCTGCCCGTGACCAGCGGAAGCTCGTAGCTTGCCTCGAGCTCCGGCAGGCTGGGGCTGAAGCTTGCGAGCGGTCCGGCGCTGCGGCCCGGTGCGGCATAGACCTGCACGGTACTGCCCAGGGCGTTCTCCACGACCACGCGCAGCGTGAAGGCCCGGTTGGCCGGCACGAACACCTCGTCACCGCCGAGGGCCTCGAACACGCCGTCATTCTGGAAGTCGGCTTCGAGCCGCACTTGCGGGCCGAAGGGGTCGGAGGACAGGCGGGTGCGCCCCGCCGCCAGGCCGTCGAGCAGTGCGCGCTCGCGCCGCGCCGCGGCGAAGACCCGGGTCGTGGGCATGCCGGGGCCGGCCGCCAGCCAGAGTTCGCGGAAGTGGTTGTCGGACGCGCCGGCGATGCCGAAGCGGTAGCCGGCATTCCAGCGCTCCTCGGCGTAGTCGATCTCGCGCTCGACATTGCTGGCGCGGTTCCAGGTCTCGACCAGATCGATCCCGACCGCCTGGGCGCGCGCATTGGGCAGGCCCGCGTCGTCGAGTTCGCCATCGTCCGGGTGCGCGGTGATCCACACCGCCGCCTGGCCGTGCGCAGCCCAGATCGACTGCTGCAGGCGGCGCAGGTCCTCGCCGCCGCCCTGGACGACGGTATCGACCGCGCCATGCACCGTGGCATGCGGCGAGCCGTTGGCCTCCTCGCCCGGGATCAGCAGCAGCGCCGCCGACCGCCAGGTCGGATCGTAGTGCTGGTCGTAGGTGCGATGGTCGGTGAGCGGCAGGAAATCGAGGCCCAGGGTCTCGGCAAAGCGCAGCTGATCGCTGATGGCGACATTGCCCGGGCCGCGATCGTCGGCGAGCTGTCGCGGGCCGCTGCCATCGGAGGAGTGGTCATCGTGGACATGCAGGTCGCCTGACAGCCACAGGCCCTCGGGGGCGCCGGCCGGCAGGCTCTCGAAGCGGGCGCCGACGAGGCGCTCACGATCCATGGTCACGATGCAGGCCGCGGTCCCGGTGCAGGCGCCGGACCAGCCGGCGAACGTGGCATCGGCCACCGGGGTGGCACGCAAGCTCACTGCAGTCCCTTCGGCGTACACGGCGCTGCACTGCAGGCCGCAGTCGATGCCGACTGGTGTGGACTGCACATGGCCTGCGCCACTGCCCGCGATCTGCACGGTGAGGCGATGTTCGACGGGCGTGTCGGGGTCTGCCGGATCCTGCGTGCGACGCGTCCCATCGTCGACGCAGGCGACCAGCAGCAGAAGGACAGCGGCCGACAGGCAATTGCGGCGAAGGTCGACGGGATACGTCATGGATGCTCGCTGCTGTGAGAGGGAGATGCTGCCGTCCGGGATCGGCAGGCGACCGTCGGTCGGCAAGGCGGGCACCGACACGGTCCTTAGGTGGTTTTTCCCGCTGCCATCCGCCGGGCGACAGGTTAACCTGCGCCGCCTGCAGTTGCCGCCTACGCCTCGGACTCCATGGACGACTTTTCCGGATACCTGCAGTCCCTGCCGCGCCATGCCGCGAACCCCGTGTTCGCGGCCTTGCCGCTACCGGCAGCCCTGCTCGATCCCCGGTCCCACTGCGTGCTGGCTGCCAATCCGGCATTGCTGGCCTGCCTCGGCTGCAGCGAGCCGGACCTGCTCGGTCGCCCGCTGGGCCAGTGGCAGCGCGTGCACGAGCGCGTCCGCTACGACGGGCCGGCCCGCTACCGCTGCGCCAATGGTCATGAGGTGGTGTTGCAGCAGTATGTCCAGCCGGCCGGTCCCGAGGCCGAGGCGCCGCTGCTGTGGACGGCGCATCCCCGCGGCGGTGATGTGGAGGACGGCCTGCATGACGTGCGCACTGGCCTGGCCAGCCGTCGCGGCTTCGAGGCGCGGCTGCAGCAGCAGCTGGCCACGGGACACGGCACGCTGCTCTACATCGAGCTGGATCCGCTGAAGCTGATCAACGACGCCTACGGCCGGGAGGCGGGTAACCGCCTGATCGCCGAGGTGGGTCATCTGCTCTCGGTGCTGGTGCGCGCCGAGGACACCCCGGCCTACCTGGGCGGCGACGAGTTCGCGGTGCTGCTGGAGCGGGTGGACACGGATCGCGCCTGGCAGCTGGCCGAGCGCATCCGCCTGCAGGTGGCGGCCCAGGGCTTCGAATGGCGCGGCCATACCTACGGCGCCACTGTCAGCATCGGCATCGTCGCGCTGGCCGACGTGGAGCGTGACCTCGGTGCCGTGTTCGCGGCAGCCGACGACGCCTGCGGCCTGGCCAAGCGCCGTGGTCGCAACCGCATCGAGCTGTACAAGTTCGACCAGGACGAGCGTCGACGCCGCGAACGCGAGCAGGCGCGGGGCGCCCAGTTGCTCGACACGCTCGAGGACAGCCGCTTTGCCCTGTTCCGCCAGCGCATCGTGCCGCTCAGCGGCAATGCCGCTGCGATGCATTACGAGATCCTGCTGCGCGTGCGAGATGCCGCCGGCTGGGCCAGCCCGGCGGCTTTCGTGGCTACTGCCGAGCGCTACGGCCTGATGGCCTCGCTGGATCGCAAGATCATCACCCGCTGCCTGCGGGTGATGTCGCGGGCGCCCGAGTCCGACATGCCGCATGTGACCATCAACCTGTCGGGTGGCAGCCTGGCGGATGCGACGCTGCCGGCCTTCATCGGCCGCTGCCTGGAACAGACCGGCATCGAGCCGCGGCGCCTGTGCTTCGAGGTCACCGAGACCGCGGCCATCGCCAATATCCAGCACGCTGCCCAGCTGGTGCGGGCGGTTCGTGAACTGGGCTGCGCCTTCGCGCTGGACGACTTCGGCGCGGGCATGTCCTCGTTCAGCTACCTCAAGAGCCTGGACGTCGATGCGATCAAGATCGACGGCAGCTTCGTGCGCGGTGTGGCCCGCGATGCCATGGATGCCGCCACGGTGGAGTCCATCGTCCGCCTGGCGGGCCTGCGCGGCCTGCGGACGGTGGCCGAGTGCGTCGAGGACGCCGAGACGCTCGAGTGCCTGCGCGCCATGGGCCTGGACTACGCCCAGGGCTTCCACCTGCACCGGCCGGAGCCCTGGTCGCTGCCGTAGCCGGACTGCGGGCGCTGCAAGGGGCGGGGGGCGACCGGTACAATCCGCGCCGTTCCCACCGATACCTGCCCATGCGCCTGTCCCAGTTCCCGCTGCACACGACCAAGGAAACCCCGGCCGACGCCGAGGTCGTCTCCCACCAGCTGCTGCTGCGGGCCGGCTTCATCCGCAAGCTCGGCGCCGGTCTCTACACCTGGCTGCCGATCGGCCTGCGGGTGCTCAAGAAGATCGAGACCATCGTGCGCGAGGAGATGAACCGCGCCGGCGCCATGGAAGTGCTGATGCCGAGCATCCAGCCGGCGGAGCTCTGGCAGGAGTCTGGCCGCTGGTCGGTGATGGGCGACGAGATGCTGCGCATCAAGGACCGCCACAAGAACGACTACTGCTACGGCCCGACGCATGAGGAAGTCATCTGCTTCCACTTTCGCCAGGACTACCGCAGCTACCGGCAGCTGCCGGTCAACTTCTACCAGATCCAGACCAAGTTCCGGGATGAGCGTCGCCCGCGCTTCGGCCTGATGCGTGGCCGCGAGTTCCTGATGAAGGACGCCTACTCCTTCCACATGACG
>DASUDL010000085.1:0-14082 GCA_036275615.1 Solimonas sp.
CACGCCCTTCAGGCCCTTCTGCCTCGCGGCATCGAGCAGGATCTTGGCGAAGCCGAGGTCGTTCTCGACGATCAGCACCACCTTGTCGCCGGGCTGCACGTCGTCGCGGTCGTCGTCCGCCTCGTTGGCGAACTGCACCGCCTGCTCCTCCTCGACCTGCACGGCTTCCACCGGATCGGGCAGCTGCGGCTTCTGCGGCTGCGGCTGCTCCGGCGCCGCCGGACGCGGGCGCGGCGCGCGATGCCGGGAACGTCTGCGGCAGGTAGAGGGAGAACACCGAGCCCTTGTTCGGCGCGCTCACCAGGCGGATCTCGCCGCGCAGCAGGCGGGAGAGCTCGCGCGAGATGGCGAGGCCCAGGCCGGTGCCGCCGTACTTGCGGCTGGTACTGCCGTCGGCCTGCTGGAACGCCTCGAAGATGATCTGCTGCTTCTCGGCCGAGATGCCGATGCCGGTGTCCGCCACCTTGAAGGCGATGACGTGCTCGGCGTGGTGCAGCGCGTTGTCCTGCGACCAGCCCGAGACTGCCGGCGCGATCGCGATCGACACGTGGCCGACGTGCGTGAACTTGAACGCGTTGGAGAGCAGGTTCTTGATGATCTGCTGCAGCCGCTTGATGTCGGTGACCATCGTGCGCGGCAGGCCCGGATCGAGCGCGACGCGGAAGTCGACCTTCTTCGTCTCGGCGACGTGGCGGAACGTGCGCTCCACGTAGCGCTGCAGGTCGTCGAACCTGAGCTCGCTCGGCTCCACGGCGACGGTGCCCGACTCGATCTTGGACAGGTCGAGGATGTCGTTGATGAGCATCAGCAGGTCGTTGCCCGAGGCGTGGATGGTCTTCGCGAACTCGACCTGCTTCGCGTTCAGGTTGCCCTCGGTGTTGCGCGACAGCTGGTCCGAGAGGATGAGCAGGTTGTTGAGCGGCGTGCGCAGCTCGTGCGACATGTTGGCCAGGAACTCGGACTTGTAGCGGCTGGCCTGCTGCAGGTCTTCGTTGCGGGCTTCCAGTTCCTTCTGGAAGGACTGCAGCCTGTCGTTGAACTCATTGAGCACACGACCGCGTTCCTGCAGCTCCTCGTTGGTGGTGCGCAGCTCCTCGGCCTGCACCTTGAGCTCCTCCTCCGAGGCCCGCAGCCGCTGTCCCTGCTCGGCCAGGGCCTGGTTCTTGACCCCGAGCGCCTCGTTGGTCGCACGCAGCTCCTCCTGCTGCGCGCGCAGGGCCTCCTCGGACGCCTGCAGCTCCTCGGACTGGGCCTGGGTTTCCTCCAGCAGCTCACGCGTGCGCAGGGCGTTGCCGAGCGACTCCAGGGCGAGGCCGGCCAGGCGGGCGACCTCGGCCAGCAGTTCCCGCTCGCGGGCTGCGAGTGGGGCGAAGCTGGCCAGCTCCAGCACGCCGGCCGGCCGCTCCAGGCCGGGGAGGGGCCAGAGATACAGGTAGCGCGCCCGCGCAGCACCCGTCGCCGAAGCGATGCGCACGTAGTCCTCCGGCAGGGCGTCGAGGGTGATCGGCCGCCCCGAGCTCAGGCACTGCCGCGCCAGCCCGTCCATGGCCACCTCGCCGACCAGGCCATAGCTGGCGATCGTCTGCATCTGGTCGTCCGTGGTGCGCAACAGGGCGCCCTGGCCCACGCCCAGGGCCGGGCAAAGGTATCCGAGCAAGGCCTCGCCGAAACGCGCGTAGCCGTGTTGCTGCGACATCAGCACCGCGACGGCGTTGAGATGGTTCTTGATCCATTCGCTGCGCTGCGTGTCCAGCGAGGCGGCGCGGAAGCCCTCGATCGCGCGGGCGATCTCGCCCAGTTCATCGCCGCGTTCCTGGTGCGGCACCTCGACCTCCAGCTCGCCGGCGCGCAGGCGCTGGATCAGGCCGGTGAGCTGCGTCAGGGGATCGGCGACGATGCGCCGGATCAGGATCACGCTCAGGGCGGACAGGGCCAGGCCAGCGACCAGCATGCCGAGGGCCAGCCAGCGGATGCGGGTCAGCTCTTGCGCCAGGCGCTCGTTGCGCCCGGCAAGCAGGCGCCGCTCCTCGGCGATGATGTGCTGCAGCTCCTGCCGTACCGCATCGATCATGCGCGGACCCTGGCCGTTGCGCAGCAGGTCCTCGGCACGGCCGCCGGCGGGCTCGGTCTCCACGGCCAGGCTGACTGCGGCCGCGAACTCGTCCCGCCAGGCCTGCATCAGGCGCTGCACCTGGTGCAGGCGGATCTGCTGGGTGGGGTTGTCGGCGGTGAGGGCCTGGATCCTGTCGTAGTCCCGGTCGAAGGCCTCGGCGGCCTCCTGCAGCTGGGCCTTCACGTCCGCACGCTTGTAGACCACGTAGCCGCGCAGCGCGTTCTGCTGCTCGACCAGATGCACCATCAGGTTGTCGGCATGATCGATGGCGTCGTAGGTGTGCGCGGTCCATTCGGCCGCCTCGCGGACATGGGCCTGGTTGCGCAGGAACAGCAGGCAGGTCAGGGCGAACAGCGCCATCAGGGCGCCCAGGGCCGTCAGCGCCTTGAACTGCAGGCTGCTGTCCCTGAACCAGCGACCGCGCGCGGGGGATCGGCTCATGCGGACTCCTGTTTCCGTCCACTTTAACCAATGCCGTGTCGCTGGACACCGCGCACAGCCCCCGGGACCACCGCGGCGGCTACAATACGCGCCCCTTTTGTCCGCCCCGGCTCCGCGCCGCCCCAGCCATGACCGACGCCCTCAATCGCCGTTCCAAGACCATCACCGCGGGCATCCAGCGCTCGCCCAACCGCGCCATGCTGCGCGCGGTCGGCTTCGGCGACGGTGACTTCCAGAAGCCGATCGTCGGCATCGCCAACGGCCACTCGACGATGAACCCCTGCAACGCGGGCATCCAGCCGCTCGCCGATCGCGCCTCGGCCGGCGTGAAGCAGGCTGGCGGCATGCCGCAGAGCTTCGGCTTCCCGACCGTCACCGACGGCATCTCCATGGGCACCGAGGGCATGAAGTTCTCGCTGGTCTCGCGTGAAGTGATCGCCGACGCCATCGAGACCGCCTGCTCCTCGCAGTGCATGGACGGCGTGGTCGTGGTCGGCGGCTGCGACAAGAACATGCCGGGCGCCATGATCGGCATGCTGCGCATGAACATCCCCGGCATCTTCGTCTACGCCGGCACGATCAAGCCGGGCCACTGGAAGGGCGTGCCGCTGACCATCGTCTCGTCCTTCGAGGCGGTGGGCTCGTTCCAGGCCGGCAAGATGAGCCAGGAGGACTTCGAGGGCATCGAGAAGAACGCCTGCCCCTCGGTGGGTGCCTGCGGCGGCATGTACACCGCAAACACCATGTCGAGCTCCTTCGAGGCCCTGGGCATGAGCCTGCTCGGCTCCTCGCAGATGGCCTCGCCGGACCCCGAAAAGGCCGACTCCGCTGCCGAGTCGGCGCGGGTGCTGGTCGACGCGATCCGCCGCGACCTCAAGCCGCGCGACATCGTCACCCGCAAGGCCATCGAGAACGCCATGGCCCTGATCATGGCCACCGGCGGCTCGACCAATGCGGTCCTGCACTTCCTGGCCATTGCCCATGCCGCCCAGGTGCCGTTCAGCATCGAGGACGTCGAGGCGATCCGGCAGCGCACCCCGGTGTTCTGCGACCTCAAGCCCTCGGGCAAGTATGTGGCCGTGGACTTCCACAAGGCCGGTGGCGTGCCGCAGGTGCTGAAGATGCTGCTCGACGCCGGCCTGCTGCACGGCGACGCCCTGACCATCACCGGCCAGACCATGGCCGAGGCGCTCAAGGACGTGCCCGCCCAGCCGCGCGCCGACCAGGACGTGATCCGCCCGCTGTCCAAGCCCCTGTATGCCCAGGGCCATCTCGCCGTGCTGAAGGGCAACCTCGCCACGGAGGGCGCGGTCGCCAAGATCACCGGTCTCAAGAACCCGGTCATCACCGGCCCGGCGCGCGTCTACGACTCCGAGGATGCCTGCATGGCGGCGATCATGGCCGACCAGATCCGTCCGGGTGACGTCCTGGTGATCCGCTACGAGGGCCCGCAGGGCGGCCCTGGCATGCGCGAGATGCTGTCGCCGACCGCCGCACTGATCGGCAAGGGTCTGGGCGAGAGTGTGGGCCTGATCACCGACGGCCGCTTCTCCGGCGGCACCTGGGGCATGGTGGTCGGCCATGTCGCGCCGGAAGCCTTTGTCGGCGGCACGATCGCCCTGGTGCAGGAAGGCGACAGCATCACCATCGATGCCCACCGCCTGCTGATCCAGCTCAACGTCGATGACGCCGAGCTGGCCCGCCGCCGCGCGGCCTGGACTCCGCCGGCGCCGCGCTATACCCGTGGCGTGCTGGCGAAGTTCGCGCGCCTGGTCAGCAGTGCCTCGAAGGGTGCCGTCACGGGCTGATCCTCAGGGGCTCCCGGGCAGGCCGAAGAAACTGCGGGCGGTCGCCGTCGTGGCGGCCGCGACCGCGGCTTCTGTCTCGCCGCGTGCCCCGGCGATCGCGCGCACTACCCAGGGCAGCATCGCCGGCTCGTTGCGCCGGTCGGCCTGCTTCGGTGCGGTGCGCGGCAGCAGGTAGGGGGCGTCGGTCTCCACCATCAACCGCGACAGCGGGATGTCGGCGACGGCCTCCAGCAGGTGGCGACCGCGACGTTCGTCGCAGATCCAGCCGGTGATGCCGACGTGGCAGTCGAGCGCGAGGTAGTCGGCCAGTGCTGCCCGCGTGTCGGTGAAGCAGTGCACCACCACGGCGCCCAGGTGCGGACGCACCTCGCGCAGCATCGCCAGAAAATCCCCGTGCGCGTCCCGCTGGTGCAGGAACAAGGGCTTGCGCAGGCGGATGGCCAGCTCCAGTTGGGCCGCGAAGGCGCGCCGCTGGTCCTCGCGCGGGGAGAAGTCCCGGAAATAATCGAGTCCGCATTCGCCCAGTGAAACCAGCGCCGGATCAGCCGCGAGCGCCGTGTAGGCCTCTGCGTGCTCTGCCGACCACTCGCTGGCATGGTGCGGATGCAGGCCCGCGGTGGCATACAGGTAGCCCGGATGCGCGCGCGCCAGCGCCACGGCCCTGCGGGCGCTGTCGAGCGAGCTGCCGGTGACCACGATCTGGGTCACGCCCGCCGCGCGCGCGCGGCCCAGCACGGCGTCGAGATCGGCGTCGAAGCTGTCGTGCGCGAGGTTCGCGCCGATGTCGATCATCGCCGCGCCCTCAGGGAATCTGGCCCTTGGTTTCGTCGGGGAAGCACTCGTGGCGCCAGAGCACGACCTGCTCCACCTTGAGGGGTTCGCCCGGCGGCGGGGTGCGCTCCAGCATGTAGATCATCTTGAAGGTCATCAGGCGCCGCGAGCGGGCATCGCCCTCCAGCTTGTCGCGGTTCCAGCTGCGGCACAGGTACTTGCCGTACTGCAGGCGATGCGCGTTGTACTGCGCCTCCCAGAGACGGCCGCGGTAGGTCAGCCAGCGGATGTTGCCGTGATCCTGCGAGTACAGCGAAGGCTTGCCGTAGTCCGGCGGACCGGCATCCGGGTGCATCAGATCCAGTTCGGTGCCGTCGGCCAGGCGCGCCGGGATCACCATCCAGCCGTCGTCCTTGAGCGGGAAGGGCGCGAACATGCCCCAGTGCTGGTCGATGCGGATCGCGCGGAAGACCTTGGCCATCATCGCGTAGGTGTTGGCCGGAAAGACGTTGATGCTGTGCAGGTTCCACACGAAGACGGCGAGCACCAGCACGCCCGCCAGGCCCTGGACCCGCGGGCCCACTTCCCAGCGGATCTCGCGTTGCGGCAGCAGGCTCGCGCTGAGCGCCGCGAAGCGCCCGCGATGGCGGGCGACGAAGTCATAGGCGCGCGTGCCCGGGCCGTCGAACACGGGGCGGCGCGCCAGTGGCCAGAGCCAGCCCAGCACCGGCGACTGGCGCAGCAGCGCCACGAAAGCCTGCCACTTCAGGTGGGCGCGATCCTCGCCGTCGATCACTACCCAGGAATTGTTCGCCTCGAGCAGGGTCTTCGCCCGCGGCGTGTCCTGCGCCGGCGCGATCTGCGCATGCGGCAGCGCCAGGAACTGCTGGAACAGGCGGCACATCTTCCAGCAGAAGCCGCAGTCGCGGTCGTAGTACAGCCGCAGCACGCCGGGGTGGCGTTCCCGATTGCGGCGGTCGCACCAGTCCCAGAACCAGCCGCCCGTGAACACAGTCAGCGAGGCCAGGCTGACATACGGGAAGTGACCCAGTTCCAGGCACAGCAGGAAGCCGACGTGCATGGCCATGAAATTGAGCTGCATGAAGCTTCGCAGTGGCCGCAGGAACAGGGGCGAGAAGATCAGGATCGGCCCCAGGAGCTCGAGCCACCACACGTAGAAGCTCAGCCCCTGCGTCAGCGGGAAGAACTCGTTGAGCAGCTTGCCGGGTGGCAGCACGTGGCGGTCGAGCGACAGCGCGTAATACACCGCCGTGTAGTCCGGAACCCACTCGCGGCCGCTCTTGAGGAAGGCGCTGAAGAAGTAGACCGACATCACCTGCAGCAGCAGGCCGAGCGAGGCCCAGGACAGGTGCAGGGAGCGCTGCGGCGGCGGGTTGTGGGCGATGGCGGCGTCGACCGAGAAGCGGGCGCCCAGCGGCAGGAACATGGCCCAGAACAGCAGGCAGGCCATCAGCAGGTCGCCGCCGATCAGCACCATTACGTTGCGGTTGAGCAGCGAGGCCCAGAGCACGAACGACAGGATGGTGGCGGTCCTTGTGTGCCATCCCAGGGCCATCATCCCTGCGAACAGCATCTGCGCCAGCAGCAGGCCAGCGATGAACCAGCCCTCGCCATTGGCCAGGTGCAGCGAAATGCGCTGGGCGCTGTCGGACTCGATCATCCAGGCGCGCGGCATGATGCCGGCATCGGTCCAGAAGACGTCGTAGCTGCCCAGGGCCATGCCCAGGTTGAAGAACAGCACGATGCCCAGGGCGAAACGGAACAGGGCCAGGGTGCGCAGGTCGATGCCGAACAGTTCGGCCAGGTGCGGGTGGCGCGTTTGGAAGTCGGTGGTCATGCGAGGGTCGGAGCAGAAACGACAAGGGGAGCGCGAGGCTCCCCTTGTCGGAAAACATCAGGATGCGGTTTACGGCTGGGCAACGAGGTCGCCCATGTAGCCGGTGCCGCCATCCAGGTTGCGTTCGTACTCGACACCGTCCGGATTCGCCGTCAGGCCGAGCAGGCCGCCGAGCAGGCCGCCCGTGGTGCCGGTGGTCGTGCCACCCGTGGTGCCGCCACCGCCGGTCGTGCCGCCGCCACCCGTGGTGGTGCCGCCGGTGGTGAGGCCCAGCAGGCCGCCCAGGGTGCCACCGGTGGTGGTGCCCTCGGTCGTGCCGCCTTCCGTGGTGCCGCCCGTCGTGGTGCCGCCCGGGGGATCGCTGGACTCATCGGTATCGGCGATCTCGGCGACCACGAAGCCCAGGCCCACGGCGCCGACAACGAGCAGGCCCCAGTCGACCGCCGTGAACGTGGTCTCGCCGCCGCCTTCCGGCGTCTCGCTCACGCCCTCGTCCTGCTGCAGGCTGATGCGGCGGGCGAAGGGCAGGCCGTTGACGCTGGCGGTGGAGAAACGGTGATTGCGGAATTCCAGCTGGGCGATCGCCGGGAGCGCGTAGCCGGAGGCGCTGGCCTCGAGCTGGGTGCGCACGTCGTGGTCGAGGCGCAGGCCATAGAAGAAGGGGCTGGCGACACCACGGTCGGCGCTACCGAACTTGAAGCTCATGTAGGCGCTGGCCTGCGGCGAGCGATCCTGCGGGTCGGCGGCAACCGCCAGGGCGGCAACGCCCAGCAGTGCAGCACCCGAGGCGGCCGCGGTCACGAACTTGCGCATAACTCTCCCCTTCTAGCGTTGTGTTTACTGTGCATCGGGACTATAGGCAGCCTGCCCCGCGCAAGGCAAGACCAGTGGGCACGAACGCGGCACAATCCGACACGGCGTCCATGCCCACCCGAGAGTAACCGACCGCCTTGAACGAGCTTCCTGAACCCGGGCAATCCCGCGACCTGATGATCCGGGGCCCCGCCGGCCTGATCGAGGCCACCCTGGCCCGCCCCCGCGCGGAGCGCGCTCCGCCAGTGCTGGCGATCGTCTGTCACCCCCATCCGCTGTTCGGCGGGGCCATGAGCAACAAGGTCACCTGGGCCCTGGCCTCCTGCGCGCAGAAGGCGGGTGCCACGGCCCTGCGCTTCAACTTCCGGGGCGTGGGCCGCAGCCAGGGTCGCCACGACGAGGGACGCGGCGAGACCGATGACGTCGTGTGGCTGGCCGATTGGTACCGGCAGCAGGTGCCCGGCGCCGGGCTGCTGCTGCTCGGTTTCTCGTTCGGCAGCTGGGTGGCCCAGCACGCCGCAGCCCGCCTGCAGCCGGCCGCCCTGGTCAGCATCGCCCCGCCGCTGGCCAAGTACTTCGAGGCCCATCCGCCGCCACCGCCGCCGGAATGTCCCTGGCTGGTGATGCACAGCCGCGACGACGAGGTGGTGGAGTACGGTCCCACCAAGGCCCTGCTGGATGCCAGTCCGCGCCCGCCGCAGCTGGTGACGGTCGATGGCGCCGGTCATTTCTTCCACGGCCGCCTGGGCGACATCGAGCAGGCGGTGCTGCCATTCCTGGAGCAGCAGCTGGCCCGATAGGCGAGTGCTGCTCTGCTATCCTCCCGCCGCATCCGGACTGCACATTTCCAAGGAGAGCTTCGATGAAAAAGATCACCGCCGCGCTGCTGGCGCTGCTCGCTGCGCCGATGGCCCAGGCCGCCGACCCTGACTTCGATTTCGATTGCACGGGCAGCCTGAACTGCCAGGAAAGCTTCCGCGGCATTCTCGAGGACACGGCCGCTGCCTTGAACTACAAGGCCCTGGGTCCGGCGGAGGCCACCGGACTCACCGGTATCGGCATCGGCGCCTTCGTCAACTACACGCAGGTCGAGAACGAGAAGGCCTGGAAGGACCTGACCGGCGAGGACATCGACGCCGTCGGCATGGCCGGCATCGTTGCCCACAAGGGCCTGCCGTTCGGCATCGACCTGGGGGCGTTCTACACCACGGTGCCCGGCGCCAGCGTCGACGTTTATGGTGCGGAAGTGCGTTACGCAATCCTCGAGGGCGGCGTGGCCTCGCCGGCACTGGCCCTTCGCGGCAGCTACACGGCCACCGACGGCATTGACGACTTCGACTTCGAGACCTATGGCCTCGACGTCTCGGTGTCCAAGGGCTTCACCTTTCTGACCCCGTACGCCGGTGTCGGCTACGTCTGGGCCAAGGGCACGCCGCAGGGCTCGCTGGCCGTCCAGCTTGACGAGGAGACGGTCGAGCGCGAGCGCATCTTCGTCGGCCTGCGCATCGGCATCGCCCTGCTGGACATCACGCCGGAGTTCGAGCGCCAGGGTGACAACAACGGCTACAACCTGCGTCTCGGCCTGTCGTTCTAAGGCGGGGCATGCTGCAGCAGCTGCGCCGCCTGCGACAGGCGGCCACTCCGGCACCGGCGCACCGCCCTCGCCACCTGGCGATGGCGGTGCTGCTGGTGGAGGCCTCCGGGGCTGACTTCCATGGCAGCGAAGAGGAGCTGTCGGCCATCCGCGACAGCCTGGTCGAGGCCCTGGGGCTGCCGACCGACGAGATCGAGGCGCTCCTGCAGCTGGCGCGAGCCGAGGCTGGCCGTGCCATCTCCCTGCATGGCTTCCTGAAGACGCTGAATGCCGAGCTCGACGCGACGGGAAAGCGCGAGCTGCTGGGCTGGCTGTGGCAGGTGGCGCACGCCGACGGCCGGGTTGATCCGCGCGAAGAGGCGCTGATCCGCCAGGTCGCCGACTGGCTGTACGTGCCGCATGCCGTGTTCGTGCAGGAACGGCTGGCGGCCCGGCGCTGACCGCGCCGCATCCTTCCGGAACTTGTGCCGCGCGGCGCGTTCCTTTCCTAGAGCCCCTGATCCATGGAGTCCCCGGCATGAATTCCCCGATCCGAACGCAGGTCCTGCTTTGCGCCCTGGCCGCTGTCCTCGCGGGCTGTGTGGCCGGGTCCCCGTCCATGCAGGGCTCCGACAGCACCGCGCCGCGGGCGCTGCTGGTCGATGATGCCCGCCGCGATCCGGTGCCCGCGGACCAGGCTCCGGAAGCCCAGCAGCACACCTACAGCTCGGAGGAGATCGCTCGCGAGGCATCGCGGTTCTTCGGCACCTCCAGCGAGAACGTGGCCAAGGCGATCGAGCGCACCTTCTCCGATTACGGACGACCCAGCGCCTATATCTTCGGTAACGAGGGCGGGGGCGCGGCCGTGGTGGGCCTGCGCTATGGCCAGGGGACGCTGCAATACAAGGACGGCGGCAGCATGAAGGTCTACTGGCAGGGGCCCTCGATCGGCTGGGATTTCGGGGGCAGCGCCTCCAAGGTCTTTACCCTGGTCTACAACCTGCGCAACACCTACGAGCTGTTCCAGCGCTTCCCGGCCGTGGATGGCAGCCTCTACGTGGTCGCCGGCATGGGGGTGAACTACCAGCGTAGCGGCGGCATCGTGCTGGCGCCGATCCGCAGCGGGGTCGGTTTGCGCGCCGGGGCCAGCCTGGGCTACGTGCACTACACCCGCGAGCCCTCGGTCATCCCGTTCTGAGGCCGGGTCTTGCACACGACGCCCCGCGACCCCATAGAATGACCTCTCGATCCTCCTATCGTTACCCGACGCCATGAGCTGGAACCAGAATCTCCGTCCCGTCCCCGTGCAGACCCGCGCCGGCAGCTACAGCGCCACGCAACCGGACAGCGCGCTGGCCACCAACAAGGTCCTGCGCAACACCTACCTGCTGCTGTCCATGACCCTGCTGTTCAGCGCCGCCCTGGCCGGCCTGTCGATGGCCCTGGCTGTGCCGTATGGCCTCAGCCTGGTGTGCTCGCTGGTCGCCCTGGGCCTGCTCTGGTTCGCCGTGCCCCGCACCGCCAACTCTGCCGCCGGCATCTATGTGGTGTTCGCGGTCGCCGGCCTGCTGGGCTTTGGCCTGGGCCCGGTCCTCAACAGCTACCTGGGTCGCTTCGCCAATGGCGGGCAGATCGTGATGCTGGCCCTGGGCCTGACCGGCGCGATCTTCGTCGGCCTGTCCGCCTACGCGGTGCAGACCCGTCGCGACTTCAGCTTCATGCGCGGCTTCCTGGCCGGCGGCGTGATCCTGGCCTTCGTGCTGAGCCTCGTGGTGCTGGGTGGATCCTTCTTCGGCTGGTACTTCCAGCCGCTGGCGCTGGCCATCTCCGGCATGTTCGCCGTGCTGATGTGCGGCATGATCCTCTACCAGACGGGCGAGATCGTGAACGGCGGCGAGACCAACTACGTGCTGGCCACGGTGAGCCTCTACCTGTCGATCTACAACCTGTTCACCAGCCTGCTGCACCTGCTCGGTTTCGCCAGCGGCGATGACTGAGGCTGGCAGCCGGGTTTGACGCGAAGCCCCGCCTCGGCGGGGCTTTTTCATGGGAGCGACGTGACGATGAACATGCCGGTGCTGGCGCAGACCGCGGGTCTGCTGGTGCTGTCCAATGTCTTCATGACCCTGGCCTGGTACGCGCACCTGCGTGACCTGCGCGACAAGCCATGGATCGTGGCGGCCCTCATCTCCTGGGGCATCGCCCTGTTCGAATACCTGCTGCAGGTGCCGGCCAACCGCATCGGCTACACCGCGCTCAGCCTGCCGCAGCTGAAGATCCTGCAGGAGGTGATCACGCTCGCGGTGTTCGTGCCCTTCGTGCTGCTCTACATGAAGCAGCCGCTCAAATGGGACTACCTGTGGGCCGCGCTGTGCATGGTCGGCGCCGTGTACTTCGTGTTCAGGAGCTGAGCGCCACGCGCGCCAGCTGCGCGGCCATGGCCAGGCCGATCAGCACGATCAGGGCGCGCAGCCGCGCGGGCGGCATCCGGCGGCCGAGACGGGCCCCGGCATAGCCGCCGATCGCGGCGAAAACCATCATCCACAGCGCCTTGGCAAAGACGATGGCGCCGCCGGCCAGATAGAGCAGGGCGGCGATGGTGGTCAGCACGGCCGAGACCTGGTTCTTCAGAGCGTTGGCCTGCGCCAGCGGGGACAGGCCGGCGGCGCCCAGCGCCGCCAGCAGCAGGATGCCCAGGCCACCGTTGAAATAGCCGCCATACAGGCACACCGCGAACAGCAGTGCGGCACTCCAGGGCGCCGGCAGTGCCGCCCCGGTGCGTTGCTGTAGCCGTGGCTGCAGCGCGAACAGCAGAGTGGCGAGCAGGAGCAGCATCGGCGCCAGGGCCGCGAAGCGCCGATCCGGGGTGATGAGCAGCAACAGCGCGCCGCTGGCGCCACCGGCCACCGCCAGCAGGATCGGCGTGCGCCGCTGCCAGCCCGGCGGCAGGCTCCTGTCGGCCCGTGTTGCCCAGGAGGCGCTGAGGTAGCCGGGCAGGAGGGCGAGGGTGCCCGTGGCATTGGCGGCCACCGGCGGCACGCCGCAGGCCATGAGTGCCGGCAGGGTCAGGAAGCTGCCGCCACCGGCCAGGGCATTGAGTGCCCCGGCCGCCAGGGCCGCGGCCGCGAGCAGGGCAGCTTCGCTCAGCATGGCCTCACCATTGAGCCCGGGCATCGACGCGATAAGAACAATTCAATGGCCTCCATGGTGCGGATTCCCGATCATCACTCCCGAACTCGTCCGGTACCCGCCCATGACCAAGACCCTCAGCTTCGGTGCCATGCACATCGGTGTCGCCTTCGCGGTCGTCTGGCTCATGACGGGGGACTGGATGACCGGTGGCCTCGTGGCCCTGGTGGAGCCTTGCGTGAATACCGTGGCCTACCATCTGCACGAGAAGGTCTGGAAGCGAAGGGAAACCGGCCCGGCCCCGGGATTCCAGCCGCTGCACGCGCACTGAGCGTAGCGCCGGGCCTGCGCCCTCAGAATACGCCGGGCACCAGCCACCAGGTGCGTTGCCGGTAGGCGGCCCATTCGGGATGGCGCGACATGCTGGCCTCCTTCATGACCATGTTCACCGCGAACAGGCCCAGCCAGACATAGGCCAGCCACAGCACCGGCAGCCAGTGCCACACCATCATGGCGAAGCTGCCGTAGATCATCATCTCGCCCAGGTAGTTGGGGTGGCGGATGTAACGGTGCACGCCGTCGGTGATCAGGCCGCGCTTGAGGCGCAAGGTGAAATACTTCTGCGCGTCGGCGGCGATCATCAGCGCCGAACCGATGATGCACAGGCTCACGCAGAGACAGAACCAGACCGGGTCGGGCAGGGGATAGTCGGGAGCGCTGGTGCCCGAGATCAGCAGCCAGCCGAAGCTCCAGTACATGGCCAAGCCAAACAAGCCCGCCGCGGCGCTGCCCAGCGTCACCCGCACCTGCCAGCCCGGGTCCGGGAAAGCCAGATCCTTGAGCAGCCATACCAGCCCGTAGCTGCCGTGCATGGCGAGATAGATCCAGGCGGCATCGGAGGTCGCGGCTGGTGTGTCCCCGGCATACAGGACCATGAGCAGTCCGAGGAAGAGGAAGGTGCCCGCCTTCTGCGCGTTGATCACCCAGGCGAACTTCAGCGGCCGCGGGCCGCCGCCCAGGTCATGCAGCCACCAGTCGTTGAAGCGGCGCAGGGTCTTGGCCCAGGCGGGCGCGGCGTGGGGCGTGACGGCGGACGGCGCGATCGCGGCCTGAGACATGGCGGACTCCGTGCACGGGCGATCCGGCTACTCTATGCCCTGACGCGATCCATGGGGAGTACAAGAATGATTTCTGCGGCTGACTACCAGCGGCACGATGGCATCGGCCTGGCCGAACTGGTCCGCAAGCGCGAGGTGACGCCCGCTGAACTGCTTGAGGCCGCGCTGGCGCGGGCCGAGGCGGTCAATCCGCGGCTCAACGCCATCATCACGCCGATGCACGAGCAGGCTCGTGCCCGCGCGGCGCAGCCGCTGGAGGGCGCCTTTGCCGGGGTACCTTTCCTGGTCAAGGACCTGTTCCAGGAATATGCCGGCGTGCCGGCAGCCTACGGCTGCAAGGCCCTCAAGGCGGCGCGCCACACCCCCACGGAACATGCCGAGATCACCGCCCGCTGGCTCAAGGCCGGCGTGGTGATCTTCGGCCGCACCAACACGCCGGAGTTCGGCGCCAAGGGCAT
>DASUDL010000086.1:0-4572 GCA_036275615.1 Solimonas sp.
TTCTTCGTCTGCTCCGCCATCTGGCTCTGCAGGTCGGTGAAGGCCTGCACGTTCTTCTCGAGGTAGTTGCCCATGAAGCCCTGCATCGCATGGCCGTAGAAGCGGATGATGTTGGCCAGCGCCGCCTCGGTGAACATCGGCGCGCCGCCCGCCTCTTCCTCCAGGATGATCTGCAGCAGGATGCTGCGCGTCAGGTCCTCGTTGGTCTTGGCGTCGCGCACCACGAAGGGCAGCGCGTCCATCACCAGCTGCTTGACTTCGGCCAGCGTGATGTAGGTCGAGGTTTCCGTGTCGTACAGCCGGCGATTCGGGTACTTCTTGATCACGCGCTGCGCGGGCTTGCCGGCGGCGTTGGCCTTCTTGGTCACGAACGGAACTCCTCTGGGCGGGCTGGAGCCCGCACTGTTGCGTTGCAGCAGATTCTAGGGAGGGGCGTGGGGCCGGGTCCGGGGGGGAACCCTTACGGGGCCCCTGGGGTGCCGCCTATTCGATAGAAAGCCGAGCCTCCGAGTTATCGAGCCGGGCGAGACTGGCCACCACCGAAAGCACCTGCGCCGGGTTCATCGGCTTGGTGAGGTGCGCATCGAAGCCGCTGCGCATGGACCGCGCGTGATCCTCCGCGCGAGCGAATGCGGTGAGCGCGATGGCCGGAACCCCCTGAAGAGCCGGCTGCGGCAGCCCGCGGACCCTCCGCAGCAATTCGTAACCGTCGATCTCGGGCATGCCGATGTCCGAGATCAGCACGTGGGGCTTGTACGACTGCAATGTCGCCAGCGCGGCGCTCGCATCGCAGGCACTTCGCACTTCGGCGCCGCATTCGGTCAGCAGCCGCTCCAGCAATTCGCGGGAATGCGGTTCGTCATCGACGACCAGCACCTTCACCTCGCGAAGGTCGGGTGACTCCGGTTCGCGCCCGATCGACGCCGGCCGCCGCACGGTTGCATCCGGCTGCTCGGTCTCGAGAAGCGGAAGTGAAACCGTGAAAGTCGCGCCCCGGCCCTCGCCGGCACTTTCCGCCGTGACCCGCCCTCCGTGCGCCTCGACCAGGTGGCTCACGATCGAGAGCCCGAGCCCGAGCCCACCGTGCTTGCGGGTGATGGAGCTGTCGGCCTGGCGGAAGCGCTCGAAGATGCGCGACAGGTTGTCGGGCCGGATGCCGCAGCCGGTGTCGCTCACGCCGATCTCGGCCGCTCCGGCCCGCTCCCGCAGCACCACCCTCACTTCTCCCCCGCGCGGGGTGAACTTCACCGCATTGGCAAGGAGGTTCCAGATGACCTGCTGCAGCCGACCGGCATCTCCCAGCACCGCGCCCACCGCTTCCAGCTCAGTGATCACCCCGACCCCCGCCGACTCGGCGGCGGGCCGCACCATGTCCACCGCGGCCTGCACGAACGCCACCGGGGCGACCGGCTGGCGGTCCAGGGACATCTTGCCCGCACGGATGCGGCTCATGTCGAGAAGGTCGTCGATCAGTTGCAGCTGCACGCGGGTGCTGCGGTCGATCACCTCGACACCGCGAAGCAGATCACTCTGCTGGGCACTGAGCTTGCGGCGCAGGATGTGGACCCAGCCCTGGATGGCGCTCAGCGGCGTCCGAAGTTCATGGGACAGCGTGGCGAGGAATTCATCCTTGACCGTGCTGGCCTGTTCAGCCTCCAGCCGGGCAGCCCGTTCGCTCTCCAGCAAGGCCTTGCGCTCCTCGGCAGATTGCTGCGCGCGGGCGTAGAGGCGGGCATTGTCGATCGCGATGGCCGCCTGGCCCGCGATGCCGACTGCAAGCTGCTCGCTGCGGGCCGTGAAGACACCCGGTTCCGGATGGCCGAAGAAAAGGCCCCCGATCACTTCGCCGGTCCGGCCGGTCACCGGCACCGCCAGGTAGCTTCGCACCGGCAGGTGGCCCTTCGGCATGCCGTGATGCGGGCCCCACTGGCCGTAGCGGGCGTCCGCCAGGACATCGTCCAGGCGGATCGGGGAGTCTCCGCGGAAGGTAGGACCGAACAGCGGGGTGGGACGCGGGTGTCCGAAGTTCTCGAAGGCGGCCCTCGGCGCGCCGGCGAGCGTGTACAGGAGGTACGCCTCGCCGTTGCTGTCGAGGCCGTTGTAGAAGAAGGCGCCGAAGCGCGCTCCCGTCAGCTCGGTGGCCGCGTCGGTCACCTGTTGCAGCAGGGCCTGGAGGTCCAGTTCACTGGCGAGACTCGCGCCGGTCCGGTTGAGGATCTCCAGGAGCCGCGCCTCTTCGCGTTGCGCAGTTTCGCTGCGCATGCGCTCCAGCGTGTCGAAGCAGCGATCCAGCACGGTCTGCACCAGCTCGACATCGTCGGGAAACCAGTGCCGGGGCTGGTTCTGGTGCACCGCCATGGCCGCGACGAACCTTCCCTGCTTGTGCAGCGGCACGCAGATCACCGACCGGATCTGCGTAGTGCGATAGGCCGCGAGGTCCATGCCTGCGGTCTGTGGATCCGTCTCGACGTCGTCCACGACGTAAGGCCGGTTCTCGCGCATCGCGCGCAGGGCGGTTGCGCCGAAGTCGCTGAAGCGGTACTGCCCGACGATGCTGGAGACGCCGTCGTTGTAATCGCCGACGAGATCGAACGTATCCTCGTTCTCCAGCACGTGCGCGTAGGCGCAGCGATTGACTTCCAGGTGGCCGCCGAGCATGGCCGCAGTGACCCGCATCGCCTCCTCCGGGTCGGTGAGGGCACGGGTGGCCTGCGTCAGGTCGTCCAGGAACCGAAGTCGCCTCTCGCTGACCACCCGCCGCGTCGTCTCCGCGAAAGTGACCAGCACCCCGCAGGCGTGTCCGGCGTCATCGCGCAGTGGGCTGTACGAGAAATTGAAGTAGCAGTCTTCGGGGTAACCGAATCGGTCGATGGTCAGCTTGAAATCGTCGAACCCGATGGCTTCGCCTCCGAGGACCTGCTGCCACATGGGGCCGATGGTGGGCCAGATCTCCGACCAGGTCCGCGGTGTCGATGCCCCGAGGGCTGCCGGGTGCTTGTCCCCCAGGATCGGCCGGTAGGCATCGTTGTACAGCTGCACGAATTCCGGGCCCCACGCGAGGTACATCGGCAGCTTGCACTCGAGCATCGTCGCCACGGCACTGCGAAGGCTGCCCGGCCAGGACGCCACCGGACCGAGCGGCGTCTGCTCCCAGGGATGCCGCCGGGTGCGCTCGCCCATCTCGCCTCCGCCCATGAAGTACTGCTGTGCGGTTGTTTCTTGCATGACGGAAGATTCGGTTGGGACCCCTGCTGGACTTGGGCCAGGCGCCTCGAACCCACGCACGTCGTCGACGTGCTGCCCGGACGACCGTGGCTCCTCGCGAAACCGATGATTGTCCGCACGGAGCCTGCCGGGCCGGGTAGGACGAGGCTGACAGATGCACGAGGCTGGTGCGTGCAAGGCGTGCTGCACGGCATCCAGAACGCCCGCGACCGCGCGATGATGGGTTACCCTGCGAACCGCGCGCGCCGTTTTCGGAGTAGTCTGCGGGCATGAAGCAGGATATCGCCGAAATCGACGAAAGCCTCCAGCAGAAGCTGAAGATGATCTTCGGCGAGGCAACGGACAGCCTTGCCGAAGTCGAGCGTCGTGCCGCCGCGCTCCTGCCCATTCCCGTCATCGTGTGGGAGGGCGATCCTGAAACCTTCCAGTTCACTTATGTGAGCGCGTGCGCTCAGGATGTGCTCGGTTACCCCATCCAGCGCTGGCTCGAGCTGGGATTCTGGGCCACCTCCGTGGTGCACCCGGACGACCAGGGCGATGCCGTCGCATTTTGCGCACTGGCCACCGCCAAGGGGCGGGACCACGATTTCCAGTACAGGGCCCAGCGCGCGGATGGGACGGTCGTCGTCCTCCACGACATGGTGCACGTGATCAAGGGACCGCTGGGGCTGCCGATCCGGTTGAGGGGGGTGATGACCGTCGTGCCGGAACCGGCGCTGGCGGAGGGAAGCGCACTGCAGGCTGCGTGCTAGACCCGGATGCCGCCGGGACCTGTCCCCACAGCGGGCCGCCGCCCGGCGGTGTATTGGTAGGCGCGATTGGACTCGAACCAACGACCCCCACCATGTCAAGGTGGTGCTCTAACCAGCTGAGCTACGCGCCTGTCGTTGAAGCCCGCGATTGTAGCAGAGCGCGGCGGGGCCTTCCCGTCAGCGCCGGCGCGCGGACTGCACGCCGGGCACCTCGCGCACCACCGCCAGCACCTTGCCGAGCCTGTGCGAATCCGCAATCTCCACCGTGAAGGTCATCCAGGCCGTGCCCTTCACCGACTGGGTCTGCACCCCGATCACGTTCATCTTCTCCTTGGCGAAGACTTCCGAGATGTCGCGCAGCAGGCCCTGCCGGTCCGATGCCTCGATCGACACGTCCACCGGGTAGACCGCCCCGCCCTCGCCCTTCGGCCGGCCCCACTCCACCTGGATCACGCGCTCGGGATTGCGGTGGGCGATCTCGCGGAAATTGGCGCAGTCGTTGCGGTGGATGCTCACGCCCTTGCCGCGCGTGACGAAGCCGCTGATCGCGTCCGGCGGCGCCGGCTTGCAGCACCGTGCCAGCTGCGTCATCAGC
>DASUDL010000087.1:0-43899 GCA_036275615.1 Solimonas sp.
CACGTCGAACTCGTCGGGCCGCAGCAGCATCATCTGGAACATGATGTCGGCGATGCGGTCCTTGATGACGATCTTGCCCTCGGGCTGCTTGCCCTTGTACTCGGCGTAGAGCTGCTCCTCGGTGATGGTGACGTTGCCGAATTCCTCGCGCGCGACCTCGTAGCCCCAGGCCCGGAAGGCGCCTTCCGTGAACTTCATGATGTTGCCCTTGTGCACGAGGGTCACCGACTCGCGGCCGTTGTCGATCGCGTACTGGATGGCCTTGCGCACCAGGCGCTTGGAGCCGAACGCGGAGATCGGCTTGATGCCGATGCCCGAGCCCTCGAAGAACTTGGCCTTCATCTCCTCGCGGAGGAACTTGGCGACCTTCTCGTTCTCCGACGTCCCGGCCTTGTACTCGATGCCCGCGTACACGTCTTCGGTGTTCTCGCGGAAGATCACCACGTCGACCTTGCCCGGGTTCTTCAGCGGGCTGGGCACGCCAGCGTAGTGGCGCACCGGGCGCACGCAGGCATAGAGGTCGAGATCCTGGCGCAGGGCGACATTGAGCGAGCGGAAACCGCCGCCCACGGGCGTGGTCAGCGGTCCCTTGATCGACACCACCAGGTCCTGCAGGACCTTCAGGGTCTCGTCCGGGCAGTAGTTGCCGTCATAGAGGCCGGCAGCCTTCTCGCCGAGGAAGGTCTCGCACCAGTGGATCTTGCGCTTGCCGCCGTAGGCCTTGGCGATGGCCGCATCCCAGATGCGCAGGCAGGCCTTGGTGATGTCCGGGCCGATGCCGTCGCCCTCGACGTAGCCGACGATCGGCTGATCAGGCACGTGCAGCTTGCCGTTCTTGACGCTGATCTTTTCGCCTTGGGTGGGGATCTTGATGTGGCGATACGCGGCCATGATGCGGGGTCTCCGATTATTTCTGCTGGCTTTATCGATCTGGATTCTACGCCGCTTGCCTGCCCCGGTGGAGTAGACCATGCTCCGGAAAAGCCCCCTTGCATCCTCGCAGGCAGGGGCATCCACGCAGGAGGAAGCTCGCCGATGAACGTCCTGGTTCCCGTAGCGCACGGCTCCGAATCACTGGAAACCGTCACCCTGGTGAATATCCTCCGCCGCGGTGACATCCGGGTGACCGTCGCCAGCATCGAGGACGGCCTGCAGGTGCGCGGAACCCGTGATATCCCCCTGCTTGCAGACGCGCGGCTGGCGGACCTCGGTGCCCAGGACTACGACGCCATCGTCGTCCCCGGGGGCGAGGCCGGTGCGAGGGCCCTGGGCGCCCATCCCGGACTCGCAGCGCGGCTCAAGCAGCAGCGCCTGGCGCACCGCTGGTACGGCGGCATCTGCGCCGCCCCGGCCCTGACCCTGGCGATCCATGAACTCCTGGACGGCAAGAAGGCCACGGCCTACCCCGCCTTCCGCGACCAGATCATCCACTACGTCGACCAGCCCGTGGTCGTCGATGGCCACTGCGTCACCGGCCAGGGGCCGGCCGCTGCCATGGCCTTCGGCCTCAAGTGGGTGGAACTGCTGGCCGGACCGTCCAAGGCCCAGGAAGTGGCCGCCGCCCTGCTGCATGCCTGAGGCCGGGCCCCAAAAGAAAACGCCCGCGCGAGGCGGGCGTCTGCAACCACAGTCCGGGGCCGTTCAGGCGGCCTTCTTGCCCGCGACGGCTTCGCTCAGCATCTTCTGCAGCTCACCCGACTGGAACAGGTCCAGGGTGATGTCGCAGCCGCCAACCAGCTCGCCCTTGACGTAGAGCTGCGGGAAGGTCGGCCAGTTGGCGAACTTGGGCAGCGCCCGGTAGATCTCCTCGTCCTCGAAGATGTTCACCGAGGCGAAGGGCACGTTGCAGGACTTGAGCGCCTGCACGGCGCGCGCCGAGAACCCGCACTGGGGAAAGTCGGGCGAGCCCTTCATGTAAATAATGATCGGGTTATCAGTAACTTGCTTCTTGATTCGCTCGAGGGCGTCCATCGTTTTCTCCGTCCGGGCAGCGTTCGCGGCCGCGGATTATACGCGCCCGTGTGTACAAGAGTTGAATCGCATTTGAACGACTATTGAATTTGCCTCCCCCCTCGCCTATGGTGGCGTCCCCCACGCCAGCCGAAGGCTCGCAAGAAGCGCGCCCTTCCCCCGCCAAGCACAGGAAAAACACTCATGGCCCTGACCCTCCCGGAACTCCCGTACGCCCGCGACGCCCTGGCGCCGCACATGTCGGCCGAAACCCTGGACTTCCACTACGGCAAGCATCACAAGGCCTATGTGGACAACGGCAACAAGCTGATCGCCGGCACCGAGTTCGAGAACATGGCGCTGGAGGACATCGTCCGGAAGTCCTCCGGCAAGATCTTCAACAACGCCGCCCAGGTCTGGAACCACACCTTCTTCTGGAACTGCCTGACGCCCCAGCAGACCCCGCCGGGCAAGAAGCTCACGGACGCGCTGGTCAAGCAGTTCGGCGGCGTCGAGGACTTCAAGAAGCTGTTCACCGAGACCGCGATGAACACCTTCGGCTCGGGCTGGGCCTGGCTGGTCCAGAACGCTGACGGCAGCCTCGCCATCGTCAGCACCTCCAACGCCGGCTGCCCGCTCACCTCGGGCCAGAAGCCCCTCCTGACCTGCGACGTCTGGGAGCACGCCTACTACGTGGACTACCGCAATGCCCGCGCCAGCTTCGTCGAGCACTTCTGGGCGCTCGTGAACTGGTCGTTCGTGGAAAAGAACCTGGGCTGAGCCCGGGACGCCACACGGGGCCGCGCTCTGGCGCGGCCCTTTTTCGTTGAAGAGGCCTTTGATGGCACGCCATTTCCTGCGGCTTTCCGATCTCTCTCCTGCGGAGGCACGCGCGATCGTCGAGCGCGCCATGGCGCTGCGCGCCCACCCCGATCCGTCGTACCGCCCCTTCGTGGGCAAGACGCTGGCCATGGTGTTCACCAAGAACTCCACCCGGACGCGGGTCAGTTTCGAGGCCGGCATGGCGAAGTTCGGCGGGCATGCCCTGTTCCTGCACTCCGGCGCCACCCAGCTGGGCCGCGACGAGCCGATCAGCGATACCGCTAAGGTGCTGTCGCGCATGTGCGACGCGATCATGATCCGCAATGACTCGCAGGCGGACCAGATCGACCTCGCTCGCAACTCGCGCGTACCGGTGATCAACGGCCTCTCGGACCAGCATCACCCCTGCCAGCTCCTGGCCGACATGCAGACCTGGTTCGAGCATCGCGGTGACCCGCGCGGCAAGGTCGCCGCCTGGATCGGCGACGGCAACAACGTCTGCCATTCCTTCATCGAGGCGGCGAAGCTGTTCGGCTTCACGCTTCGCATCGCCGCCCCAAAGGGCTACGAGCCCGACCCGGCGCTCGTGCGCGAAGCCGGTGACAGCGTGGAGCTCATGCGTGGCGCCAGCTTTGCCGCCAACGGTGCGGACCTGATCGTCACTGATACCTGGACCAGCATGGGCCAGGAAGCCGAGACCCAGAAGCGGCTCGCCGCCTTTTCCGGCTATCAGGTCGACGCCGCGCTGATGGCGCGTGCCAAGCCGGATGCGGTCTTCATGCACTGCCTGCCGGCACATCGCGGCGAGGAAGTCAGTGCCGAGGTGATCGACGGCCCGCGCTCGGTGGTGTTCGACGAGGCCGAGAACCGCCTGTGGGCGCAGATGGCCCTGCTCGAATTCCTGCTCAAGACCTGAAGGACGCGACGCGATGCCCGCGGCCAAGGATCTGCGCCTCCCCGCCTACGTCAACGACCTCGCGTCGGTAGTCGCTCACGCGCTGGCAGAGGACATCGGCACGGGCGACGTCACCGCCCGGCTGGTGCCCGCGGCCGCAATCGCCGAAGCCCAGGTGATCTCGCGCGAGCGCGCGGTGATCTGTGGACGGCCCTGGGTCGACGAGGTGTTCCGCCAACTCGATCCGGCGATCCGCATCGACTGGCTGGTGGCCGAAGGCGAACGGGTCGTGCCGGATCAGCGGCTTTACCGCCTCCAGGGCCCGGCCCGGGCCCTGCTGACCGGCGAACGGCCAGCATTGAACTTTCTCCAGACCCTGTCGGGCACCGCGACCGCAGTCGCGCGCTACGTGGATGTGGTGGCTGGCACCGGCTGCGCCATTGTCGACACCCGCAAGACCCTGCCCGGGCTGCGCAATGCGCAGAAGTACGCCGTGCTCTGCGGCGGTGGCGCCAATCATCGTATCGGGCTGTATGACGGCATCCTGATCAAGGAAAACCACATCGCCGCGGCTGGTGGCATTGCGCCGGCCATCGCTGCCGCGCGGGCGCTCGACGCCGGCGTGCCGCTGATGACCGAGGCCGAGACGCTCGACGAGGCGCGGGCTGCACTGGCTGCCGATGTCGACCTGCTGCTCGTGGACGAGTTTCCGCTGGACGAGCTGCGCGAGGCGGTGCGCCTCACCCGCGCGCATCGCGCCGGCGGCGGGCGCACCGTGATCGAGTACTCCGGCAGCACCACACTCGACAATGTGCGCAGCCTGGCGGAGACCGGCATCGACCGCGTCTCCATCGGCAGCATCACCAAGCACCTGCGCGCCGTCGACCTGTCGATGCGCTTCGTCTAGGACGTCCCGCGGCCGGGCACTAGGCCCTCATCAAGCGCTCATGGAGCGTCGCAAAGGCCCCGGCGTCGCCGCTGGTGTGCCATTCGATCGATCCTGGCATTGCGGCGTCATTCAGGAGCTGTTCGCGTTCCAGCAGCCGTTGGGCCTGCCGCGCCACGGCCGCGCCGGTATCCAGCAGCTGGACGTCGGGGCCCGCAACCGACTGGATCAGGGGTCGCAGGAAGGGATAGTGGGTGCAGCCCAGCACCAGTACATCCGCACCCTGCGCGAGCAAGGGCGCGGTGTAGCGCTCGACCAGAGCCCTGGTCTGTGGCCCCTCCAGATCACCCGCCTCCACCCGCTCCACCAAGCCCGGACAGGGTTGCGTGATGACCCGCACCCCGTGGGCGTGACGGGCCACGAGCGTATGGAACTTCTCCCCCGCCAATGCCGCCCCGGTGGCCAGCACGCCAACGGTGCCGCTGCGCGTCGCGGCCACGGCCGGCTTCACCGCCGGCTCCATGCCGACGAAAGGCACCGGATAGCTGGCGCGCAGCTGCTCCACCGCGGCAATGGTCGCGGTATTGCAGGCCACGACGATCTGCTTGGCGCCCCGGGCCAGCAGGAACTCGGTGATGGTCACCGCCCGCTCGACGATGGCCTCGCGCGGCTTGCCGCCATAAGGACAGTGGCCGCTGTCGGCGTAGTAGATCAGGTGCTCGGCGGGCAGCAGGCGTCGCAGTTCGCGCAGCACCGAGATGCCGCCAAGGCCGGAGTCGAAGACACCAATCGGCGCCGCGCTCATGCCGCCTCCTCGACGCGCCGCGGTTTCGGCGGTGGCCCGGCGAGGAAGCGCAGCATGACCGCGTTGAAGCGCTGCGGCTGCTCGGCCGGCAGGCCGTGATGGGCATCGCGGAACAGGTGCAGGCGCGCGCAGGGCAAGGCATGCGCGAACTTCACCGTCTCGTCGTGGCCGAAGTAGTCATGCTCGGCGGCCGCGACCAGGATCGGCATGCGCAGCTCGTCGAGGCGATCGATCACTGACCAGCCACCCAGGGCGGCCAGGGCAGCCAGGTAGGCCCGGCGCGTGTTGCGGGCACCGCGGGCGACATGGCGCGCCCGCTGCTCGGCCTGCGCCGGATCGGGAAACTGCCGCTGCGCGCCGATGCGCGCCAGGCGCGCCGGCCCGAGCAAGCCCATCACCGCCCAGCGAAACGCAAACTCCAGGTAGTGGCGCGGGCGCTGGGGCCGAAAGCTCGGGACACTGTTGGCGATCACCAGCCGGCCCACCGCCTCCGGCCGATCCAGCGCCAGCTGCAGCGCCACGGCGCCACCCATCGAATGGCCGGCGAGCAGGAAATCCGGAATGCCCAGGATGTCCATGAGGCCGGCAACATCCGCGGCCAGACGCGGCACCGAGGGGAAGCGCCGTCCGGGCGGTGTGTCGCCGAACCCGCGCAGGTCCGGGGCGATCACCCGGTAGCGACGCGAGAAGAACGGTATCTGGTGCTCCCAGTCGCCGACCGAGCCGCCCAGGCCGTGGAGCAAAACGAGAGGCGGGCCGGAGCCCGCCTCGAGATAGTGCAGATCGATGTCGCCGACGCGGGCGCGCGGCATCAGCGAGCCTGGCTGCCGCCCTGCGTGGGCCGGCAGTAGCAGTTGGCGTACATGCCGCGCGGATCGTTGAACGAGGTCAGCACGCGCTGCAGGTCGCTGCGGGCCGACCACTCGCGCAGCCGGGCCGAGACCCCGGGGATCAGGTCGACGCGGATGCTGCCCGAGAAATGTGCAAGCAGGCGCGAGGCGAAATCGCGCTCCGGCAGGCGCTCGTCGAGTTCGTAGGCGTCGGGCTCGAAGCCCGCCAGCCGCGCCGCAGCGTCGGCCGCCTGATCCAGGCCACCGAAGTGGTCCACCAGACCCAGGTCCTTGGCGTCCTGGCCGCTCCAGACGCGGCCGCGCGCCAGGTTGTCGACCTTCTCGATCGGCAGCTTGCGCGCCTTGGAGACGCCCTCGATGAAATCGCGGTACCCCTTGTCGATCTGGGACTGGATGATCGCACCCATCTCGGGTGACATCGGCCGATCCAGGCGGAAGGCGCCCGCCAGCGAGGTCGTGCCGACGCCGTCGGTGTGGATACCGATCTTGGCCAGGCTGCGATCCAGCGTGGGAATCAGGCCGAAGATGCCGATCGAGCCGGTGATGGTCGACTCGTGCGCCCAGATCTCGTTGGCGTCCATCGACACCCAGTAGCCGCCGCTGGCGGCCACGGTCGACATCGAGGCCACGACCGGCTTGCCGTCGGCCTTTAGCTGCTGCACGGCGCGACGGATCTGCTCGGAGGCCCAGACGCTGCCACCGGGCGAATCGACCCGCAGCAGCACGCCGGCCACGTCCGGGTCGCGGCGCGCCTCGTCCAGCAGGTCGGTGATGGTGTCGCCGCCCGCCTGGCCCACATCGCCGGCCCCGTCGACGATCTCACCCTGCACCACGACGAGGGCAATGCGGCCCGGCTTGCTCGGTGCCTGCGCCTGGCGGCGGGCGTGGTCGACGGCGCTGAGATACTGGAGATAGTGGATCTGCCGGAAGCTGCCGTGGTCGTCATCGAATCCGACGATGGCGCCCATGCGCTTGCGGAACTCCGCCAGGGTTTCCACATGCGTGACCAGGCCCTTGGCCTTGGCGTAGCCGGCGGTGTCGCCCTTGGCCTGTGCCAGCCCCGCACTCAGGGTGCTCACGTAGTTGTCCACGGCGTCCTCGGGCAGCTGGCGCCCGGCCGCCACGGCCTTGCCATACTGGCTCCAGAGATCGCCCAGCCACTGCTGGCCCGCCTGGCGCGCCTCGGCCGACATGTCATTGCGGGTGAAGGGCTCGACCGCCGACTTGTATTCGCCGACCCGGAACACGTGCACGTCGACACCCAGCTTGTCGAGCGCCTCCTTGAAGTAGTTCTGGTAGAGGCTGAAGCCCTCCACCACGACCATGCCCATCGGGTCGACGACGATCTCGTCGGCCTGGGCTGCGGCGTAGTACTGGGTCTGCTCGTACCAGGGGCCGTAGGCCACGATCTTCTTGCCGCTGGCGCGGAACTCCTGCATCGCCGCCACCAGTTCTTCCATCTGCGGCAGGCCGGCGTCCCAGAGGCTGTCGAGCTTGAGCACGGCAAAACTGATGCGCGGATCGTCCTTGGCCGCCTCGAGGGCGTCGATCAGGTCCCGGAGCCGCGACTGGGCCGGCTCCTCGCCGCTGATGTTCTGCAGCAGGCGCTCGCCCGGATCCTCGTCGATCTGCTCCATCAGCACGCCGGTGGGCGCCAGCACCAGCGCCACGTTGTCCTCCACCGTCACCGGCTTGCCGCCCCGGAAGGTGAACCAGAGCAGGGTCAGGCTCACCACGAAGCTGAGCACCACCGCGGCACGGAACAGGAAGACGAAGGCCTTCCAGATGAAGGCGAAGAAGCGGGACAGCAGCGAGGACTTCTCTTGGCTCATGGACAGATGGACCGGTTCAGGCCGCAGGGCGGCGCTTCATGATGACGGAACCCGCCGAGTAGCCGGCGCCGAAGGCGCACAGCACCGCGACATCGTCCGGCTGAAGATCGGCGTGATGCTTGTGGAAGGCAATCACCGACCCCGCCGAACTGGTGTTCGCATACTCGTCGAGGATGACCGGCGCCTCGTCCAGCGACGGTTCACGACCTAGGACCTTGCGGGCAATGAACTGGTTCATTGACAGGTTGGCCTGGTGCAGAAAGAAGCGACGGACCGCCTGGGGGTCGATGCCCAGGTCGCCCAGGTGCGACTGGATCAGGTCGGACACCATCGGCACGACCTCCTTAAAGACCTTGCGCCCTTCCTGGTTGAACAATACATCGTGCCAGGTCCGTGGGGGCTGCTCGGACGGGTTCAGGAAGCCGTAGTTGTTGCGGATGTTGTTGGAGAACTGGGTCAGCAGGCGGGTGCCCAGGATCTCGAAGCGCAGGTCCGAGCGGGCACCCTCGAGCGGCTCCACCAGGACCGCCGTGGCCGCATCGCCGAAGATGAAGTGGCAGTCGCGATTGCGCCAGTTGAGGTGGCCGCTGCAGATCTCTGGAGAGACCACGAGCGCGGCACGGGCGTTGCCCTGGCGGACCGCATCGACGGCCGCCTGGATGCCGAACGCCGCCGAGGCGCAGGCCACGTTCATGTCGTAGCCGTAGCCGTTGATCCCGAGCTGCTGCTGGATCTCCACGGCCATGGCCGGGTATCCGCGCTGCATGTTGGAGCAGGCCACCAGCACGCAATCGACCTCGGCTGCGGAGCGGCCGGCCCGCTCGAGCGCCTGGCGGGCGGCGGCGACGCCCATTTCCGCCATCAGCGAGACCTCGTCATTGCCGCGGTTGCGGATGCGCGGGCGCATGAAGTCGATGTCGAGCACGCCGGCCTTGTCGACCACGTAGCGCGACTGGATGCCGGAGGCCTTGACGATGAACTCGGAGCTGGACGGCGCCAGTGGCGCAAGGCTGCCGCTGGCAATCGCCTCCGAATTCTGGAGGTTGTAGCGCTCGACGTAGGCGTTGAAGCAGGCCACCAGCTCATCGTTGGAGATGGATTCGGGCGGTGTGTAAAGACCCGTGCCGGTGATGGCGACTGGTTTCATGGAAAGGCCGAAGAACGGTAGGTCAGGGATTCTAGCGCAGCGTCGGCGCGGGCCCGGCTGGCAAAAACTCCCTGGGTCCCGGCGACTAGCCGGTACCGTCCTCGCGCCAGCCGGCGCGGGCGCTGGCCAGGCGCAGCACCTCGCGCACTTCCCGCTCCCGCCGGATCGACAGGTGCGAGCCCTGGTACCAGGTCACCGGCACCTGCCAGTGGCGGGAGAGCCGCACCGGATGGTGGGGCACCACGATGCGGTCCGCCGTGGCGGCCACGATGTGCAGGTGCTCGCGGGCGAGCTGGGGCGTACGCGTGAGCGGGGAAACCACCGACAGGATCCGCTCATAGCGCGCCTCGTCCAGGCCACGTGCCGCGAAGTACTGGGCGTGCATCGGCGGCAGGAAGCGCCAGAGCGCATAGGAGAAATCCACCACGGGAATGCCGGCGACCGCGAAATCCAGGCCGGTCTCGTAGTTGGCCAGCAGGGCCGTGTTGTAGCCGCCGAGCGAGACGCCGTAGACGCCGATGCGGGGCCGTTCCTCGGTGGCCCGCAGCCAGGCAATGGTGCGGCGGAGATCCCAGAGCGCCTGGGCCTGGGCATAGACCAGATCCAGGGGGTCGCCATCGAGGTAGCGATCACCGGAGCGCAGGCCAACGCGACGGGTCCCGTGCAGCGGCAGCACCGGCATGACCAGGTTGAAACCCAGGCGGTGATGCAGGTATCCCGGCGGGAACAGGCCGAAATCCATCCAGGCCATGCCCATGCGGTAGCCATGGATGCACATCAGCCAGGGCCGAGGCGGGCCGGGGTGGCGTAGGATGCGCACTTCGCACTCGTCGTTGGCCGCCTGCAGCTTCCAGGCCTGAGCGCCCGGCAGATCGGGGTCCGGGTCGTAGCCGCTATCGAAGCGCAGGACCTCGTAGCCGTGACCGTAGAGGCGTGCACGGTGCACATAGGTCTGCTTCGGTGGTGTCGGCGCCGGATGGAAGCCACTGGCATCGTCCAGCCAGCCCCGGCTCGCCAATGCCGCCTCGAGGCGTCCGGCCTCCTCGCAGGCCTTCGCGGCCATGTCACCGCTGGGCAGGCGTGCCGTGCACACGAAATAGCCGAGCACGGCCTCGTCCAGGCCCACCTTCAGGTCCATGCTCCGGTCAACGACCGGGGGGACGGCGCCGTCATGCACGGGCGCCCGCAGGACGGCGGCGCGCCCGCAGGCCAGGAAGCTGGCGACCGAACCCGCCACCGCCAGCACGACGGTGCCGGTGTCTGCACTCCACCAGGCTGGGATCGCCAGCAGCACGCCGAGCACGCTGCCCAGGGCCATGAGCCCGAGGATCCGGGGGTCGCCCGGCATCAGCAGCAGGGCAAGTCCGCTGGCCAGCAGCAGGCCGCCGGGCACCAGGGCCCAAAGCCACCAGGACAGGCCCACCTCGGCCAACAGCCAATACAGGCCGGCGAGGATCGGCACCAGGCTCAGCACTTCCCATTGCTTGGGCTTGGGCAGCTCCATCCGCGATTCCCCCTGCGCGTCAGCGCATCTCAGTGGCGCGCGCCGGCTAGGCGAGTACGCGCAGGATGTATTGGGCACCCGCCACGAGGCTGGCCAGCAGCACGCCCTGCTCCGGCCAGCGCACGCCCGGGGCGCGACGCTGGCGCAGGAACACGGCACCGGCCACGACCATCAACAGCCAGAACGCGAGCGTCACCCGGCTCACGGTCGGCCATTCGGCGCGCAGGCGCGGTGCGGCGTCGAGGTTGACGGCATACATCAGGCAGACCACGCCCAGAATGACGGCGAAAGTGGCGGCAAAGGCCAGGACCACGGCATTGAACTGCGTCAGGGCTTTCATGGACGGCGGAGGATCAGGATTCGTCGTCAGACTTGCGGGAGAGCAGGCGCGTCATCGGGAACAGCTCCCGCGCCACGCGCGGCTGGGTGAAGGCGGTACGCATCAGCAGCCCCAGGAAGCCGCGCAGGATGCGGTCGCGGTTGGCCAGCACGCTGCCGACCATGGGAATACGGCGGTCGTGGATCACGTCGACGTGATCGCTGTCGCCGGCGCCAAAGTTCAGGCGGACCGTCAGGTTCACGTCCAGGGGTTCGTGCTTGCGCAGCCGGCGTTCGCGTCGAGAACGCGCCGGCGGTGCGGCAGTGTCCCCGGTCGCCTTGCGTGCTTTGCGTATCATGCGCTCCCCGTTTCGCGAATCGTTTCGGCCATGGGTGCAACGATGTCTGAAAACCTCGTCGTCTTCGCCCACGGCAAGGAAAGCGGCCCCTGGGGACGGAAGATCGTGCACCTGGCGCAGACCGCACGGGCGCGCGGCTTCGAGGTGCTCAGTCCGGATTATAGTCACACGCACGACCCGCGAATCCGCGTCGCGCAGCTGCAGGCCCTGCAGCCCCGGGCACGCCGCCTGGTGCTCGTGGGTTCCAGCATGGGGGGCTATGTTTCAGCGATGGCCTGTGCAGCGCTCCAACCGCGGGCCCTCTTCCTCATGGCCCCGGCCCTGTATTTCCCCGGCTGGGACGAGGAGCCGGACGGCATTCCCGCCCTGTGCAGCGTGGTCCATGGCTGGCAGGACGACATCGTGCCGCCCGAGCGCGGCCTGCGCTTCGCCCGCACCCACCGCGCCGAACTGACCCTGCTCGACAGCGGCCACACGCTCAATGACCAGCTCGAGGTGCTCGCCCAGCTCCTGGACCGCCTGCTGAGCCGCGTCCTGGCGGATTGAGCGGCGCATGACACCCGACCCGGCCCTGCTGGCAGCCTTTTCCGCCGCCAGCTATTGCGTCCAGATCGGCAGGCGTTGGCACAGCGTGCGGGTCGGCCAGCCCTGCCCCCGCCTGGACCGCCGCCTGGCCGCGGCCGGCTGCCAGCAGCACTGGCACTTCATCACGGCCTGGAACCCGGACGCCGTCCCGCGCGAGCGCCCGGCCAACGAGCGCGACCAGCGCGACCTCGGGGACCAGCTGGCCGCCCAGGGCTGGCGCTGCCTGGAGGCGGTGGCCCGCGACCACGCGGGACACTGGCAAGAACCCGGGGCCTGGGTCCTGGACGGCGATGAGGCCCTGCTGGTCACCCTGGGCCGCCACTACCGGCAAAGGGCGCTCCTGCGCGGTGACCGCGGCGGCATCCCGACCCTGCTGTGGCTGGCCTGAGCGGGCGCTCAGGACGCGGGCTTGCGCTCGCTGTGGCCCAGATCGCGTTCCGGAGCCACCCGGTCGCGGATGGCCTGCTTGAGCAGCGGCAGGTCCATGAAGCCGCCGTCGCGGGCCCGGTCGGCCACCAGAACCCCGTTCACGCGGACCTGGAATATCCCGCCTTTTCCTGGCTTTAGCGATACTTCCTGAAGTTCGTCCGGGAAGGTCGTCAACAGTTCCTGCGCCACCCAGCCGGCCCGCAGCAGCCAGCGGCACTGCATGCAGAACTCGATCTCCACACGGTTCATGCCGGCTCCCCCTTGCGCGGCCAGGGTCGGTAAGCCTGGAACTCAGGCGGCATGCGCTTGGGCTTGCCGGTCTTCATGTCGACGCAGACCCAGTGGGTCTGGCCGCGCAGGATCGTCCGGCGGTCGGCGGCGCGCACGATCTGGTAGCGGCGCCACATGCTCAGGCGGAAGTCGTTCTCGTGCACCCAGGTCGCCAGAAGGAGTTCGTCCCCCGCGAAGGTCGGCAGCAGGTAGTCCAGTTCGTGGCGGCGCGCCACGCAGCCGGCGTTGAGCTGCTCGTAGGCCTCGAAGCCAAGCCCCAGGCTCAGCGAGTGGCTCCAGGCCACCCGCTCCAGGAAGGACAGGTAGACCACGTTGTTGGTATGGCCAAAACGGTCCAGGTGCTCGGGGCCGACGGTGACGCGCTCGACGAACGGCGCATCTACGTCCCAGGCGATATCGTTACTCATGGAAGGTCCGGAAGATGATTCCTTCCAGCTTAGAGCCTATCTGCGAATTCGGCGCCAAAGCCGTTGCGACCCCTACCCTGCAGCCGTTAGAATTCAATTCGTACTGTTTTGGTCTTGTTTCGTGTTGAAGCTCAGCAAACTCGCCGACTACGCCACCGTGCTGATGACGGCCATCGCCCGTCATCCGGACCGGGTGCACACCGGCCAGGAACTGGCCGAGCGCACCCACGTCCCCGCCCCCACCGTGGCCAAGCTGCTGAAGGCGCTCGCCCGCGGCGGCCTGCTGGAGTCGCTGCGGGGCGCCCATGGCGGCTACCGTCTGGCCCGCAGCGCCGAGCGGATCTCGGTCGCCGACATTGTCGGCGCGCTCGAGGGCCCGATCTCGGTGACGGACTGCGCCACCCATACCGGCAGCTGCAGCATCGAGCAGGACTGCGCCACGCGGGCCAACTGGCGCCTGATCAACCGCGCGCTGCGCCAGGCCCTGGAGGCGGTGACCTTGGCCCAGATGGCCGCCCCTGCCCCGCGTCGCGGTGCCGAATTCCCCCTGAACTTCCAGCCGGTCATGCCGGCCACGGAGCGCTGACATGTCCGCGCAGCCCACGGATGTCCACGAGCTGATCAAGAACCGGAGCTACAGCGCCGGTTTCGTCACCGACATCGACTCGGAGACCTCGCCGCCGGGGCTGTCCGAGGACACCATCCGCTTCATCTCGGCCAAGAAGGGTGAGCCGGAATGGCTGCTGGAGTTCCGGCTCAAGGCCTACCGCCGCTGGCTGAAGATGACGGAACCGACGTGGGCACATGTCCAGGTCGCCGCCATCGACTACCAGGCCATCTCCTACTACTCGGCGCCCAAGTCGATGAAGGATGCGCCCAAGTCCCTGGACGAGGTCGACCCCAAGCTGCTGGAGACCTACAAGAAACTTGGCATCCCGCTCAGGGAGCAGGAGATGCTCGCCGGCGTACAGCCGCAGGTCGCCGTCGACGTGGTGTTCGACTCCGTTTCCGTCGGTACCACCTTCCGCAAGAAGCTGGCCGAGGCCGGCGTCATCTTCTGCTCGATCTCCGAAGCCGTGCGCGAGCACCCCGAGCTGGTGCGCAAGTACCTGGGCACGGTCGTGCCTTTCGGCGACAACTTCTACGCCGCGCTCAATTCGGCGGTGTTCACCGACGGCTCCTTCGTGTTCATCCCCAAGGGCGTGCGCTGTCCGATGGAGCTGTCCACCTACTTCCGCATCAACGAGCGCAACACGGGCCAGTTCGAGCGCACCCTGATCGTCGCCGAGGAAGGCAGCCACGTGTCCTACCTCGAGGGCTGCACCGCCCCGCAGCGCGACGAGAACCAGCTGCATGCCGCGGTGGTGGAACTGGTGGCGCTCGACGATGCCGAGATCAAGTACTCCACGGTGCAGAACTGGTATCCGGGCGACGAGAACGGCGTCGGCGGCATCTACAACTTTGTCACCAAGCGCGGCGACTGCCGCGGCCGCCGCAGCAAGATCTCCTGGACCCAGGTCGAGACCGGGTCCGCGGTCACCTGGAAGTACCCGAGCTGCATCCTGCGCGGCGACGACTCGGTCGGCGAGTTCTACTCGGTGGCACTCACCCACCACCGCCAGCAGGCCGACACCGGCACCAAGATGATCCACGTCGGCAAGAACACCCGCTCGACGATCGTGTCGAAGGGCATCTCCGCCGGCCACGGCCAGCAGGCCTACCGCGGCCTGGTGCGCGTGCTCGAATCGGCCGAGGGCGCCCGCAACCACACCCAGTGCGATTCCCTGCTGATCGGCGAGCACTGCGGCGCCCACACCTTCCCCTACACCGAGATCCGCAACGCCAGCGCCATCCTCGAACACGAGGCCACCACCTCGAAGATCGGCGAGGACCAGCTGTTCTACTGCCGCACCCGCGGCATCGGCGAAGAGGACGCGGTCTCGATGATCGTCAACGGCTTCTGCAAGCAGGTCTTCAAGGAACTGCCCATGGAGTTCGCCGTGGAAGCCCAGAAACTGCTGCAGGTCTCCCTCGAGGGCGCGGTCGGTTGACCGTCCCAGCCCGTCAGAACCCCAGCCAGAACCCCCAGGTTCCAGCCACATGCTCGACATCCAGAATCTCCACGCCCGCATCGGCGACAAGACCATCCTCAAGGGCCTGAACCTGCAGCTGCGCGCAGGCGAGGTGCACGCGATCATGGGGCCCAACGGCGCGGGCAAATCCACGCTGTCCAAGGTACTCGCCGGCGCCGAGGACTACACGGTCACGGACGGCAGCGTGCAGTTCGCCGGGCAGGATCTGCTGGCCCTGGAGCCCGAAGCCCGCGCCGCGGCTGGAGTCTTCCTGGGCTTCCAGTACCCGGTCGAGATCCCGGGTGTCAGCAACATGGTTTTCCTGCGCGCCGCCTTCAACGCCCAGCGCAAGCAGCGCGGCGAGAAGGAGCTGGATGCTGCCGAGTTCCTGGCCTGGGTCCGGCATCGCGTGAAGCAGATGAAGATGGATCCGGCGATGCTCTCGCGCGGGGTCAACGAAGGCTTCTCCGGTGGCGAGAAGAAGCGCAACGAGATCCTGCAGATGCTCGTGCTCGAGCCCAAGCTCATGGTGCTCGACGAGACTGACTCCGGCCTGGACATCGACGCACTCAAGATCGTCGCCGACGGCATCAACGCGATGCGCTCGCCAGAGCGAGCCACCCTGCTGGTCACCCACTACCAGCGCCTGCTCGACTACGTGCAGCCCGACCGCGTCCACGTGCTCGCCGACGGCCGCATCGTCCGCTCCGGCGGCCCGGAGCTGGCCCGCGAGCTCGAGGAAAAGGGCTACGCCTGGCTGCGGGCCGCCTGATGAACGCCGCCGCATCCTACGAGCAGGCCTTCGCCCGCTTCCTGGCCCAGCGCCCAGCCGCCGAGCAGGCCCTGCGCAGCGAAGCCTTTGCCCGCTTCCGCGAGCAGGGCTTCCCGGATCGCTCGACTGAAGCCTGGCACTACACCGACCTCACCGCGCTGGCCGGCCTGGACGTGCAGCTCTCGACCGGCGCCAGCGCTGATGCCACGCCGTGGGCCCTCGAGGGCTGCAGCACGCAGGTCTGGGTCAACGGCGAGTCAGCGCAACCCACCAGCAGCTATCAGGTGCCGGCCGGGTACGTGCATGGGGGCCTCGGTGGCCTGCATGGTGCCTTCGCCCGCCAGGGCCTCGACCTGCACCTCGCGGCTGGTGAGTCACCGCCGCAGCCGCTGCTGGCCCTGTGCCTGTCGACCGCCGACAGCGCCCGGGAGATGCATCACCTCGCGCACCGCATCCGGCTGGATCGCGGCAGCCGCGCTATCGTGATCCTGCGCGAGGCCGGCCTCGGCGAGGGCACGCGCTGGATCACGCGCAGCCTCGAGATCGACCTGGCGGACGGCGCCGAGCTGACGCTGCTGCGCGTACAGGAGGAAACGGCGGCGACGACCCAGTGGTTCCAGGGCACAGCGCGCCTGCAGCGCGATGCCCGCCTGCACCTGGTGACCGTCGACCTCGGCGGCGCCCTGGCCCGCAATGACTGGCGCATTCGCCTGGCCGCGCCGGGTGCGCAGGCGCAGATCCATGGGCTGTTCGCGCCGACCGGACGCAGCCATGTCGACAACCAGATCGAGATCGAGCACGCGGCGCCGCACACTACCAGCCGCGAGGTGTTCCGCGGCCTGGGCTTCGAGCGCTCGCGCGCCGTGCTCAACGGCCGCGTGGTGGTGCGCCCCGGCGCGGCCAAGACCGATTCCGAGCAGCGGATTGCCAGCCTGATGCTGTCCAAGCAGGCCGAGATCAACGCCAAACCCGAGCTCGAGATCTACGCCGACGACGTCAAGTGCGCGCATGGCGCGACCTTCGGGCAGCTCGACCGCAACGCCATCTTCTACCTGCGTGCCCGCGGCGTGCCGGAAGCCACCGCCCGCGGCCTGCTGACCTGCAGCTTCGCCAACGAGGTGCTGGGGCAGATCGCGCACGAGGGCCTGCGCACCCAGGTTGCCCGGGTACTGCTGCAACGCCTCGGCGTCGGCGCCGACCTCGGCCTGTCCGCATGAGCGCCGCCCTGCCCGCTGCAAGTGCCTCACCGGCCCTGGACCTGACGGCGATCCGCGCCCAGTTCCCGATCCTGTCCGAGCGCACGCGCGGCAAGCGCCTGGCCTACCTGGACAATGCCGCCACCACGCAGAAGCCCGAGGCAGTGCTGCAGGCGCTCGACGGCTACTACCGCCACGCCAACGCCAATGTGCACCGCGCCGTGCACGAGCTGGCCGAGCGCGCGACCACGGCCTATGAAGCTGCACGCGACCGCATCGCCGGCTTCCTGGGCGCGAGCCGCGAGGAGATCGTCTTCACCCGCGGCACGACCGAGGGCATCAATCTCGTCGCCCGCAGCTTCCTGCAGCCGCGCCTGCAGCCCGGCGACGAGGTGCTGCTGACCGGCATGGAGCACCACTCCAACATCGTGCCCTGGCAGCTTGCAGGCGCGAAGACCGTTGCTGCGCCGGTGCGCGACGACGGCAGCACCGATCTGGACGGCTGGCGCGCGCGGCTCGGTCCGCGCACGCGCCTGGTGTCGATCGTGCACGTGTCCAACGCATTGGGGACGGTCAATCCGGTCGCCGAGATGATCCGTGAAGCCCATGCCCGCGGCATCCCGGTGCTGGTCGACGGCGCGCAGGCGGTGGCCCACCTCGCGGTCGACGTGAAGGCACTCGACGCCGACTTCTACGTGTTCTCCAGCCACAAGCTCTACGGTCCCACCGGTTTCGGTGCGCTGTACGCGAAGCGCGAGCACCTCGAGGCGATGCCGCCCTGGCACGGCGGTGGCGACATGATCCGCACGGTCGCCTTCGAGGGCAGCACCTGGAACGAGGTGCCTTACAAGTTCGAGGCCGGTACGCCCGACATGGCCGGCGCCGTCGGCTGCGCCGCGGCGATCGACTGGCTGCAAGGCGTGGGTCTGGACGCAGTGGCCGCGCACGAGCATGCCCTGCTGGAATACGCCACTCCGCGCATGGTGGCCGTCCCTGGGCTGCGGCTGGTGGGCACGGCCCCCGGCAAGAGCGGCATCCTGTCCTTCGTCATGGACGGCCCCCATCCTGCCGACATCGGCAGCGTGCTCGACATGGAAGGCGTCGCGGTGCGCACCGGCCATCACTGCACCATGCCGCTGATGCAGCGCTTCGGGCTGCCGGCGACCGCCCGCGCCTCGATCGCGGTCTACAACGACCGCGAGGACATCGACCAGCTCGTGGCCGGCCTGCACAAGGTCGCACGACTGTTCCGCTGACGCCTCGCGTGAAGCGCAGCCCGTGAGCGCGGTTCTCGCGGTCAAGCTGCTGGCCGCGCCGGCGCTGATCGGCCTCGCCAGCCTGGCCGGACGGCGCTGGGGTCCCCAGGTTGCTGGCCTGCTCGGAGGGCTGCCGCTGGTGGCCGGTCCGGTGCTTGTCGCCCTCTGGCTCTCGGACGGCGCCGGGTATGCGCGGGAGATCGCGCACGCGGCGCCGGCGGGAGTGTGGGCCAACATCGTCTACATGCTGGCCGTGGGTCACGGCAGCCGGCACCTGCCCTGGTTCCTGCTGATCCCGCTGTCCTGGCTCGCCTACCTGCTGGTGGCGCTGCTGATCGAGCGGACGGGCCTGGCCCATTCCGTCGTGCTGGGCCTGGGCGTGATTCCAGCGCTCTGGCTTGCCGCCCGGTATGGACTCCCCGACAGCGCCGGTCCGGTGTCGAAGCCGCCCCTGCCGCAGGTGGAACTGCTGGCGCGCATGGCGGCCGCTGCCCTGCTGGTGCTGGGTCTCACCGCCGCGGCCCGCGGGCTGGGCCCCACTCTCACCGGCCTGCTGGCCGGCGCCCCGGTGGCCGCGGTCGTCATCCCCGCCTTCACCCTCGCCCTGGCCGGGCGCGCCGCCCTGCTGCAGGTGCTGCGCGGCTTCCTGATCGGCCTGATGGGCTTCGCGGTGTTCTTCCTCTTGCTGGCCGCCACCATGGAGAGCCTGGGGGCCTGGGCCTTCCTGCCGGCCCTGCTGGGTGGTCTGCTGACCGGCGCGCTGGCGGCGCCAGGCACGCGCGCACGGCCCACCGTCCGGGCCTGAGCTCCTTGACCGCGGCGCCGGACCCGCAGGTCCGGCGCCGCAGCCCCGGGATGCTCAGCGGTTGGTGATCTGCTCCCACATCTGCAGATAGGCCTCGGCCGAGTTGTAGAGCGCATCGAGACCCTCGCTTCCCCCTTCGAGGCGGATCTCCTCGACGTAGTCGGCGGCCATGCCGTAGTGCGCCGTGCCGACCTCGTCGATGTGCCAGGTCTTGCCGCTCTCGGGAATGGTCTGCAGGTTGAAGCGCACCGGCTGGATGCCGGCGTACTTTTCACCCCAGTCAGGGCCCTGGAACAGCGTGAAGGGATACTGCACCGGCGTGGCGCCCGCACCGCGCGGGCCCGCACGGTCGGCAATGCCGTTGGCATCCATCCCGTAGCCGACGGCCATGGGCCGGCCCGTCGGCCAGATCGGCTTGAGCTGCTCGATGAATGCCATGTGGCCCCGGCCATTGGGCTTGTAGGGGTAGATCAGACCGCCCATCGCGAGGATGTCGCGGGCCTGCTGCGTGGAGATGCCGCCATGGCCACCGTGCGCGGAGATCAGCGGATAGGCCGGCGTGCGCGCCTTGGCCATGTCGATCATGTCCTGCTTGATCGACAGCTCGGCGTGGTCGATGTCGATGATGAACTTCTTGTCCATCAGCTTCTCGACGACGTAGCGACCCAGCTCCGTCATGCCGCGCGCGTTGCATTGGCGCTTGTCGGCCGGATACAGCGGCAGGGTGCCGTTCACGCCGCCCAGCACGATCTGGCTGAGCGGATCGTTGCCGGTGCCGGGGATCGAGGTCGTCATCCGGGCACCCGCAGGGTAGAAATAGGCCGCGCCCTCGCCGCCATCCGGGCAGTCGTAGGTTTCCCAGAAGTGGCCCGTGCCCCAGAAGCCGACCAGGTTCAGCACGTCACCGTTGAAGATGCCGGTACCGCCCAGGGCACTGTCGACGTCGTGATACGGAAACAGCTCGCGCACGCCGAGTTCCCAGATCTCCTCGATCTGGCGGTCGATGTCTTCCTTGGTGCAGCCGATCTGCTCGGCCTGGCCCAGCACCGTGCGCGTCGTGCAGTTGAACAGGTTGGAGAACTCCAGGCCCGGGACGACGGCGAGCTTGCCCTCGTTGATCACGCGCCGCGCCTCGGCCGGGCTGCCGACGATGCGGAACCAGCCCTTGCCCGGACCACCTTCCTGCGCGTCGACGTAGTCCTGCAGCGTCTTGAGGTACTTCACCTGGTTGATGCCCAGGCTCATGTCGTTGCAGTCGTAGCCTGCCGCTGCCGGATTGATCGTCGTCGCGTAGATGCGCGCCACCTCGCACAGCGCCGCGATGTTGGTGCCTTCCGAGACCATGATGCGCAGGCCCGCCTTCCAGGCGCGCTCGACCCACTTGTAGTACATGGCCTGGTGCAGCTGCGAGTTGTGCGCAGGCCAGTTGACGAAGTCCGGCCAACCCACCGTGTCATGCGTGGTCAGCGGCGTCATGTCGAGGATCAGGGCTTCGGGATCCTGGATGCCGTTCGGGCCGTGGAAGGCCTCGCAGTTCTCCAGCGCCGCGGGTACACCGAAGCGGTTGTACATCTGGCCGTACAGCACGCCGGCCGCAGCGGGTCCCACGTTCAGCGAGCCATCCGACATCTCGTGGCCCATGGCCATGTGCGTATGCACTTCGGCGAAGCCCACCACCGGCTGGTTCACGCCGCGGCCCTTGTAGGTCTCGCCGACCGAATCGGTGGAGATCTCGGGGTAGGCCGTGCAGCCATCGGCGGGCACGAAGGCGAAGCCTGACGGGACTGCGGCCAGGGCCAGCTGGCCCGTGGCATCGGCCGCGAGCGCGCTGCCAGCGCTCTCGAGCGTCGCGGTGTAGCGGCCGGGCGCGGTGGTGGCCACGGTCCAGTTGCAGGCGTCGGACGGCGCTTCGGCCGTCGTCACCGCCGCGCCGTCGCCGGCGAGCAGGGTCTTGTCCGGCGCCTGCAGCAGGTATTTGCCCAGCGCGGTCGGCTTCAGGTAGAAGCGCTCCGCGTCGGCAGCGCTGGCGGCGGTGGCGGCAAAGCCGTCGCCGTCACGCTGGACATACTGGCGACTGTCGAGCGACTGCAGCACGAAGCAGCGGTTGGCCAGATCGAAGCGCGTCTGCGGTGTTGCGTTGCCGCCCGGCGTGACCGTGACAGCCGCCGGACGATCGGAACTGCAGGCGGACAGGACACACACGACCAACGCGGCCGTCAGGCCGAGACTCAGACTGCGCAAGGGACTCTCCGGGGGGCTTCGGGACTACGATCGACATGCTAGGCCCCGGGGAAACCCCCAGCGAGGGTAGAAATAGCCCTATCCGTCGATCGGCTCGAGATGCTGGATGCGCAGGTCGAGGCTCTCGTTGCCCTGCCAGCGGTTCACCGACAGCGCGTACACCAAGTGCAGCGAGCCCACGCTGTGCAGGCGTTCGGCGCCGCCGAAATCCATCGCCGTCACCGTGCCGCCGCTGTGGCGCAGGCGGTATTTCACATGGGCGCCGTCGGCGCCGACACAACGCACATCGGCGACCTGGAAACGGCCTTCGAACAGCGGCTCCGGAAAGCCCTGCCCCCAAGGACCGGCGGTCTCCAACGCCTGTGCCGTTTCCAGGCTGAGTTCCGCGGTGGCCAGCTCGCCGTCGGTCTCGAGCAGCCGCTGCAGAACGTCCTCCGACAGGGTCCGTCGACATTCCGCCGCGAACAGGGCGCGGAACTGCGGCAGGCGCTCTTCGCGCAAGGACAGGCCCGCGGCCATGGCGTGGCCACCGTAGCGTGCCAGCAGCCCCGGATGGCGGGCGTCGATGGCGGCCAGCGCATCGCGCAGGTGGAAGCCGGGGATGGAGCGGCCGGAGCCCTTGAGCCAGCCCGGATCCTGGGCGCGCGCAAAAGCGAACACCGGCCGGTGCTCGCGCTCCTTGATGCGCGAGGCCACCAGGCCCACCACGCCCTCATGCCAGGACGGGTCGAACAGGCTGATGCCGGTGTCGTCGCTGCAGTCCCCCACCAGCACCTCGGCCTCGGCGCGCATCTGCGCCTCCAGCTCCCGACGTTCGCGGTTGTAGCGGTCGAGGGCCCGTGCCAGCGGCAGCGCAGTTTCGAGGTCCGGCGCCAGCAGGCAGTCGATGCCGGTGCGGATATCCTCCAGACGCCCGGCGGCGTTGATGCGGGGCCCGAGTACGAAGCCCAGGTCCTGGGCGCCGAGCCGTGCCGGATCACGCCCGGCCACCTGCAGCAGCGCCATCAGGCCGGGCCGGGCGCGGCCCGCCCGCAGGCGGCGCAGGCCCTGCTCAACCAGGATGCGGTTGTTGCGGTCCAGGCGCACCACGTCGGCCACCGTCCCCACCGCGACGAGATCGAGCAGCTCGGCCAGGTTCGGCGGCTCCCGGCCCGCGAAGGCACCGTCTTCGCGCAGTCGCGCCCGCAGGGCGAGCAGCAGGTAGAACATCACGCCCACGCCAGCCAAGTGCTTGGATGGAAATGGACAGCCCGGCTGGTTGGGATTGACCAGGGCCTCGGCGGCCGGCAGCTCCGGTCCGGGGAGATGGTGATCGGTGATCAGCACCTGCAGGCCAAGTGCCTGCGCCCGCGCCACGCCGGCCACGCTGGCAATGCCGTTGTCGACCGTCACCAGCAGTTGCGCCCCGCGGGCGGCCGCCAGTTCGGCCAGCGCGGGCGACAGACCGTAGCCCATGCGGAAGCGATCCGGCACCACATAGTCGACCTGGCTCGCGCCCAGGGCCCGCAGGCCCAGCACACCGACGGCGCAGCCGGTGGCCCCATCCGCGTCGTAGTCACCGGCGATCACGATCCGCCGACCATCGTGCAGGGCACTGCGCAGCAGGTCTACCGCCGCGTCGAGGCCACGCAGGCTGTGCGGGGGCAGAAGGTCCCTGAGGTCGAGCGTCAGGGCGCCGGCATCGACTCCGCGCGCCGCGTAGACCCGGCGCAGGACCGGATGCAGCTGCGGCGGCAAGGCACCGGGGTCACCCGACGCGCGGCGGCGGACCTGCAAAGCCGTCATGAGCGGCCGCCGCGCCGGCCTACTTCAGGCGGGCGAGCAGGGCCTTCTCGACGGCGCCGCGCTCGGCAGGCACCTGGATCAGGTCCTTGAGGCCGTCCTTCATGACGATGTCCGGATCCTTGAGGCCATTGCCGGTCAGGGTACAAACCACCGTGGAGCCCTGGGCGATGCGGCCGGCCTTGATGTCACGCAGCGCCCCGCAGAGCGAGGCCGCGGAGGCCGGTTCGCAGAACACGCCCTCGCTCACGGCAAGCAGCTTCTGTGTGGCAAGGATGTCGGCGTCGCTGCATTCGTCGAACCAACCGCCGGATTCCTTCTGCACGATCCAGGCGCGGTCCCAGGACTGCGGGTCGCCGATGCGGATCGCCGTGGCCACGGTCTCGGGGTCCTTCACCGGTCCGCCACGCAGGAAGGGCGCCGACCCGGCAGCCTGGTAGCCGACCATCTTCGGACGGTTGTTCACCTGGGGCTGGTCGCAGAAGCGGCAGTTGCCGTTGCACAGCGCACAGGACTGCGTGCGGATGCCGGCCATCTCGGAGTAGCCGATCCAGTGCGCGGTGATGTTGCCGGCATTGCCGACCGGCAGGCAGTGGACGTCCGGGGCGCGCCCCAGGGCCTCAACGATCTCGAAGGCCGCGGTCTTCTGGCCCTGGAGGCGGTAGGGGTTGATGCTGTTGACGATGGCCACCGGCGCGGTCTGGGCCACTTCCTTGACCAGGCGCATGCCGTCGTCGAAGTTGCCCTGGATCTGCACGACCACGGCGCCATGCACCACGGCCTGCGCCAGCTTGCCGAGCGCGATCTTGCCCTCGGGGATCAGCACGAAGGCGGTGATGCCGGCACGCGCGGCGTAGGCCGCGGCAGCGGCCGAGGTGTTACCGGTGGAGGCGCAGATGATGGCGCGCGAGCCCTCGTGCACGGCCTGGGTCACCGCCGTGGTCATGCCGCGGTCCTTGAACGAGCCGGTCGGGTTCAGACCCTCGAACTTCACGTACAGCTCGCCCTCGAAGCCCACCTGGCGCGGCAGGTTCTCGAGGCGGATCAGCGGGGTGCGGCCCTCGCCGAGCGAAATCGGCCGCACGTCCGGGCCGAACGGCAGGCGGGCGCGGTAGTGGTCGATCAGGCCGGTGTAACGGGAAGCGGGGGCGGTCACGGGGGGTCTCGGTGGAAAGGCGGCCATTCTACGCTGGCGGGGGTGCCGCGAGCTTGCGTTCCAGCCCCTGCCGCACGCGGGGCCAGTCGGAGTCGACGATGCTGAAGTACACCGAGTCGCGGATGCGCCCGGTGGCAGTGATCATGTGGCTGCGGTGCGTGCCCTCTTCCTGCGCACCGATGCGCGCCAGGGCGCGCCGCGAGGCCTGGTTGAGGGCGTCGGTCTTGAACTCCACCCGCAGCAGGTCGAGTGTTTCGAAGGCGTGCCGCAGCAGCAGGTACTTGGCCTCGGTATTGGCGGCGCTGCGCTGGTGGCTAGGGTTCAGCCAGGTCCAGCCGATCTCGGCCCGGTAATCGGGCGCGGAAGTGATCACGAGACGGGTGCTGCCCATGACGGCCCGGTCGGCAAGACGCCGTTGCACGAATACCAGCGCCTGGCCGCCGTGCTGCATCGCCAGCCCCTGTTCGACGAAGGCGCGCATGCCGTCGGCGGTATCGGCCGGTCGCGGATACCAGGCCCAGATCGCCGGATCGGCACCGGCCGCGCACAACTCGTCGGTGTGGGTCGCCGCCAGCGGCTCCAGCTGCAGGTAGCCGCCACGCAGTACGAGTGGCTCGAGGTGCAGCGGCTTGCGCGTTCTCATGGCCTGCGGCGATCCACTCACGCCCCGCCCGCAGCGCGGGCGTGGGCTAGGAGAACTTCTCGACGCGAATGCGCGCCGCGCCTTCGCGGACGAAGGGCAGCTGGCGCATCTCGGCCACGGCGGCATCGAAACGCTTCTGCGGCACCACCGAAGTGATCAGCGCGACATTGGCATCCTCGTGACCGCGGGGTTCGCGCTGCAGGATCGCCTCGACGCTGATCTCATGGGCCGCGAGGATGGCGGTGAGCTGCGAGAGCACGCCCGGCTCGTCGGCCACCTGCAGGCGCAGGTAGAAAGCGCTCTCGACCTCGGCCAGCGGCAGTACACCCAGCGGGCGCACCGCCTCCGGCTGGAAGGCCAGCGCCGGCACGGCGTGGCGCGCGTCGCCGCCCAGCGCGCGGGCGATGTCGACCAGGTCGGCGACCACGGCCGAGGCCGTGGCATCACCACCGGCCCCGCGCCCGTAGAACCCGACCTGGCCCACGGCATTGCCCTGCACCAGCACCGAGTTGAGCACGCCGTCGACCTTGGCGAGCAGCTTGTCCTCGGGCACGAAGGTCGGGTGCACGCGCAGCTCGACCCCGGCCGCGGAACGCTTGGCAATGCCCAGCAGCTTCACGCGATAGCCGAGCACCTGCGCGATCTTGATGTCCTGCGGCGAGACCTGGCTGATGCCCTCGACCGCCACGGCCTCGAAGGACAACGGCATGCCGAAGGCGATGGCCGCCAGGATGGTGAGCTTGTGCGCCGCATCCACGCCCTCGACGTCGAAGGTCGGGTCGGCCTCGGCATAGCCCAGCTTCTGCGCGGCGGCCAGGGCATCGGCGAAGCTCTCGCCCTTCTCCGCCATCTGCGTGAGGATGTAGTTGCAGGTGCCGTTGATGATGCCGGCCAGGCCCTCGATACGGTTGCCGGCCAGGCCCTCGCGGATCGCCTTGATGATCGGGATGCCGCCCGCGACCGCCGCCTCGAAGGCGATGACCACGTTGTTGCGGCGCGCCGCGTCGAACAGCGCGTTGCCGTCCTCGGCGAGCAGGGCCTTGTTGGCCGTCACCACCGGCTTGCCGCGACCCACGGCCGCGAGGATCGCCTCGCGGGCCACGGTCTTGCCGCCCACCAGCTCGACGACGATGTCCAGATCGGCGTCGCGCGCCAGGCTCAGGGCATCGGCGCAGAGCGTGACACCGGCCAGATCGCAGTCGCGCTGGCGCGAAAGATCGCGCGAGGCCACGTGCGTGACCACCACCGGCCGACCGACGCGGCGCTGGATCTCCTCGGCATTGTTGCGCAGCAGGCGCAGCACGCCCTGCCCGACCGTGCCCAGGCCGATGACGCCGACACGAACCGGCTGCGTCATACCTTGGCTTCCTTGAGCATCTTCTTGATGCTGCGCATCGCCTGGCGTGTGCGGTGCTCGTTCTCGATCAGCGCGAAGCGCACATGGTCGTCGCCGTACTCGCCGAAGCCGATGCCCGGCGATACCGCCACCTTGGCCTCGGTCATCAGGCGCTTGGAGAACTCCAGCGAACCCAGCTTGGCGAAGGGCTCGGGGATCTTGGCCCAGATGAACATGCTGGCCTTGGGCTTCTCGACCATCCAGCCGGCGCCGTGCAGGCCCTCGACCATGACGTCGCGACGGTCCTGGTACATCTGCGCGATCTCGCGTACGCAGTCCTGCGGCCCTTCCAGCGCAGCGATCGACGCCACCTGGACCGGGGTGAAGGTGCCGTAGTCCAGATACGACTTCATGCGGCTGAGCGCGTAGCACAGCTCCTTGTTGCCGCACATGAAGCCGGTGCGCCAGCCCGGCATGTTGTAGCTCTTCGAGAGCGTGAAGAACTCCACGCCCACATCCTTGGCCCCCGGCACCTGCAGGAACGACGGCGCCTTCCAGCCGTCGAACACGATGTCGGCGTAGGCGATGTCATGGATGACCCAGAAGTCGTATTCCTTGGCCATGGCCACGACGCGCTCGAAGAAGTCGAGCTCCACGCACTGCGCGGTCGGGTTGCCGGGGAAGTTGAGGATCAGGAACTTGGGACGCGGCCAGCATTCCTTGACCGCCTTCTCCAGCTCGGCAAAGAAATCCGTGCCCGGCGTCAGGCGCACATGGCGCACGTCGGCGCCGGCGATGACGGCGCCGTAGGGATGGATCGGATAGGCCGGATTCGGGACCATGACCACGTCACCACGATCCAGCGTGGCGAGCATCAGGTGCGCGAGGCCTTCCTTGGAGCCGATGGTGGCCACCGCCTCGGTCTCGGGATCGAGATCCACGTCGAAGCGGGTCTTGTACCAGCGCGTGATCGCACGGCGCAGGCGCGGGATGCCCTTCGAGACGGAATAGCGGTGCACCGAGGCGTCGTCACGGGTGGCGACTTCCACCAGCTTGTCGACGATGTGCCGGGGGGTGGCCTGGTCCGGGTTGCCCATCGAGAAATCGATGACGTCCTCGCCCCGAGCTCGGGCACCCTTCTTCAACTCGCCGATGACATTGAAGACGTAGGGTGGCAGGCGCTGGATGCGCGGAAACTCGGATTTCACGGGGGACCCTGGTGACGGGGGGCAAAAGGGGCGGTATTAGAGCAAGTTGCGCCCTACCCCGCAACCAATCCCATCAAGGGTTTGCGGCAGTTTTCGCGGGCAGTTTGTCGACCGGGTTGACCGGCTTGCCGCGCTCCCGGACCTCGAAGTGCAGCAGCGGCTTGTTCTCCGGGCCGCGACCCATCTCGGCGATCGGCTGGCCGGCGGTCACGACATCGCCTTCCTTGACGTAGCGGCTGCGGTTGTAGCCGTACGCCGAGAGGAACAGTTCGTCGTGCTTGATGATGATCAGCTCGCCGTAGCCCTTCAGGGCATTGCCGCTGTACACCACGCGACCCGGCGCCGCCGCGAAGATCGGCTGCCCTTCGCGGCCGGTGAAGTCCAGGCCCTTGTTGCCGCCCTGGTTCCAGCCGCGGAACACCACGCCGTTGGTGGGCCAGATCCACTCGTAGCTGTCCGGGACGGCGGCCTCGGAGCCGCCTGTGGCGATGGCCGGCGCAATGGCCACCGGCGGCGGCGTATCGGCGGTGATGACGCGCGGCCGGATCGGCTCGACGTCCTCGACGCTCTCCGATTCGATGTCGTCGACCTGGTGGCGCGGCTTGGGGGGCGGCGAGAGGCGCAGCACCTGGCCCGGATAGATCAGGTAGGTGTTGCCGATCTCGTTCCAGCGCGCCAGCTCGCGGTAGTCGAGGCTGTTGCGGAAGGCGATCGAATAGACCGTGTCGCCCGCTCGGACCATGTACTCGCCCACGCCCAGCGGTCGTTCCGGCTTGATCTCCGGAACCACCGGCGCGGGCCTCTGGCGGCCATCCTCCCAGGAGGACCAGCCGGCACAGCCCGCGAGCAGCAGGCTCAGGCACAGCGCGGCGGGCAGCGGCAGGAAACGCGACATGGTCAGGCTCGGCGACGCAGCAGGAACCACAGCAGGAAGGCGGCGGTCAGGAGTACGGCAATGATCCCGGCCTCGTGGCTGTACGCGGCGATCAGCTCGATCGAGCGCTCGCCGAAGTAATAGCCCGCCGCCACGAGGATGCCACACCACAGGCCGGCGCCGACGCCGGTCAGCACCACGAACGGCACCAGGGCCATGCCGAACACGCCGGCCGGCAGGGAAATCAGGTGGCGGATCACCGGAATGAAGCGGCCGACGAAGGTCGCCAGGTTGGCGTTGCGCAGGAAGAGGCTCTCGGCCTCGTGGTACTTGCGCTCGTCGATCAGGAAGTAGCGGCCGTAGCGGAGCAGGAAGGCACGCCCGGCATAGCGGCCGAGCACGTAGTTGGCGCTGGCCCCGAGGATGGATCCAAAGGCCCCGGCGAGGGTGGCCAGCCAGGGGTTCAGCTCGCCCATGGCTGCGCGGTAGCCAGCGGGAATCATGACCAGCTCGGAAGGCACCGGAAACAGGCTCGACTCGAGCGCCATGAGAAAGATGATCTCGGCATAGCCGAGATGCGAGACCATGGTCTTCAGCCATTCACCGAAGGCGGCCAGCATCAGCATTTTCCTCCCAGCAGGGGCACGAAACTCACGGCGCCGAGATCTGTTTCCTCAAGGCGGCTGCCGCGGCGCTCGATCAGGCGCAGGCTCTGCCGGCCCTGGGGCCCCACGGGGATGATCAGGCGACCACCCGGGGCGAGCTGCGCGGTCAGGGCCGGCGGCACCGACTCGGCACCCGCGGTGACCAGGATGCCCTCGTAGGGGGCATAGGGCAGCCAGCCATTCATGCCATCGCTGTAGCCGAAATGCACATTGCGGCAGCCCAGGCCCGCGAGGCGGGTGCGTGCCAGCTCGGACAGGGCCTTGATGCGCTCCACCGTGAATACCGTCCCCACCAGCTCGGCCAGCACGGCCGTCTGGTAGCCGCTGCCGGTGCCGACCTCCAGCACGCGCTCCAGACGCTTGCCGTTGAGCAGGGCCTGGGTCATCAGGCCGACGATCAGGGGCTGCGAGATGGTCTGGGCATGACCGATCGGCAGGGCATTGTTCTCGTAGGCCCGCTTGCGCAGCGCGTCGTCCAGGAACTGCTCCCGCGGCACCTTGGTCATCGCCGCCAGCACCTTGGCGTCGCGGACGCCCTGGCGCTGCAGCTCCTCGAGGAGACGCTGGCGTGCGGCCTGCACGCTGACCGAGGCGGCAAGCGCCTGCTGGCGACCCGGCGTCACAGCTCGCGCACCCAGTGGCCCAGGCGCTCGAGCGCACTGTGCCGGGTCAGGTCGACCAGCAGCGGCGTGATCGCCACGCGGCCCTGGGCAACGGCATGGAAGTCGGTCCCCGGGCCACAGTCCGCCTCGGGACCGGCAGCGCCGATCCAGTAGATCGTGCGTCCGCGAGGGTCCGTGGCCTTGTGCGTCTCCTCGGCCCGGTGACGGTTGCCCAGGCGCACCACCTCGAAGCCGGCCAGCGCCTCGTAGGGCAGGTCCGGGACGTTGACGTTGAGGATGGTGTCGCCCGGCAGCGGATCGCGCTGCAGGCGCTCCACGAGACGCTCGGTCACGCGGGCGGCGGTCTCGTAGTGCTGCACCGAGACCGAGACCGTGGACACGGCGATGGCCGAATACCCCAGGTGACGGCCTTCCATGGCCGCGGCCACGGTGCCGGAGTAGAGGGTGTCGTCACCCAGGTTGGCGCCGGCATTGATCCCCGAGACCACCATGTCCGGCACCCAGCCGTCGAGCAGCCCGGTCAGGGCCAGATGGACGCAGTCGGTCGGCGTGCCGTCGACGCACAGCGTGCCATCGGCGTGGGTCTGGACACGCACCGGGTTGAGGATCGACAGCGAATTGCTGGCACCGCTGCGATTGCGGTCCGGTGCCACGACCCGCACCTCATGGCGCTGTCGCAGTCGATCACGCAGGCACACCAGGCCCGGCGCGGTACAGCCGTCGTCGTTCGAAAGCAGGATTTTCATCGGGGAACACGCGGGAACCCCTCTAGTTTACCGGGATTGGCGGCTATCATGGCCCCGCCATGGTCACTTCCGACGATGACGATCCGCTGTTCCGCGTCGCCATGAACGGCGTCCGGCGCGCCCCGCCACCCCAGCACGTGGGCCTGCCGCTCCCTCGCCCCCTGCCCCTGCCCCGCCAGAGCCAGGCCGACGCCCTGCAGGTGATGCAGGAACTGCTGGCAGAACCCGACTACGAACTGCTGGAAAGCGGCGACACCCTGCAGTACCGCGCCCCCGGCGTCCAGGAGGGCGTGCTGCGCCGCCTGCGCCGCGGCCACTACCGCATGCAGAAGGAGCTGGACCTGCATGGCCATAACCGCGCCCAGGCACGCGAGGCGGTCACCGAATTCCTGGCCTGGTGCCGCGACCGGGATCTGCGCGGGGTGCGCATCATCCACGGCAAGGGCAACGGTTCGCCCAACTCGGGCCCCGTGCTGAAGACCTATCTCGATGGCTGGCTGCGCAAGCGCAAGGACGTGCTGGCGTTCTGCTCGGCGCGGCCGGTGGACGGCGGCACGGGCGCGGTCTACGTGCTGCTGCGCGGCGCGGGCTGAGACCCTCTCAGGGCAGCGAGGCAGCCACGCCCTCGCGCGTGCCGCGCAGCTCCAGGGCCAGCTGGTCGAGCAGCTGGTGGAAACGGTCCGCTCCCGCCAGGCGTGCGATCTGCAGGCCACCCTGCAGGGCCGCCCCGATCTCGACCGCCTTGTCCTCCGCACCGCCGTTGAACTGCAGCGCACCTTCGCGACGCCCGCGTTCGAGCACGGCGATCAGCCACTCGTAGATTTCGCGCATCAGCAGGCGCGCCTCGAGCCGCATCGGTTCCGGCAAGGTACCGAACTCGGCAGCGAGGGCGCCTCCCGGGCACAGGCGGCACTCCTCGGCCTCGAGGTGATCGGTGTAGGTCGCGAAGTAGGCCCGCAGCTGGCTCCAGGGGTCCTGCGGCTGCAGCGCCAGGCTCCAGGCTCGGAAGCGATCGCGGTAGCGCTGCACCAGGGCAATGCCCAGGTCTTCCTTGGCCGGAAAGTGGTAGTGGATGGCGGCATTGCGGATGCCGAGCTGCACGGCGATGTGCTGGTAGGCAAAGCCGTTGAACCCGCGCCGCTGCAGCAGCTCCTCCGCGCAGTTGAGGATTTCCTCGCGCGTGTCGCGCCGGCTGCGGACCGCGAGGCGCCGGGCAAGCTTGCTGTCGACGGGCTGCAACATGCGGCGAGTGTATGCGCGTCGATGGCGATCAACAACGCGCGCTTCAGGCTCCGCGCTGCAGGAGGACGACGGCATGCGCCGACAGGCCTTCCTTGCGGCCGATGGCATCCAGGCCCTCGTTGGTGGTGGCTTTCACGTTCACCGCGCCGACGTCCACCCCGAGGTCCGCGGCCAGGCGCTCGCACATGGCCGGTACGTGCGCGGCCACGCGCGGGGTCTGGGCGATCAGGCTGAGATCGGCATTCACCACCCCATAGCCGGCCGCGCGCACCCGGCGCATCACTTCGCGCAGCAATTGCCGGCTGTCGATGCCCTTGAACTGGTCATCGGTATCCGGGAACAGCTTGCCGATGTCGCCGCCGGCGATGGCCCCGAGCAGGGCATCGCAGAGCGCGTGGATCAGCACGTCGCCGTCGGAGTGGGCGACGATGCGCCAGGCGCAGGGGATGTGCACCCCGCCGAGCGTGACGCCCTCGCCGGCCTCCAGGCGGTGCGTGTCGAAACCGTGACCGATGCGCAGCATGTGGACATCACTCCTGCTGGGCGAGCCAGAACTCGGCCAACTTCAGGTCTTCAGGATAGGTGACCTTGAGGTTGGCTTCGCGCCCTCGCACCAGGCGCGGCCTGTAGCCAGCACGCTCCATGGCGCTGGCCTCGTCGGTCACCTCGAGCCCGCGCTCGGCGCATTCGCGCAGCGCGGCAGCCAGCAGGTCGAGGCGGAACATCTGCGGGGTCTGGGCGCGCCAGTAGAAGGCACGATCGACGGTCTCTGCGATCTTGGCCTGCTTGGCGCGCTTGAGCGTGTCGGTGACCGGCAGCGCCAGAATACCCCCGTGCTCGTCGTCGGCTTCCTCGCAGAGGCGCTCGAGGTCGGCGCCGCTCAGGCAGGGTCGGGCGGCATCATGCACCAGCACATGCACCTCGCGGAAAGCCTGGCTGCGCGCCGCGACCAGTTCCAGGCCGGCCATGACCGACTCTGCCCGGGCAGCCCCCCCGGTGGTCAGCAGCAGCTTCGGATGACGGGCAATCGGCAGGCGCGCGAACTCGGCATCCGTCCGGGCCAGGACCACCACGACGCCGTCGATCCAGTCGGCCTCCAGGAAAGGGGCCAGGCTCCACTCGATCAGGGTGCGCTCGCGCAGCGGCAGGTACTGCTTGGGGCGCGCACCGCCCATGCGCGTGCCACCGCCGGCGGCGGGGACCACGGCCCAGTAACGGGGAGCGGAGTGCACGTGCGCCGGGTCGGGCGGATCAGGGTTGCACGACCAGGTAGAACGTCTCGTTCTGCTGGATCATGCCGAGCGTAGTGCGCGCCCTGCCCTCGATGGCCGCAACCCCGGTATTGAGGTCGCGGACCTCGGCATCCAGGGCAGCGTTGCGGGCCGCCAGCCGGGCGTTCTCCACGCGCTGCGCCTCGGCCTCGGTCCGCAGGCGATGCGTATGGGCAACGCCACCGTCGGCGATCCAGAGCCGGTACTGCAGCGCGAGCAGCAGCAGGGCGAGGACGACGACGGCGGCGCGGCTGGCCATGGCTCGCGCTTACAGCACCACCGGGAAGGCGCCGCGTCCCGGGTAGCGGGCACGCTTGCCCAGCTCGCGCTCGATGCGCAGCAACTGGTTGTACTTGGCCATGCGGTCCGAACGGCACAGCGAGCCGGTCTTGATCTGCGTGGCGGTGGTGCCGACGGCGATGTCGGCGATGGTGGCATCCTCGGTTTCGCCGGAGCGATGCGACACGACGCTGCTGTACCCGGCGTCGGTGGCCATCTGGATGGCGTCGAGCGTCTCGGTCAGGGTGCCGATCTGGTTCGGCTTGATCAGGATCGAGTTGGCCACGCCGCGGATGATGCCCTCGGCCAGGATCTTGGTATTGGTCACGAACAGGTCGTCACCGACGAGCTGCACCTTGTTGCCGAGCTTCTCGGTCAGGTACTTCCAGCCCTTCCAGTCGCCTTCGGCACAGCCGTCCTCGATCGAGATGACCGGGTACTTGGCGCAGATGCCGGCCAGGAAGTCGGCGAACTGCTCGGAGGTATAGCTCTTGCCCTCGCCGTGCAGGTTGTACTTGCCCTTCTGGTAGAACTCGCTCGAGGCGACGTCCAGGCCCAGGTAGATATCCTTGCCCGGCTTGTAGCCGGCCTTCTCGATGGCCTCGAGCAGCACGTCCAGCGCGGCGACATTCGACGGCAGGTCCGGCGCGAAGCCACCCTCGTCCCCCACCGCGGTGTTGAGCTTGCGGGCCTTGAGCACGCCCTTGAGGGTGTGGAACACCTCGGCGCCCCAGCGCAGCGACTCGGAGAAGCTCTTCGCGCCCACCGGCAGGATCATGAATTCCTGGATGTCGACATTGTTGTCGGCATGGGCGCCACCGTTGATGACATTCATCATCGGCACGGGCAGCGTGGTGCTGGAGATGCCGCCCAGGTGACGGAACAGCGGCAGGTAGTTCTCCTTGGCGGCAGCCTTGGCCGCGGCCAGCGAGACCGCGAGGATGGCGTTGGCGCCAAGCTTCGACTTGTTCTCGGTGCCATCGAGCTCGATCATCGTGCGGTCGACCAGCCCCTGGTCCTGGGCGTCGAGGCCGAGCACGGCGTCGGCGATCGGACCCTCGGCGTTGGCCACCGCCTTGCTCACGCCCTTGCCGAGGTAGCGGGCCGGGCCCTTCTTCGGAGCGCCGTCGCGCAGCTCCACGGCTTCGCGGGTACCGGTCGAGGCGCCCGAGGGCGCTGCAGCGCGGCCGGTCGCGCCGGACTCCAGCTGGACCTCCGCTTCGATGGTGGGGTTACCGCGGGAATCGATGATCTCGAGGGCGCTGACGCGGACGATGGCAGACACGTGAGTGGAATCCCTAACTGTTTTGGCGGAAGGATTCCCGTATTTTAAGGGTCATCGCCCTCCGGCGTCACGGCGCAGCAGACGCCCCGCAGGCCACCTGCGGCGCCAGGAGAGCGTGGGGAGGAGCAGGAAATCGCGTCCGGCGGATCGCCGGGCGCCGATCGCAGCACATCCGTCCTTGCCACGGCAGGCCCCAGCGCCTGCCCCCACGAGTCCGTTCATGTCCACTCCTCGCCACTCCCGCGGCACCCTGCCCGCCGCCCTCGCGATCGCCCTGTGCAGTGCCGGCTGGTCCGGCGGCGCGGCCGCCGTTCCCGAGCGCCCCCTGGACTCCACCACCGAGCTCCTGGCCCGCCTCAGCAGCAACAGCGGCGGCCAGCTGCTGCATCGCGCCACGCCAGGCGAGGCCTACACCGCCCTGCGCGCGCTCGGCACCCGGCCCCTGCTCGCGGACAACCCCTCGGCCGACCCGGTCGAGCGTGCCCGCTTCTTCCTGGCACTCTACGGCCGCCTGGCCGGGGTGCAGGATGCCGTGACGGAGCTTGCACCGCGCCGGGTCTCGAGCGACCGCGCCGGCAACCGCCATGTGCATCTCGACCAGGTCTACCGCGGCCTGCCCGTCTTCGGCGCGCGTCTGGTCGTGCACATGAATGACCAGGGCATCCTGGGCACCAGCGGCGTGTTCGTGCCGGGCCTGGAAGGCCTGTCCATCACACCTGCGATGGGGATTGCGCAGCTGCAGGACCGGGCCCTGGCCGCAGCGCGCAAGCTGCATCCGGCCGCCGCCTCACGCCTCAGCGTCGACTCCGGCCGCCTGGTGATCTACCGCACCGGCCTGCTCAAGGGTCTGCCGGGCAGCAACCGCCTTGCCTACGAGGCCTGGGTGGTCGGTGGCCCGGGCGAGGCGATCCGCGAACGCCTGCTGCTGGACGCGAACCGCGGCGGCCTGCTCAACCGCATCAACGAGATCCACAGCGTCCTGAACCGCGAGATCTACACCCCCAACATGGACGTGGCCCCGGTGATCACCGAGGGCAGCGCCCTGGCGCCGGCCGACATCCCGCTGGCCGGCGACGGCCCCAGCGACCCCACCTCGCGCGCACCGCGGGCACCGACCGACAATCTGTACATCTTCGCCGGCGGCACCTACCAGCTGTACAAGAACCTGTTCGGCCGCGAGGGCTACGATGACGGCGCCCTGCCCCCGGAGGAACAGGTGCAGCGCAGCGTCTACCTGGTCAATGACCAGTGCCCGAACGCCTACTGGAACGGCACCTCCACCAACTACTGCCCCGGCTTCGACGCCGACGATGTGGTCAGCCATGAGTGGAGCCATGCCTACACCGAATACACCCACGGCCTGATCTACCAGTACCAGTCCGGCGCCCTGAACGAGTCCTACTCCGACATCTTCGGCGAGACCTACGACCTGGTGAACGGGATCGAGGGCCCCTTGGGCGCCAGCCTCACGGAAGGCGACTACTACGAGAACGGCGGCAGCCGCTGGGTGGTCGGCGAGGACCTGTCCGAGGCCGGCGCGGCCCTGCTGTTGCGTGACATGTGGGATCCGGACGCCTTCATCAGCCCCTCGCCCGGCAGCGTGATCACCTCCGAGAACTACTATTGCGGCACCGGCGACGGCGGCGGCGTGCACACCAACTCGGGCGTGCCCAACCATGCCTTCGCCATGCTGGTGGACGGCAAGGAGTTCAACGGCGTGACCATCCCGGCGATCGGCATGACACGCGCGGCCCACATCTACTTCCACGCCCAGACCCACTACCAGACCCCGACCACCAACTTCCCGCAGCACGCCGATGCGCTGGAGCAGTCCTGCGCCGACCTGATTGGCGCGCCGCTGAACGACGTGCTGGGCAATGCGTCCACCGACCGCGTCCGGGCTTCCGACTGCGCCGCAGTGCGGGCCGCCATGGTGGCCGTGGAGATGCGCGAGCCGGTCAAGGAGAAGTGCGCCTACGTGCCGGTCCTGCAGCCCGAGGCGACGACCCCCGCGCTCTGCCCTCAGGGCCAGGCCCCGCAGCCCAGCTTCCACGAGAACTGGGAGCGCGGCCTGCCGGCCGGCTGGACGCTGGGCAGCAACCTGACCGGCGACACCCAGCCGGAGGTGTTCGCCTTCCAGACCACCCGCGACTTGCCGGCCCCGCACGGCGGCCATGCCGCGTTCGCGCTGGACAGCACCGGCGGCACCTGCGCGGCGGGCGGCGACATTTCCGGGTCCTACTGGATGGACTCGCCGACGTTCACGGTCGGTGCCGACTCGGCCTTCCTCCACTTCAGCCACTTCATGCAGTCCGAGGCCGGCTACGACGGCGGCAACCTGAAGGTCAGCATCAACGGCGGCGAGTTCACCGTCGTGCCGAACGAGGCCTTCGACCACAACCCGCACAGCAGCCAGTTCTCCGACGGTCCGCTGGTGGAACTGCCGGCGCCTGACCCGACCGGCCTGCTCGGCAACAACACCAACCCGCTGGCCGGCGAAGCCGCCTGGAGCGGCTCGGACCAGGGCGAATCGACCGGCAGCTGGGGCGTGAGCGTGGTCAGCTTCGAGAAGCTGGGCGCGGCGTCCGGCGACACGCTGCAGTTCCGCTTCGAGTTTGGCCAGGACGGCTGCGGCGGCAACCTCGGCTGGTACGTCGACGACACCACGGTCTACGCCTGCAAGGCCGGCGGCAGCGGCATCCCGGCCATTCCGGTCGCCGGCACCCCGACCGGCCCGGGCGGCAACGTCACCGCCGATGCGGGTCGCTTCGGTGGCGCGCTCGGCGGTCTGCTGCTCCTGCCCCTGTTCGGCGCTGCCGCCCTGCGGCGCCGACGGCGCTAAGGCACGACGCCCAACAAAAAAGGGCGGCCCCAGGGCCGCCCTTTTTTGCCTTCGGCGTGCTCAGACGAGCTGCTTCTCCAGCAGGCCGGACTTCTTCACCACGCGGTCGAGTTCCACCAGGGTCTCCAGCAGGTTGCCGATCAGCTTCAGCGGCAGCGAGTTGGGGCCGTCGCAGAGTGCCGAGTCCGGGTCCGGGTGCGTTTCCATGAACAGGCCGGAGATGCCGGCGCCCACGGCGGCGCGCGCCAGTACCGGGATCTGCTCACGCATGCCGCCCGAGGCCGTGCCCTGCCCACCCGGCAGCTGCACCGTGTGCGTGCCGTCGAACACCACCGGGGCGTACCTGCGCATGATCGCGAGGCCGCGCATGTCGGCCACCAGGTTGTTGTAGCCGAAGGTGAAGCCGCGCTCGCAGAGCATGAACTGGTGCGGGGCCACGGCCGTCATCTTCTCGATGACGTTGCCCATCTCCCAGGGCGACATGAACTGGCCCTTCTTCACGTTGATCGGCCGGCCACTGCGGGCCCACTTCTGCATGAAGTTGGTCTGCCGGCAGAGGAAGGCCGGGGTCTGGATCACGTCGATCACCGAGGCGACCTCGTCGACCGGCGTGTCCTCATGGACGTCGGTCAGCACGGGCACGCCGATCTGCTTCTTGACGTTCTCCATGATCTTCAGGCCGCCCTCGAGACCCGGGCCGCGGTAGCTCTTGTGCGAGCTGCGGTTGGCCTTGTCGAAGCTGCCCTTGAAGACGTACAGGATGCCGAGCTTCTCGGCGATCGGCTTGATGTGGCCGGCGACATCCAGCGCCAGCTGTTCGGATTCGAGCGTGTCCGGCCCGGCGATCAGGAACAGGGGCTGGTCAAGACCGATCTCGCGTCCGCAGAGTTTCATGCTGCCGCCTTGGTGGAAGGGCCGGCCACCTGGCCGCCCTGGTTGGCGAGATGGTTCTCGCGGGCCGCGCGCACGAAGCCTTCGAACAGCGGATGGCCGTCGCGGGGCGTGGACGTGAACTCGGGATGGAACTGGCAGCCGATGAAGAACGGATGGTTCGGCAGCTCCACCATTTCCACCAGCTCGTTCTCGGCCGACTCGGCCACCAGCGCAAGCCCGCCGTCGGAGAGGACTTTCTTGTAGTTGTTGTTGAACTCGTAGCGGTGGCGGTGGCGCTCGCTGATGATCTCGGCGTTGTACAGGGCGCGCGACTTGCTGCCGGCCTTGAGGCGGCAGGCCTGCACGCCCAGGCGCATGGTGCCGCCCTTGTTGGACTTGTCGCTGCGCGTCTGCACGCGGCCGCTGGCGTCCTGCCATTCCGTGATCAGGCCGATGACCGGATCCGGGGTGGAAGGGTTGAACTCGGTGCTGTGCGCATGGGTCAGGCCGCAGACCGTGCGCGCGTACTCGATCACCGCCACCTGCATGCCCAGGCAGATGCCGAGGTAGGGGATGCGGTTCTCGCGGGCATAGCGGGCCGCCGCGATCTTGCCCTCGATGCCACGCTCGCCGAAGCCACCCGGCACGAGGATCGCATCCATGCCCTGCAGGATGCGCGTGCCCTGGGTCTCGACCGCCTCGGACTCGATGTAGCGGATCCTGACGCGGGTCTTGGTGTGCAGCCCGGCATGGGCCAGGGCCTCGTTCAGCGACTTGTAGGCGTCGGCCAGGTCCACGTACTTGCCGACCATGCCGATCTGCACTTCCGTGTCCGCCTCGGCGCGGGCCTCGACCACGCGCTCCCAGGCCGAGAGGTCGGCGTTGCGCACATCCAGGCCAAAGTGCTCGACCACCAGCTGGTCGAGATTCTGCTGATGCAGCCAGGCCGGGATCTTGTAGATGTCATCGAGGTCGATGGCGGAGATGACCGCCGGCACCGGCACGTTCGTGAACAGGGCGATCTTGCGGCGCTCGCCGTCCGGGATCGGCCGCTCGGAGCGGCAGACCAGGATGTCCGGCTGGATACCAATACCGCGCAGTTCCTTGACCGAGTGCTGGGTCGGCTTGGTCTTGAGCTCGCCCGAGGCCTTGACGTAGGGCACCAGGGTGAGGTGCATGTACAGGGCGTTCTTCCGGCCGAGTTCCACGCCCATCTGGCGGATGGTCTCGAGGAAGGGCAGCGACTCGATGTCACCGACCGTGCCGCCGATCTCGACGATGCAGATGTCGAGGCCCGCCGCACCCTTGCGGATGTTGGTCTGGATCTCGTCGGTGATGTGCGGGATGACCTGCACCGTCTTGCCCAGGTAGTCGCCGCGACGCTCCTTCTCGAGCACGTTGCGATAGACCTGGCCGGTGGTCAGGTTGCTGTAGCGGCTGGTCTTGCCGCGCAGGAAGCGCTCGTAGTGGCCCAGGTCCAGGTCGGTCTCGGCGCCATCCTCGGTGACGAACACCTCGCCGTGCTGGAAGGGGCTCATGGTGCCCGCATCGACATTGATGTACGGGTCGAGCTTGATCATGCCGACCTTGAGCCCGCGGGACTCGAGGATGGCACCCAGGGAGGCGGCGGCGATTCCCTTGCCCAGCGAGGACACCACGCCCCCGGTGACAAAAATGAATCGCGTCTGATGCGGCGCGTCAGGCATGGGAGGGGACAGGCAGTGGGTTTTGGCAATTTTACCCGTTCGCCCCCCGGCGGCTCAACGCGGGCGACGGGATTCCGGTGCCGGACCACCCGGCAAGCCGCATTCCCATCGCGGCTGCCAGCCCCGTTCCGCGAACGCAGCGTCCTGCCAGAGGCCCGCCACCGAGCGCAGCACCCCGCCCTCGTAGATCAGCGGCATGCGCTCGCGGATCCAGACCGGCAGGCCAGCCTCCTGCGCCAGCTGCTTGAGCGTGCGCTGGTGCGCCGACCCGGCCGGACGCAGACGCTCGCCCCCGCGCGCGAACCGCAGGTCGAGACGGGCCGGCGGCGCCGTCGCCGCCCGGAGACGGCCGCCGCCGGCCGGCAAGGCCTGCTGCCGACCCCGGACCCAGCTGGCCGACCAGTCCGCCGGCACCGGCGGCAGCGGTGCCATCAGGTACAGCCGGTCGCGGTAGCGCCGGGCCTCGCCCCCGGCAAAGTGCAGACAGGGCTGGCGGTCCGCCCCGGCCTCCAGCACTTCGCGCTCCAGGCGATCCAGCAGGTCGGCTGCCGGCGCCTGCCATCCCCGTTCCCGCCAGGCCTGCCGCAGGACGTTGCGCCGCCGTGCCGGCGACAGGGCCAGCAGGGCGGCAACGGACAGGCTGCCGCCAGGGCCGGCGAGCCGCTGCAGGTCCTCTCTGGCGAGCTCCGTCAGCAGCTGCTCGGCGTCGGCGGCGTGGCGGGCGAGGCGCACCAGGCTGTCGGCGGCCTGGGGCCAGTGCGACGCCAGGGCCGGCCAGACGGCCGTGCGCAGCCAGGAGCGCGCATAGCGCGGATCGCGATTGTGGGGGTCATCGACCCCCTCGATCCCCTGTGCGCCGGCCCAGGCCAGCAGCCGGGCCCTGGGTAGTTCCAGCCAGGGCCGCCAGACCTGCCCGCGGCCCAACGGCGAACACGCCGACATTGCCGCCAGGCCGGCAATGCCGGTGCCCCGCAGGGCCCGCAGGAGCACCGTCTCGGCCTGGTCTTCGCGGTGATGGGCCGTAACCAGGAGATCTCCCGGCCGCAACAGGGTCGTGAACACGGCGTAGCGCGCCGAGCGGGCGGCAGCCTCGGGGCCCGCCGGGTCGTCCGCGGCAACCCGCACGCGCCGGACCGTAAGCGGTACGGCGAGGCGGCGGCAGGACCGTCGGACCGACCTCGCCCAGTCGTCGGCCGCCGCCTGCAGTCCATGATGGACATGGATGGCCCGCAACCCCGGGATGCCGGCGCGATGCAGGACCTGCAGCAGGACGGAAGAATCCAGCCCGCCGCTGAGCGCGACCCAGACCCGGCGCCTCGCCGGTCCCGGGGGCAGCGGAGGCAGCGGCGGTTCAGTGAACCGTGTCGTAGGCCCCATAGGACATGAGGCGCTGGTAGCGTGCGCTCATCAGCTTGGTCATCGGCGTGTGGCGCAGGCGCTCGAGATTGGCCACGAGCTTCTGCTTGAGCGTGTTCATCATCGCCGCGGCATCGCGGTGGGCACCGCCGAGCGGCTCCGGCACGATCTCGTCGACCAGGCGGTGCTCGTAGAGGTCGCGCGCCGTGATGCGCATGGCCTCCGCGGCCTCCGGGGCGCGGCCGGCGTCCTTGAACAGGATCGAGGCGCAGCCCTCGGGCGAAATCACGGAGTAGATGCTGTACTGGAGCATCATGATGTGATCGGCGACGCCGATCGCCAGCGCGCCGCCCGAGCCGCCCTCGCCGATCACGGTCGCCAGCACCGGCGCGCGCAGCTTCGACAGCTCCAGCAGGTTGCGGGCGATGGCTTCCGACTGGTTGCGCTCCTCCGCACCGATGCCCGGATAGGCGCCCGGCGTGTCGATGAAGGTGAGGATCGGCAGGTTGAATTTCTCGGCCATCTTCATCAGGCGCAGGGCCTTGCGGTAGCCCTCGGGGCGCGGCATGCCGAAGTTGCGGTAGACGCGCTCCTTGGCATCGCGGCCCTTTTGCTGGCCCAGCACCACGACGGCACGGTTCTCCAGGCGAGCCACGCCGGCGACGATGGCCGGGTCGTCGGCGCAGTGGCGGTCGCCATGCAGCTCTTCCCACTCGGTGAACAGTGCCTTGACGTAATCCAGCGCGTAGGGGCGCTGCGGATGGCGCGCCAGCTGGGCCACCTGCCAGGGGCTGAGCTTGGCGAAGATCTGCTCGGTGAGTTCCTTGCTCTTGGCCTCCAGCCGCGCGATCTCTTCGGTGAGGTTCACGCCGCTGCCCGTGGTGGCAAAGCGCAGCTCTTCGATCTTCTGTTGCAGCTCGGCGATCGGCTGCTCGAAATCCAGGTAGTTCAGGTTCATCGGACGTCCTATTCGTCGTCGTAGCCGGCGGCGGCCGCACCCGAGGGCGCGCTGGAAAACCGGCGCTCGCTGGCCGGCGGCTGATAACGCTTGTACTGCACTTTAACGCAGTCGGCCCCCAGCGATTGCTGCAGGGCCAGCAGGCGGGCATCGTCGAGGCGCAGGCGCCACTCACCCGGCAGGTCGAGCACGCAGGCCGCGCGCGGGGCGCTGTAGTTGACCGTCAGGCTCACGCCCTGCGGATCGCGCCAGGGCTGGACCTGCTTGCGCAGCGCCAGTACCTCGGGGGCGCCGCGCTTCCAGTCCACGGACAGGCGGGCGGCGTAGTCGCGCAGGATCTGGTCCAGGCTGAGGAATTCCGGCGCGTAGAGCCGCGGCTCCGCCTCGCGGCCCTCGCGGGCGGGCGACAGGCCGATCTCGGCGATCACGAACACCAGGCTGTCCGGCTTCACGAAGGACTGGAATTTCTGCCAGGGCTCGGCATCGATCCAGGTGGCGATCTGGGCGGTCTGGTCATCGAGGGTGACCTTGAAGCTGGCCCGCGCTGACTTGCCCTCGGCGGCCTTGTCGCCCTTGAAGAAGCGCACATCGATCACCCAGGCCGCGAACATCGCCTTGGTGCGTGGCTGCCAGGCCGGCTTGCCGCCGCTGGAGGGAGCCGGCGCGGGCGTCGCGTGGCTGGCCAGCAGTTCGCGCAAGCGGCCGCTGCAGACCTGGTCGACCAGCTCGCGGTAGCTCTCGATGGGATGGCCCGAGAGATAGAAGCCCAGGGTCTCGCGCTCGCGGTTGAGGAGCTCGCGGCGGGGCCACTCCGTCTCGCGCTCGGCTTCGATCTTCTGCTCGGGCTGCGGTCCCGGGCCGCCGCCCAGCCCGAACAGGTCGTTCTGTCCGGCCGCGGCACTGGCCGCCGCTGCCTCGGCCAGCTGCAGCGCCTTGGGCAGGGTCTTGAGCAGGGAGGCGCGGTTGAGACCCAGGCCATCGAGCGCACCGCAGTAGATCAGCGCCTCCAGGACCCGCTTGTTGACCTTGCGCGTATCGATGCGGCGGCAGAAATCGAACAGGTCGCGGAACGGACCATTCGCGCGCCGTTCGAGGATGATGCTCTCCACCGCGCCCTCGCCCACCCCCTTGATCGCGCCCAGGCCGTAGCGGACCTCGCCGGTGGCGGGCACCGTGAAACGATACTCACCGCTGTTGATGTCCGGCGCATGCACCTTCAGGCCCATGCGCCGGCACTCGTCGAGCATGGCGACGACGGCATCGGTGTGCTGCATTTCGCAGGACAGCACCGCCGCCATGAACTCCGCGGGATAGTGCGTCTTGAGCCAGGCCGTCTGGTAGGACACCAGGGCATAGGCAGCCGCATGTGACTTGTTGAAGCCGTAGTTGGCGAACTTCTCCATCAGGTCGAAGACCTGTCCGGCGATCTCCGGCTCCACGCCGCGGCCGATCGCCCCCTCGGTGAAGATGCCGCGCTGCTTGGCCATCTCCGCGGCGATCTTCTTGCCCATGGCGCGGCGCAGCAGGTCGGCACCGCCCAGCGAATAGCCGGCCAGGCGCTGCGACATCTGCATGACCTGCTCCTGGTACACGAAGATGCCGTAGGTCGGCTGCAGCACCGGCTCCATCTC
>DASUDL010000088.1:0-6609 GCA_036275615.1 Solimonas sp.
CGGGCCCGGCAGGTAGGCCGCCTGCGGGGCGTCGGTGACGAAGCCGGCCTGCGCCAGCAGTGCCGGGATGTCGCGGTCGAGGTGGCAACCGCCCGCCAGGCGCGACCAGGCCGGCGTCAGCCGCGACTGCCAGCGGCGCACCCCTGCATCCGGCGCGGCGCCATGCTCGCAGTACAGCAGCGGCGCCCCGGGCTTGAGCACGCGCCGCATCTCGCGCAGTGCGGCCACCGGATCGGGAATGGTGCACAGCGAATAGGTGACCAGCACGCAGTCGAAGGACGCGTCGGGAAAGGGGATGCGCTCGGCCGAGAGCCCCACCAGCTCCACCGAAAGCCCGGCCTCCGCCACGCGACGCTGCGCCAGGCGATGCATCTCCACCCCGGGATCGAGCCCGACGATGGTGTCGACGCGCGTGGCGTCGTAGTGCGGCAGGTTCAGGCCGGTACCAATGCCGATCTCCAGCACCCGCCCGCGCGCCTGCGGCACCACTTTCTGGCGCTGCCGCCGCACCGGGCCGATGCCGCAGGCGAGATCCAGCAGGTAGGGCAGCAGGTGGCGTTCATACCACCCGGGTTGCGGCGCAGCCGCCATGCAGAACTCCAACGTCGAACAGAGGGGCCGGCGTCACGCAGCGGCCCCGGGGCGTCTACCTTACCGCCGGCCGCGCGCCATGGGGATGGCGGAAGCGTCCGACCGATCGGTGCGGCGCTTCCGGTCGTCGGAATACCGCCCGGCGCCGCCAGCCGCCGCCGGCCTCACGGGGCGCAGGCGCTCGCGTCGTCGGCAACCGTCAGGCGCTCGACCTGCGCCTGCTCGGGCGGACTCAGCGCCCCGTAGGCGCGCCCCGGCGGCCAGCCATAGCCCCAGCGCCAGGTGGTGAGCCGCGAGGGGCCGCCGCCGGCGCGCACGCCGCGGTACATGGCCTGCGCCAGCACGGCATTGCCGGTGACGGTCTGCACGCAGTCGCGCAGGGCCTGGTCAGCGGCCTCGCGTTCCTGCGCCGTGCCGCCGCGCCAGTAGGCGCGGTCGTGGGCCAGGCAGCAGGCGCACCAGTCGACACGGCCCGCAGGGGCGCGGTCGGGGAAGGCGCTGCAGCCGTCGCTGCGGAAGGGCGTGAGCGTGCTGCCGGCCGGCGTGGCGCAGCCCCCGAGCAGAGCCAGCGCGAGCAGCAGGGACCGGTGCAGGGACCTCAGGGCACGAGTGCCGCGATGCGGCCGTTGGCCCAGTCGGCCTCGGGATCGGTCATCGCCACCTGCACGACGCCGCCGGGCAGCTTGCCCTGGATCATCTCGTACTGTTCCTGCAGCGCGCCGATGGGGTGTTGCCAGTTGTGCAGGTAGTAGATGGCCTGGACCTTGGCCTGCAGCATGGTCTTGGTGCAGTCGAAGCAGGGACGCAGGGTCGAATAGACGACCGAGTTCTCCACCGAATTGCCGAAGCGCGCGGCAGTAATCAGTGCGTTCTGCTCGGCATGCACGCAGATGCAGACGTCGTAGCCGACGCTGGCGGCGTAGGTGGCCTTGTCACGGCAGCGCACGCAGCCGCCGTCGGTGCAGTTGACCATGCCCTCCGGCGTGCCGTTGTAGCCGGTGGAGATGATGCGGTTGTCCTTGACGATCAGCGCCCCGACGCGCCGGCCCATGCAGTTGGCCTTCTTGCGCACCGCGATCGCGATGTTCATGTAGTACTCGTCGCGCGTCATCCACGGCTCCTTGCCCGCCCTCGCGGGGGCTTCACTCTACCCCGCGGCCCACCGGCGACAACAGGCCGATGCCACCGTGCACGCCGCAGGCGGGGCGGCCCGCGTCAGTCCGCCAGCAGCTGCAGGGCCAGCCAGGGCACCAGGTTGAACACCAGCACCAGCAGCTTGTAGGCGGCCATCGCCCCGTAGTGGAGGGCATCGAACTGCGTGGAGCTCAGGCGGAACCAGCGCCCATGCAGGCGCTGCAGGGGCTCGCGCGCCAGCACGAACACGCCGAACCACAGCATCAGCACGCCGTAGCTGATCAGGGCACACAGACCGAGGACGGACTGCAGGGTGTCGAGGCTCATGAAGGGCTCCGGTCATGGGCGGCACGCGCGGCGCGCCGGAAGAGCCCGGCCGCGAGCAGGAACAGGGCGATGAACAGGCCATTGACGCCGATCAGCTCGGCCGGGGGGCTATAGGGGTGCCCCTGCCCGGTCAGCACCGCCCAGACAGCGATGGCGAACTGCAGCGCCGCCATCGCCAGCAGGGTCCGGGCCATGCCCGCCGGTCGCGCCCGGGCCAGCAGGGTCCCGAGCCCGCCCAGGCCCAGCACGGCCGCATACACCCGGTTGGCGGGATCCCCATCGGCGCCGATCAGGCCCACGCCCATTGCCAGCCAGACCAGCAGCAGGCTGGCGAGCACGGTGAGCGACCATGCGAGTCGGTGCGCGAGCCTCGCGGCAAGCAGGATCATGGCCGGAGGCTCCGGGCGCCCCGGCCCGTTACTGCCCGGCCGGCGGCTGCCACAGTTCCACCTTGTTGCCTTCCGGGTCCATGACCCAGCCGAACTTGCCGTATTCCGACTCGTCGATCTTGTCGAGCACCTGGCAGCCTTCCCGGCGCAGCACGGCCAGCAACGCGTGCAGGTCGTCGACGCGGTAATTCACCATGAACGGGGCCTGGCTCGGCGCGAAGTAGGCGCCGTCGCCGATGGACCAGACCGTCGTACCGCCAACCGGCGCGCCGGCGTCGTCCACCCAGCGGAAGGCCGCACCACCCCAGGCCTGGACGTCGATGCCCAGGTGCGCCTGGTACCAGGCGCGCAGCGCCACCGGATCGCGCGCCTTGAAGAAGATGCCGCCGATCCCCGTCACGCGTTTCATGTTGCTCTCCTCAGTCCCTGCCCTGACCCAGCGCCGGCCCGCGAGGGCCCGGACCGCCCAGCACCGCCTGGCGCCAGCGCCACTCTGCCAGTGCCAGCCCGCCCACGAACAGGCCTTCGCCCACCAGGTGCAGCAGGCCCCACACCGTGGCCGAGTGGGCAAACTTCACCGCCAGCGCCATGCAGACCGCCGCCCAGCCCAGGTTGGCGACGACCAGCGCATCGACCAGGACCCGCGGCGGCTGCACGCGCCGGGCCAGGGTGAACGAATAGCCCCCGTACAGCAGGTTCACGACGGCGATCGCGATCAGCAGCTCGCGCGGCAGGGCCTGCACGCGGCTGAGCCAGTCGCTGAGCAGCAGCACACCGACGCCGGCCACAGCGGCGGCGCTGCAGTCGAGCCAGAGCAGGGGTCGGGGGATGGGGTGGTTCATGGGCGTTTACGCGACGGTGCACCGCAGGCGGCCCTCACGCCGCGGGCCGAGTCGATCCATGAGGTATGCGCCTCAGTCCCGGGGGCCCCGGCCGCGGCGAGCCAGGCTATCGCTCATCCTTGTACACCCGGCCACCCTTCATCACGAAACGCACCGACTTCAGCACGGCGATGTCCGCGGTGGGGTCGCCGGCGACGGCGATCAGGTCTGCGGCCTTGCCCGGCTCGAGCGAGCCGGCCTCTTGTTCCACGCCCAACAAGGCCGCCGCATGGACGGTGGCCGACTGGATGGCGGCGGCGGCGGGCATGCCGTGCTTCACCATCAGCTCGAACTCGTCGGCATTGCGTCCGTGCGGGGTGATGCCGGCATCGGTGCCGAAGGCGATCTTCACGCCGGCAGGATAGGCCTTGGCCAGGCTCTTGCCCGTGACCTCGATGCGCCACCGGATCTTGGCCAGGACCGCGGGCGCATAGGCGTTGGGGTCCTTTGCCAGGCGCTCCAGGTAGCCATTCACGGTCGACAGCGTGGGCACGTAGTACGCGCCGGAGGCCTTGAATGCCTTGATGCTGGCCTCGTCCAGCAGGGTGCCGTGCTCGATCGAGCTTGCCCCCGCGGCCAGCGCCGCATTGATGCCGTCCACGCCATGGGCATGGACCGCCACCTTCTTGCCGTAGAGACGCGCCGTCTCGATCAGGGCCCGGACCTCGTCGTCGAACATCTGGAGGCCCAGGCCGGTGCCGATGCGGCTGTTGACGCCGCCGGTGGTGGCGATCTTGATCACGTCCACCCCGCGCCGCACCTGCCGGCGCACCGCCTGGCGACAACTCTCCACGCCGTCGCAGAGGTTCTCCTGGTGGAGACTGCCATGCAGTTCCTCGGACAGGCTGAGCGTGGCATCGCCATGCCCGCTGGTGGTCGAGATCATCTCGCCGGCATCGAGGATGCGCGGGCCGGGCAGCTCGCCCGCGGCGATGGCATCGCGCAGGGCCAGGGTCGAGCCGCTCTGGTCGCCGAGATTGCGCACCGTGGTGAAGCCGGCCATGAGCGTGCGCCGGGCATTGCCCGCCGCGCGATACGCCGCGCGGGCCGGGCTGTCGGTGACCAGCTCCAGGATGCGCGCATTGCCACCGGTGTCGAAGTCCAGATGTACATGGCTGTCGATCAGGCCGGGCAGGACGAACTGCTCCTTGAGGTCGATCGGCAGCGCGCCGGGCGGCCCGGGCTGATGTCCGGCCAGGACCTCGGTGATCCTGCCGTTGCGGATGACGAGGGTGGACGGCCCGCGCGGTGTCGCGCCGGGCTTGTCGAGCAGGCGGCCGGCGTGGATCACCGTGACGGCATCTGCGGACGGGTTGGCCATCGCCGGGCTGGCCGACAGCAGGGCAGCCAGACTCAGGAGCAGGAGCTTGTTCATGCGCTCGGACCTTGGGTCACATCATCGGGTTGCGGAACAGTGGCAGGCAGGCGGACGCGATCTGTTCAATGTGCCGATGATCCGTGCCGCAGCAGCCGCCCATGACATTCAGCTGTGGCAACCGCTTTTTCAAGTCGGCGTATTCCTGCCCGAGTTCCGCCGCATTGCCCGCATCCAGGTCGGGGGCTTCATTGAGCTGGGCGTGGCTCATTCGAGAGGCGTTCGCCCGCAGGCCGCGGACTCTTTTCACCCACGGTGCCCCATCGGCCAGCACGCCGTCGAAATGGCTGGGGTGGGCACAGTTGATCATGTAGTAGCTGGGGTAGCCGGACGTGGCGGCGTCCACCTGCTCGACCGCCACCGCGAGCGTCTGCCCGGTCGGCAACCGGCCGTCCGTCTCCACGGTGAAGGAGATGGCCACCGGCAGGTCCGCGCGCCGCGCCGCCCCCGCGATGCCCAGGGCTTCCTCCACGGTGTTCATGGTGATCGCGCACACCATGTCGACGGCCGTGTCGGCGAAGGTCTCGACCTGCTGGCGGTGATAGGCCTCCGCTTCATGCGCCGACATCGCACGATCCGGCACATAGCCGTCGCCCCGAGGGCCCAGGCATCCACTGATGACGACCGGCGTCTGCGCGGTCTGGTACTCGCTGCGGAGGTCCTCCAGCAGATCGACCGCGCGGCGGTTCGCGGCCGCCAGGGCCTCGGGCGTGTACCCCAGCTTCCGTCCCCAGTCCGCATTGGCCCGCCAGGTGGCGCTTTCCAGGATCAGGCCGGTGCCGAACCGCCTGGCCAGCTCCGCGTAGGTGCGAAAGTACTTGCGGAGCGCCGCCTCGCCCGCGGCACTCTTGAGCAGGTCGAAGGCGGCGAAGTCCGGGAGCGTCAGTCCTTCGTGGAAGATCAGGGTGGTTTCGATGCCGCCATCCGTCAGGAACAGCGATCCGGCCAGTTGCGGCAGCTGCTTCCGATGTTGAGTCATGTGCATTCTCCTGGTCGTGATGCGACCTCGCGGCGTGACGCCCGCACCCAGCCGCGATCCCGCCGGTTCGAGGCGAAAACGCGGCCGTCGGCTGAAGTGACAGCCTGGGCGTTACGAGCCCGGCAGCTTGGCCGCCAGAACGTCAATCTTCTCGATGGATGGCGGCGAGGACAGAAGGGCGCCTGCCTGGGCCATCAGGGCGGCGGCAACCTTGCCGGCGAGATGCGCCTGCCGACCCGCCTCATCGGGAAAGACATCAAAGATGCCGAACGTGGAGGGCCCCAGGCGAATACCGAACCATGCGGTCGTGGCGGGCTCGGCCTGGACGAGCGGAAGACCGCCGAGCAGGAACTGCTCCACGTCCCGCTCCTTTCCAGCCTTGGCTTCCAGACGGACAAACAGCGCTACCTTGACCATGGCATGTCTCCTTTGCTCAGGAGTTGCCTACCCTACGCCCTTTTTCGTGAGGCACCTGCAAGTGCTAGGCGCCAGGACCACCGGCTCGACCACTTCGCCGGATGTGGTCACCCCTGAGCGCCTCGACGGCCTCCGCCAGGAGGTAGCAGAACCCCGCAAGGCCGTAGCCCACAATCAAGGCCTCGGAAAGCCAGGAATCAAAGGTATAAAGCGGGTGATCCCGCAAGTGCCCATGCAATCCCACATGAACGATTCCGAACGCGCAGACGGCGCGCCGAGACCAGGCTGAAACCAGGGCACTCGAATGGAAGCCTAGCCACAGCAGGATCGCCACCAGCGGCACGTGCAGCAGGACAAAGATCTGCTCCGCCAGACCTGGCGGGAGCTCCCGGAGAACAAACAGGAGTCTCCACTCGTGCTGGCTCATCGCATCCAGCTCGTGCGCGTTCAGCATCGAGAACGCCAGCAGGAACAGCCAGTGCTTGATCGGCTGCAGCTGCATGTTCAGCCTCGCCA
>DASUDL010000089.1:0-44715 GCA_036275615.1 Solimonas sp.
TTCCATCTATTCAGGGTCCTGGCGCATCGGGTGCGCCGGTAGGGGGTGCGATCGGGCGCGCATTGTATAGCGCACCCCCTCTTTTTCAACGGCGCACCGTTACGGTGCATAAAGCCCGTGAAAATGCGCTGATTCAGGTCAACTACAGCGCAGAGCGGCTGGCACGCTCCGTGCTTTCACCCAGTCCGGCCGCCGGAGTCTTAAGGCTCCTCTGGCGGAAGACTGCTTTCCGACTCAGGAGTGATGTCATGAAACTAATCGCAGCCATCATCAAGCCGTTCAAGCTGGACGAGGTGCGTGAAGCACTCTCGGATATCGGCGTGGCCGGCATCACGGTGACGGAAGTGAAGGGGTTCGGCCGCCAGAAAGGCCATACCGAACTCTATCGGGGCGCCGAATACGTGGTGGACTTTCTGCCGAAAGTGAAGATCGAAGTCGCCGTTGCCGACGACAAGGTCGACACCGCCATCGACGCAATTACCAAGGCGGCCCATACCGGCAAGATCGGTGACGGCAAGATTTTCGTGTTCAGCCTCGACCAGGCCATCCGGATTCGCACGGGTGAGACCGGTCAGGACGCACTGTAACGGGGAGCAATCGAAATGATGCGCAAATTACTGGGTGCACTGACCTTGGCTGCCATGTGCAGCCTTGCACCGGCTTGGGGGCAAGATGCTGCGCCGACCGAGGCGCCGGCCGCCGTGGAAGCTGCGGCACCGGCCACCGAAACCACGGCTGCGCCGGCCGAAGCGGCACCGGCCGAAGCGGCCGTAGCCGAGGCGCCAGCGGCCGAAGAGGCCAAGCCGGTCGCGCCGGTGTTCAATGAAGGCAACGTCGCCTGGATGCTGGTGTCTACAGCGTTCGTGCTGCTGATGTCGCTGCCGGGCCTGGCACTGTTCTACGGCGGCATGGTGCGCAGCAAGAACATGCTGTCGACGATGACGCAGACCTTCGGCATCTTCTGCCTGATCGCCGTGCTCTGGTGCGTCTACGGCTACAGCGTGGCCTTCAGCGGCACCGGACCGTTCTTCGGCACGCTCGACAAGATGTTCCTCAAGGGCGTGGTCTACGACGCCAACGGCTTCTTCACGGCGACTGCGACCTTCAGCAAGGGTGTCGTGCTGCCGGAGCTGCTGTTCGCGGTGTTCCAGATGACCTTCGCCTGCATCACCGTGGCCCTCATCGCCGGCGCCTACGCCGAGCGCATGAAGTTCAAGGCCGTGATGATCTTCTCGGTGATCTGGTTCACCCTCTCCTACCTGCCGATGGCGCACATGGTCTGGTGGTGGGCGGGTCCGGACGCGTACTCCTCGGCTGAGGTCGTGGCCGAGCTGAACGCGACCGCGGGTTACCTGTGGCAGATGGGCGCGCTCGACTTCGCCGGCGGCACGGTGGTGCACATCAACGCCGGTATCGCCGGTCTGGTGGCCGCCATCATCCTCGGCAAGCGCACCGGCTACGGCAAGGTCGCCATGGCCCCGCACAGCCTGGTGATGAGCATGATCGGCGCCGCGCTGCTGTGGTTCGGCTGGTTCGGCTTCAACGCCGGCTCCAACCTCGAAGCCAACGGCTACGCCGTGCTCGCTTTCGCGAACACCGCCTTCGCCACCGCGGCTGCGGCGATCGCCTGGTTCTTCGCGGAGTGGATCCTCAAGGGCAAGCCCAGCCTGCTCGGCATCATCTCCGGCGCCATCGCCGGCCTGGTGGCGATCACCCCGGCCTGCGGCTTCGTCGGCATCGGCGGCGGCCTGATCATTGGTGCGGTCTCCGGCGTGGTCTGCTTCTTCGCCGTGGCCTACCTGAAGAAGATGCTGGGCTATGACGACGCGCTCGACGCCTTCGGTGTCCACGCGGTCGGCGGCATCGTTGGCGCCATCCTGACCGGCGTGTTCGTCGATCCGGCCAAGGGCGGCGTGGGCGTGTACGCCGACTGGTTCACCCTGTCGGTTGGCTACTCGTCGGCCCAGATCTGGATCCAGACCAAGGCCGTCCTGGTGGCCGTCGCCCTCAGCGCCGTGGTCACCACGGTCACCCTGCTGGTGCTGAAGTACACCATCGGCATCCGCGTGACCGAGGAGCAGGAATCCGAGGGTCTCGACCTCGCCGAGCACGGCGAGAAGGCCTACAACATGTAAGCGGCAGCTGCCGGGCGGTTGCCGGCAGATCCAGGGGCGGATGCGAAAGCATCCGCCCCTTTTTTTGTGGGGCACCTGTGGGCGGTGGCCTGCGGCATCGGCATGCCTCATTGCGGTGCAGGGTGCTAAACTCGCGCCCCGATCCAAGCCCCGTTCCGGGGCAACCAGCCGCAGGGGAAACCGGTCATGAAAATGCTGATCGCCGTCATCAAGCCGTTCAAGCTCGACGCGGTGCGCGAGGCCTTGGCGGACATCGGCGTGCAGGGCATGACCGTCACCGAGGTGCGCGGCTTCGGGCGCCAGAAGGGCCATACCGAGCTCTATCGCGGCGCCGAGTACACCGTCGACCTCCTGCCCAAGATCAAGCTCGAGGTCGCCCTGGCGCCCGACATGGTCGACAAGGCCGTCGAGGCCATCCAGAAGTCCGCCAAAACCGGCCAGATCGGCGACGGCAAGATCTTCGTCTACGACCTGGACCAGACCGTGCGCATCCGCACCGGCGAGTCCGGCGTGGGGGCGGTCTGAGCGTTCCGCTCAGCGTGTTTCCGAACCGGCCCCGTGCGGCCGGTTTTCTTTTGAGGGGGGAGGGGAGATGAAGCGTTTCACGGGATTCGCCGCGCTCGCGCTGCTGCCAGGCCTGGCCTGGGCGCAGGAGGGCATCAACTCGGGCGATACGGCCTGGCTGATGACCAGCACGGCCCTGGTGCTGTTCATGAGCCTGCCGGGCCTGGCCCTGTTCTATGGCGGCCTGGTGCGCGCCAAGAACGTGCTGTCGGTGCTGGTGCAGTGCTTCGCGATCGTCTGCGTGGTCTCGCTGGTCTGGCTGGTGTGCGGCTACAGCCTGGCCTTCGCGCCCGGCAACGCCTTCATCGGCGGTCTGTCCAAGGCCTTCTTTGCCGGCGTCGGTGAGAACTCGGTGAGCGGCACGGTGCCGGAAACCGTCTTCGCCATGTACCAGCTCACCTTCGCCGCGATCACGCCGGCGCTGGTGGTCGGTGGCTTTGCCGAGCGCATGAAGTTCTCGGCCATGCTGCTGTTCTCGGTGCTCTGGCTGCTGGCGGTCTACATCCCGGTCTGCCACTGGGTCTGGGCGTCGGATGGCTGGCTGTTCCAGCGCGGCCTGCTCGACTTCGCCGGCGGCACCGTGGTGCACATCACCGCTGGCGTCGCGGCCCTGGTGGCGGCCCTGGTGCTGGGCACGCGTCGCGGTTTCATGCAGACGCCGATGATGCCGCACAACATGACCATGACCGTGACCGGTGCCGGCATGCTCTGGGTCGGCTGGTTCGGTTTCAACGGCGGTTCGGCGCTGGCCGCCAACGGCAATGCCGGCATGGCGATCCTGGTCACCCATACCTCGGCCGCCGCGGGCGCGCTGATGTGGAGTGCCATCGAGTGGGTGAAGTACGGCAAGCCCTCGGCCCTGGGCATCGTCACCGGCATGGTCGCGGGCCTGGGTACGATCACGCCGGCCTCCGGCTATGTCGGTCCGGGCGGTGCGCTGGTGATCGGCCTGGTGGCCGGCTTCGTCTGCTTCTTCGCCACCCACGGCCTGAAGCGTGTCCTGGGCGTCGACGACTCGCTCGACGTATTTCCCGTGCACGGCGTCGGCGGCATCCTCGGCACCTTCTTCGCCGGCATCTTCGCCTCGACGGCCCTGGGCGTGTTCAGTGGCCAGGGCTATGCCGAGGGCCAGACCATGGGGGGCCAGCTCGGCGTGCAGCTGCTGGGCATCGGCGCGACCCTGGCCTGGACGGCGCTGGTCACCTACGGGTTGCTCAAGCTGGTGCAGGTGCTGACCGGCCTGCGGGTCAGCGACGAGCATGAAGTCGTGGGCCTCGACACCACGCAGCACAACGAACGCGGCTACGACCTGCAGTCGCTCTGAGCGCCGCCGCGGGTCCGATGCGGGCGGCCGGCAGGCCGCCCGCTTTCATCGCGGCAGGCGGTTGTGGCGGCCGTCGCAATGCGGGGCGCTGCGGGCGTGCTTGCAGCCACAGAGCCAGAGCGTGCCGCTGCGCGGCGTGACCGTGAAGCGGATCGGCTGGTAGCCGGTGCCAGCGTGGGCGCCGTCGCAGAAGGGCTGGCGCTGCGAGCGCCCGCAACTGCACCAGAGGTAGTCGCCGGGGGCGAGATCCTCGATCAGGTAGGGGCCGCGCCGGGCCACCACCGGCGGCGGGTCCTTGGGCGGTGCGCTCATCGCGACGGACGGGGTGTCGGCATGGCGGAATCGTACTAGACTCGAAATCCCCGCCGTGTCGCGCGGTCCGCGCGAGGAGAGCCATGGATCAGCGTCGTCCCCTTGCTGTCGCCCTGCTGCTGGGACTGAGCCTCAGCGCCGTCGCCGGCCCGGTGTACAAGTACGTCGACCCGCAAGGCCGCGTGCACTATGCCGATCGGGCCCAACCCGGCTGGACCGCCGTCGACGTGCGTCCGCCGCCGACCAGCAGCCCGCCGCCGGAAACCCCGGCCGACCCCGCGGGCGAGAACGGCGAGCCCGGAGCGACGCCGCCAGCCGCCGATGCCAGCGCCACGCCGGCGCGCGATCCGCAGGCCTGCAAGAACCAGCGGGAGCAGCTGGAGACCTACAAGGCCGCGGCCAAGATCACCGAGAAGGACGGCCTGGGCCGCGAGCGCGAGTACACGGCGCAGGAGCGCGACATGCTGATCCGCCAGACCGAGCAGCAGGTCAAGGCCAGCTGCGGCAGCTGAGACGGTCGAGGGACATGGGCCCGCCCCGGCTGCCGGGGCGGGCCTTTTTCATGCCCGGCCGGCCAGGGCCTTGCGCACGTAGGTGGGCAGGGCGAAGGCGGCGCGGTGGATCTCGGCGTTGTAGTACTGGGTGTCGAGCGCGGCGATCGCCGCCTCGTCCAGGCGCTGCGCCAGGGGGCGCGCCTGCTTGCAGGCGATCGAGCCCGACCACCAGCCCGAGGGATAGATCACCTGCGGGAAGGTCAGCAGGTGGGTGGCGGCAAAGCCGGCCTCGCGCATGGCCGCATGCATCTCGACGATCAGGTCCAGGTGCAGCAGCGGCGACTCCGACTGCTGGACCAGCAGGCCGTCCGGCGCCAGGGCCTTGATGCAGTCCAGGTAGAAGCGCTTGCCGAACAGCCCTTCGGCCGGGCCGACCGGGTCGGTCGAGTCGATGATGATCAGGTCGATCGAGCCGGGCCGGGCGTCCTTCATCCACTGGATGCCGTCGCCGAAGAACAGGGTGGCGCGCGGATCCTGGTTCTTGTCGCAGAGCTCGGGGAAGTGCTGCTCGGCCAGGCGGGTGACGCGCTCGTCGATCTCCACCTGGGTGGCGGACTGCACCTCGGGGTGCTTCAGCACCTCGCGCAGGGTGCCGCAGTCGCCGCCGCCGACGATCACCACGTTCTTCGGTGCCGGGTGCGAGTTCAGGGCCGGGTGCGACATCATCTCGTGGTAGAGGAAGTTGTCGCGGGTCGAGACCATGGTGCAGCCGTCGATGGTCATCAGCTTGCCGAAGGTCTCGGTCTGCCAGATCTCGATCTGCTGGTAGGGGGTCTGCTCGGAATGCAGGCGGTGTCCCTTCAGCGAGAAGGCGGTACCGGTGCTGTCCATCGGCTCGGTGAACCAGGTGTTGTCGAGGCTCATGTCATACCATCCAGGGTCGGTGGGGCCTACAATTGCGGCGCCCGAAAAGTCGGCGCGGAGTATACGCGCTCGCCCCCTGTTCGGCCCCCTTGCTCGAGTGACGGATCGGTGACACAGACCCCCTGGACCCCTGCGCAGGCGCGCGCGCTGTACAACATGCCCCAGTGGGGCGAGGGTTACGTGGATGTCGGCGCCGACGGCCATGTCCTGGTGCGCCCGCACCGCGAGCGCTCGCCGGTGGCCATCGACCTGTACCAGCTGGCCCAGCGCCTGCAGCGCGAGGGCCTGCAACTGCCGGTGCTGGTGCGCTTCACCGACATCCTCAGCGACCGTGTCGACGCCCTGACCGGGGCCTTCGCCGCGGTGATCGCCGAGTACGAGTACCGCGGCCGCTATACCGCGGTCTACCCGATCAAGGTCAACCAGCAGAAGGCCGTGGTCGAGGCGATCCTGGACCATGGCGGCGACCGGGTCGGGATCGAGGCCGGCTCCAAGCCGGAACTCGCGGCGGTGCTGGGCCTGGCCCGGCCCGGCAGCACCCTCGTCTGCAACGGCTACAAGGATCGCGCCTACATCCGCCGCGCGCTGATCGGCGAGCGCCTGGGCCACAAGGTCTACATCGTCGTCGAGAAGCTCTCGGAACTACCGCTGGTGATCGAGGAGGCGCGCAGCCTGGGGGTGACGCCGCGCGTGGGCCTGCGCGTGCGCCTGGCCAGCAGCAGCGAGTCCACCCAGCAGAACACCGGCGGCGAGAAGTCGAAGTTCGGCCTGGCCACACCGCAGGTGCTGCAGGCCCTGGAGATGATGCGCGCCGCGGGCTTCGGCGAGGCCGTGCGCATGATCCACTTCCATCTCGGCAGCCAGGTGGCCAATGTCCAGGACGTGGCCCGCGGCATGCGCGAGGCGGCCCGCTTCTACGTCGAGCTGCGTCGGCTCGGCGCGCCGATCGAGGTGGTCGATGTCGGCGGCGGCCTGGGCGTGGACTACGAGGGCACGCGCTCGCGCTCGCACTGCTCGATGAACTATTCGCTGCGCGAGTACGCGCGCAGCATCGTCCGCACCCTGCAGGAGGTCTGCGCCGAGGCCGGCCTGCCCGAGCCGGACCTGATCAGCGAGTCGGGCCGCGCGCTGACCGCGCACCACGCCGTGCTGATCGCCGACGTGGTCGACAGCGAGGTCATCGGCACGCCGGACCTGGCGCGCCCGGGCGCGGACGCCCCGGCGGTGCTGCTGGAACTCTGGGACTGCCTGAACGAGCTGGCCGAGCGCGGCCCGCTCGAAAGCCTGCACGAGGCCGACGCCCTGCTGGCCGAGGCACATGCGCACTACGCCGAGGGCAAGCTCAGCCTGCCGCAGCGCGCCTGGGCCGAGCAGGCCTGCCATGCCGTGGCGCGCGCCGTGATCCCGCTGCTGGACGACGGCATCCGGGCCCACCGCGATGCGCTCGAGCACCTGCGCGAGAAGCTCTCCGCCAAGTACTTCTGCAACTTCTCGGTGTTCCAGTCGGTGCCGGATGCCTGGGCCATCGACCAGGTGTTCCCCATCGTGCCGATCCACCGTCTCGACGAGCCTCCCGCGACCCGTGCGCGGCTCTGCGACCTCACCTGCGACTCTGACGGTCGCCTCGACGCCTACGTCGACCGCGAGGGCCTGACCCCGACCCTGGCCCTGCACGACCTCAAGCCCGGTGAGCCCTACCTGCTCGGCTTCTTCATGGTCGGGGCCTACCAGGAGATCCTGGGCGACATGCACAACCTGTTCGGCGACACCAACGCCGTCAACGTGCGCCTGGACGGCCGCGGTGGCTGGGAGCTGGAAGGCGCCGAACCGGGTGATTCCACGGCCGAGCTGCTGCGCTACGTGCACCTGGAGCCGGAGAAGCTGGCCGAGGCCTATCGCGCCAAGCTGGCGGCCATCGACCTGACGGCCGACCAGCGTGAGGCGCTCTACGCCGAACTCGAGGCCGGCCTGCGCGGCTACACCTACCTGTCCTGAGCCTTCAGGGCGGCAGCAGGCCGCGCTCCGGCGCGAATACCCAGGCCTTGTAGCTCGTCACCAGCGCCGCGTCGGCGCAGTCCTCCAGGCGCCCGTCGCAGGCCTGGCGCATGGCTGACAGGCCCTCGAAGTAGGGACTGGGCGCGAGGCCGGCGCCATCGGCCAGCAGCGACGGCAACAGCGCCAGGTCGAGCAGGGGCGGCGCATCCAGGCCCGCCGGTCGGCGCCGGTTGCTCCGCACCTGGTACTGCGTCAGGTGGTCCGGCGCCGGCAGCGTGCTGCGATAGGGCGGCTGGGCCTCCTCGAAGTACGCCTGGTGGTCGCCGAACCAGGCCCAGATCGCCGGGCGCGGGAAGTCACGCAGGAACGCGTCGAGCCGGGTCTGTGCCTGGTCGAGGCGCTGGAGCTTGTCGAGGTAGTTCGACAGGCGCGCCTTCAGCGAACGACGCAGCGACGCGGGCTGGAGCGCCGGCAGCACCGGCGTGCTGCGCGGGTAGGGCGAATGCTCGTGCACCGACAGCAGGTACAGGAACAGCGGCCGTTCCCGCTCCGGGCCTGTCGCATGGGCGCGCAGCAGCAGGGTCGCGGCCTCGGCCAGGCGTGCGCTGGTGGCGATGTCCCATTCGTCGCCGCGGACGGTTTCGTACTCCGGGAAGTCGCGCAAGGTCATCACCCGGTCGAAGCCCAGTCCGGCATAGCTGCGCGCCGCGCCGTAGAAGCGCTTGGGTGTGGGCATCAGCACCACGGTGCGGTACCCGCTGTCGCGGAAGCGGCGCACCAGGTTGTCCCGGGTGTACGGCGCCACGCTGTTGAACACGGTGCTGCGGCGTGGACCGAAGTCGTCGGGCAGCAGGCCGGTCAGGGCCGAGAACTCCGACAACCAGGTCTTGCCGCCGTAGGTGTGGACGCGGAGCGCGCCGTGCGCCCAGGTCTGCGGACCTGGCTCGTACATGGGCAGCGCAGGCCATCGAGCGCCGTCGATACGGTACTGGCGCGGATCGAAGCTTGACTCATGCAGCCAGAGCACGACGTCCGGTCGCGCGGCGGCCGGCCGCACACCCGGTGCCGGCCGCGCGGCCAGCAGGGCGGCGAAGCGCGACGGGTCGCCGCCAGGCCGGGCAGGGGGCTGCTCGAACACGTTGTACGAGAACAGCAGCCGGCTCATCACGCCGCAGGTCTTCAGCGGGCCGCACTCGGCGTCGTCGCGGAATACCTCCCAGTCGTGCTGGTGGCGATGCTGCCAGGCAAAGGTGCCCCAGGCCACGAGCAGGCCGCCCGCCAGCACGCGGAACGGAGTGGCGACCGGCGCGCCGCGCAGGCTGCCCAGCGCGGGCACCAGCAAGAGCAGGGCCAGGGCGAGATAGCCGGCACTGGCGGCCTGCAGCAGCGGGTAGCGCTCGACGATGCCCCAGTTGGCGGGCTCGCTCAGGAACAGGAAGTCGAGCAGGGCAAGGCGCTCGCCGAAGTATTCGCGCTTGAGTTCGCCCAGGCCCCAGAGCAGGACTGTGAACAGCGTGGCGGTGGCCAGCGCGACACGGACCCGGCCGGACAGCACCAGCATCAGCAGCAGGGGCGCGGCGAACAGGCCCAGGTTGATCACGGCACACACCGCATCGTCGCTGAACTGCAGGGCACGCTGCAGCGCGAACGCGGCCGCCAGGCCCAGGACGGCATCCGCCAGCCAGCCCAGTCGGGGACGCGGGACGGCGGCCGCGAGCGGTGGCGTGCGAGCGAGGAGGGAGGGCATGTCGGGGACAGTCTCGAGTCCTGCACTGTAAGCTCTGGACTCCCCGCTGGAAACCGCCGTCTCCCTGCCATGATCACGCCTGCGTACGGCCGCCTGATGGCCACGTACAACCGCTGGATGAACGAGAAGCTGTATGCCGCCGCGGCAACGCTGGACGAGGCCCGGCGCCGGTCGGATCGCGGTGCCTTCTTCAAGTCGCTGCACGGCACGCTCGAGCACCTGATCTGGGCCGATACCGCCTGGCTGTATCGCTTCACCGGACGCTCGATCGAGGGCCTGGCGCCGGGCAGCGGTCTCTACGATGACTTCGCCGCCCTGCGGGCGCGGCGCCGGGAACTCGATGCCGAGATCGAGACCTGGGCCGCGGGTCTGGACGAGGACTGGCTGCGACGCGACTTCAGCTACCACAGCCTGGCCTACGCCCGGTCCTACACCCGCCCGGCCTGGGTGCTCGTGACGCACTTCTTCAACCACCAGACCCATCACCGCGGGCAGGCCACGACCCTGTTGATGCAGTTCGGCATCGATCCGGGCGTCACCGATCTGCCGGTGCTGCCGGAACTCGCTGCCGCCGACTGAGCCCGAGCCGATGTCCGCCGTGCTCAACATCGCCGCCTACAAGTTCGTCAGCCTCGAGGACGCATCAGCACTGCGTCCGCGCCTGCTGGACCGCGCCGGAGCGCTGCGCCTGCACGGCACCATCCTGCTGGCCAGCGAGGGCATCAACCTGTTCCTGGCCGGAGCCGAGGCAGCGGTGCGGGCTTTCCTGGCGGAGCTACGCGAGGACGCGCGCTTCACGGACCTGGAGGCCAAGGAAAGCTGGTCGGAGACGGTCCCCTTCCGGCGCCTGCGGGTGAAGCTCAAGCGCGAGATCATCCGCATGGATCATCCGACGATCCGACCCGGCGACGGGCGGGCGCAGTCCGTCGACGCCGCGACCCTGGCGCGCTGGCTGGAGGCGGGGCGTGACGACGCGGGGCGGCCGCTGCTCCTGCTCGATACCCGCAACGGCTTCGAGGTCGACCAGGGACGCTTCGCCGGGGCGGTCGACTGGCGTCTCGGTCGCTTCACCGAGTTCCCGCGGCGCCTGCGCGAGCATCGTGACGAGCTCGCCGGTCACACCGTCGTCAGCTACTGCACCGGCGGCATCCGCTGCGAGAAGGCGGCGCTGCTGATGCGCGAGGAGGGCCTGGAGCACGTGTACCAGCTCGAGGGCGGGATCCTGAAGTACTTCGAGCAGGTGGGCTCCCGCCACTACGAGGGTCGCTGCTTCGTGTTTGACGAGCGCGGCGCGCTCGACGCCGAGCTGCAGCCGCCGCCCTGATCAGGCGGCGGCGAGGAAGCGGCGCAGTTCGCGCCGGAACACGCGCGGTGCCTCGAAGGGCACGGCATGTCCGCAGTTGTCGATGCGTACCACCTGCGCCCGCGGCAGCTGCGCGGCCATCGCCAGCTGGCCGGCGGCCGGATACATCGTCGACTGCATGCCCACCAGCAGGGTCACCGGTACGTCGATGCGTCGCAGGTCGCTCCGCCAGTCGTAGTCGTCCCGCAGGTAGGAGCGCAAGCTGTCGAGGTACACCGGCCAGTTGCTGACCGGCGCGATGCGCCGCACCAGGTGCTCGTGTCGCGCCAGGCGCGCAAAGCCCTTCCAGGCGGGATGGTGGAAGGCGTAGCCGAAGAACTCGGCCAGCGTCTGCCAGAGCCGCCGGCGCAGCGCCGCCGGGATGCGACGGAACGGCTGGCCGCGATAGGCCTCCATCTCGTCCATCAGGCGCGCCCAGTCCGGCAGGCGGGCGTGCTGGTCGCTGCCCAGCAGGCCATGCGCCCAGCTGGCGTCGTTGCGCACGCAGGGGCTCTGGTCCATGTGCAGATAGCTGTGCACGCGCCCGAAGCCGTGGCGGCGGTGGTACTGCAGCGCGGTGCAGGCGCCCATCGACAGGCCGCCGAGGCGGACCTGGCGCAGGTCCAGTGCGTCCATCAGCTCGGCCAGATCGTCGGCGTGCTGGTCGAGCAGGCAGGGCTGGCTGAGCGCCGCATCGTGCGAGAAGCCGAAGCCGCGCAGGTCCGGAATCACGAAACGGTAGCGGTGCAGCAGCGGCAGCACGAAGGGCAGCCACAGGCCGCCGGGCATGCCGAAGCCGTGCAGCAGCACGACCGGTGTGCCGCGCCCGAGATCGTAGTAGTGGAGGCGGGCGCCGTCGCGCGTGGTGAGGTAGGGCATGGAACCGGACGTTCAGGCCTTGAGGGCGGTGGCGAGTCGCGTTGCGTTGCGTGCGACGAAGCCGTAGATCGACAGCTGCGGGTTGGCGCCGATGCTGGTCGGGAACATGGAGCCGTCGAAGATCGACAGGTTGGGCAGTGCGTGATGGCGGCCGTGGCTGTCGACGACGCAGCGGCGGCTGTCCTCGCCCATCGGGCAGCCGCCCATGAGGTGTGCCGTGTATAGCGTCACGCGCTGCTTCTTCATGGCGATCCCGGCAAGTCCGGCCTTGGCCTCGGCCCAGGAGCCGTAGTCGCGGCCATCGAGGTGCGCGGCGCGCACGCTCTGCGCGCCGGCGGCGAACTGGGCCTCGGCCATGCTCAGGTAGGCCTGGCGCAGCGTGGCCCACAGGGCCTCGCTGAAGTCGTAGTCGAGCAGGGGCTGGCCACGGTCGTCGATGCGGACGGTGCCGCCCGGGCTCTCCGGAACGAAGCCGTCGCGCACCAGGGCGATGTTGACCTGCGCCCGGTCCATGCGCGCCATGTCCTGGCGCAACTGCTCGCCGTGGCTGCCGAACAGGCCGCTCATCAGCATGGGCTGCAGCGGCGGCACCTCGAGCTTGTAGCCGATGCCCTGCGCCGGCCACAGGAAGTGGTCGGAGTAGATCGACTGCGGCGCACCGTGGAAGCCCTGCACCGGGTCGGCGAACAGGGCCACGGTGGCGTTGACCGGGTGGATGCAGGTGCGGCGGCCGACCAGCTCGTGCGGGTCGGGCGCCTGCGAGCGCAGCAGCAGGGCGGGCGTGTTGAGCGCACCGCCGGCCAGCACGTAGTGACGAGCCTTCACCGTGAGGGTCACCCCGGTGGGGGTGCGCAGGTCGGTGCCCAGAGCGCGCACGCTCAGACCGCTCACGCCCCGGGCGTCGAACAACACGCGCTCGACGCGGGCGTGGTGCAGCAGCTCCATGCCGGCCGCCAGCGCGGCGGGAATCGTCGTCACCAGCATCGACTGCTTGGCGTTGGTGGGGCAGCCCAGGCCACAGTAGCCGAGGTTCCAGCAGCCGCGCACGTTGCGCGGGATGGTCTTCCAGGACCAGCCCAGCGCCTGGCAGCCGTCGCGCAGCAGCGCGTTGTTGCGGTTGGGCTCCGCGGCCCAGGGCGCGATGCCGAGCCGCTCCTCCATGCGCGCGAACCAGGGCGCCATTGCCTCGGCGCTGGCGTCCTTCAGTCCGTACTCACTGGCCCAGTGCGCCAGCGTCTGGTCCGGCGTGCGCAGGCTGGTGGTCCAGTTGACCGTGGTGGTGCCGCCGACGCTGCGGCCCTGGAAGATGGCGACCGCGCCGTCCGAGGTCATGCGGCCGCCGCCCTCCTGGTACAGGGTCGAGAAGCCGCGCAGTTCATCCATGTCGCGGAAGTCGGTGGCGGTGTACAGCCCTCCTTCCTCGAGCATCAGCACCTTCAGGCCGGCCGCGGTGAGGACTTCGGCCGCGGTGCCGCCGCCGGCACCGCTGCCGACGATCACCACGTCGGCCTCGAGCGTGGCATCAGCCGTCAGCTCTGCGGCGTTGCGGACACGCCAGCCGCCGGCGATGCCGTCGCGGTACAGGTCATTGATCACGGGCATGCGGGGGCCTCTCAGGCGTTGAGGGTCTGCACGGCGAATGCCGGCGGTCCGGGATAGCGGGAGGCGCTCCAGCTGGCGCGCTGGCTCCACCAGCCGATCGCCGCGAGCTTGCTCAGGCCACGGTAGCCGGCGTTGAAAAGCTCGACGCCGCTTTCACGCCAGCGCTGCAGGAAGGCCGCGAGCTCCTCGTGAGTCGCCTCGCCCCAGGGTCGCGACAGGCCGCAGGCCAGGCGCCGGAACAGGCCGAACTGCAGCAGCTCCAACAGCTGCCGGGTCTGGGCCTGGGCGGCCGGATCGAGGGCGATGCAGCAGACGTCGATGCGGCGCAGGGCCTCGGTCCGCGTCTCGGCGCTGTCGACCCAGGCGCTGCCGTTGACGACCGGCAGCAGGGCGCCGAACAGGACCAGGTCCTCGGCGGTCAGGTACTGATGCCCCGGCGCGGGGGGCGGTGCCTTGCGGGCGCAGCCGGCGAGTTGCGCCGAGGTGGCCGCCAGGCCAAGGGCCGCGGCGCTACCGGCTGACAGCTGCAGGAAGCGGCGCCGGTCCAGGCCGGGGCCGTCGAGGGGCTCGTTCATGTGGTCTCCTCCGGCCCGTCTTCGCGGCCCGGTCGGGGAGCACCCTAGCAAAGCCGGATTCGTGACGCCAGCGTCAGGTTTTCAGGAAGCTGGCCGTCGCCTTGAGCGCCATGCGGAAGTACATCTCCGGGGCGATGCGCTTGACGTGGTAGCGCTGGCGCGCGTCCGGATGGGTGATCACCAGGAAGCGGTTGCGCTGCACGGCGTCCTGGATGTCGGCGGCCACGTCGTCGGCGGTGACCGTGGCCTTCTGCATCAGCTTGCCGACGATCTTCTGCACCTGCGGCGCGGCGACGGCGCCGCCGTCGGGCGCCGTGGCCTGCGAGGTCTCCATCAGCGCGGTCTTGAAGAACGAGGGGCAGGCGACGCTGACGCCGATGCCGCGGGCGGCGACCTCCAGGCGCAGGGTCTCGGAGAGCGAGATCACGCCGGCCTTGGCGACGTTGTAGCTGGCCATGGCCGGCGGGTTGGCGATGCCGGCGAAGGAGGCGATGTTGACGATGTGGCCGCCCCCCTGCTGCTGCATGAGCGGCAGCACGGCGCGCGCGCCGCGCACGCAGCCGAGCAGGTTGATGTCGAGCACCCACTGCCACTGCGACAGCGGCGAGTCGGCGACGGTGCCGGCCGTGGCGACGCCGGCGTTGTTGATCAGCACGTCGAGGCCGCCCCATTGCTGCTGCAGGCGCGCCACCACCTCGGCCCACGAGGCTTCGGAGGTGACGTCCTGGGCCATCGCCAGGGCGCTGCCGCCGGCCGCGCGGATCGCCGCGGCCGTCTCTTCGGCGGTATCGGCGCGCAGGTCGGTGCAGGCCACGCGCCAGCCAGCCGTGGCAAAGCGCAGCGCCAGCGCACGACCGAGGCCGCTGCCGGCGCCGGTGACGAGGATGCGCTGCTCGCGCAGGACGCGCTCGGGTACGGACATGCTTCGGTTCCCCCGGGGAAAGATGATCGGGGGCGATGGTAGCAGGGCGGCCGCCGGGTGCCCGGCGGCGGGTTCAGCCGCCGCGGGCGCCGGTCATCTCGAAGGCGCGCTGATAGATGAAGTCGAACGAGAAGCTGCGCGTGTGCGCCTTGGACTCGATGTAGTCAGCCATGCGCGACAGACGCGCCGGCAGCTGCATCACCTTGTCTTGCGCGGCGCGGCCGATGGCCGAGAGGTTGGTGAGCTTGTCGATCGCCCAGTGCGTCACCAGGTCCTCGACCAGGCGCAGGTACTCGCGCGGGCCATAGATGCCGCTGCGGCGCTCGACCTCCGACATCTGGGCATAGCCGTCGATGTTGTGTCCGGGCATGGCCAGAGCCGGGGCCACCGAGGCCAGCGCGGCCAGGGCGCGGTTGGTGTCGGCGGCCAGCACCGCGGAGAACGAGTCGCGGTAGAAGGCGTAGTGGCGCGACTCGTCCGCGGAGATGTGCGCCAGGATCTTCTGCAGCTTGGGCTCGTACTGGCCGGCGAGGCGGCCGGCATTGGAATGGGCGGTCTGCGTCGCCTTTTCCTGCAGGCTGGTATAGGCGAGCAGGCGGTAGGGGTCGTCCTTCCAGTCCGGATTGAAACCGGATTCGATGTACTGGTACTGCATGGTCTCCAGCGCCTTCAGGTTGAAGACGCGGGCGTCGCGCACGTAGTCGCGCAGGACGCAGCCGTGCCGGTCCTCCTCGGCGGTCCAGAGGTTGTTCCAGGCGGCCCAGACGCCGTCATGGCCCATGTACACGGCCACCAGGCGGTGGAAATGCGGCAGGCCCTCCTCGGTGAGCAGGTTCAGCGCCAGGGCCACGCGCACGCCATCGGGGAGGCCGCGGGCGCGTTCGCGCAGGGCGGCCAGCTCGGCGTCATGGCTGGCGTCGCTCTGCTCGTCGGCCGGCATCAGGTCGCTCGGCATCCAGAGCTTTCGGGAGTCCTTGTGCCGCTGCATGTACTCGGCCACCAGGGGCTCGATGCTGCGCAGGACTTCACGCTGGGCGGACAGGTCGGGGTTCAGGTCGGATGACAGCATGGCGACAGATCTCGGACGGGCCACGGGACTGGGTCCGGCGTCCCGGCCCCGGGGACGACGGTGTTTCGAGTGTACGGCGCCGCCTCGGCGCCCGGCAGGGGCCGGCTCTGGTAGACCCGCAATACGCGTGCCGGATCATTCCGGTTGCAGCGGCGAGCCTACTTGCGGATCAGGTCCAGGAATTCCTGGCGGGTGCGCGGGTCCTCGCGGAAACGGCCGTGCATGAAGGAGGTCACCATGGTCGAGTGCTGCTTCTGCACGCCGCGCATCATGGCGCACAAATGCTGCGCCTCGATGACGACCGCCACGCCATGGGCGCCAATCGCGTTCTGCACGCACTCGCCGATCTGCTGGGTGAGGTTTTCCTGGATCTGCAGGCGGCGGGCGTACATGTCGACGATGCGGGGAATCTTGGACAGGCCGATGACCTTGCCCGCGGGCAGGTAGGCGACATGGGCCTTGCCGATGAACGGCAGCAGGTGGTGCTCGCACAGCGAGTACAGCTCGATGTCGCGGACGATCACCATCTCGTCGTTGGCCGAGTCGAAGACCGCATCGTTGACGATCTCGCCGATGTCCTGCTCGTAGCCCTGGGTCAGGAACTCCATGGCCTTGGCCGCCCGGTGCGGCGTGCGCAGCAGTCCCTCGCGCGCGGGGTTTTCGCCGATGGCTTCGATGATGGCGCGGAACTGCTCTTCCATGGCCGGGATCCGTCAGGTGGACGCGCATTATTCCACGGTTGCCGCCACGCCCTCCTACAATGGGCGGATGACCCGCAAGAAGTCCCCGGCCGAGATCCGCGAGATTCCCGTCGACCTGATCCGGCCCGGCAGCCAGCAGGCGCGCCGCCATTTTGATCCCGATGCCCTGCAGGAGCTTGCGGAGAGCATCCGCGAGTCCGGCGTCGTGCAGCCGGTGGTGCTGCGTACCCGGGTCTGGGGCTACGAGCTGCTGGCGGGCGAGCGCCGCTGGCGTGCCGCCCAGATTGCCGGACTGCACGAACTGCCCGCGGTGATCCGCGACGACCTGTCGGATACCGAAGCCTTTGTCGTCGGCCTGATCGAGAACCTGCAGCGCGAGTCGCTGTCGCCGATGGAAACCGCCGCCGGTCTCAAGCGTCTGGGCGAGATCTTCGAGATGACGCACGAGGAAATCGGGACGCGGGTCGGCAAGTCGCGCGAGTACGTCACCAACTACCTGCGGCTGCTCAATCTGGCGCCGCCGGTGCAGGCCCTGGTCAACGAGGGTCATATCCTGCTCGGCCACGCCAAGGTGCTGGCGGGCGTTGCCCTGGACCAGCAGGTGCGCTGGGCCGACGAGGTGATCCGGCACAAGCTGACGGTGCGGCAGCTGGAGCGCAAGGTGGCCGCCAGCCGTGCGGCGAAGATCGTGTTCCGGCCGGGCAAGGCCTCGGACTGGCAGCGCCTGGAACGCGAGTTGTCCGACCTGCTCGCCTGCCCGGTGCTGGTGCAGGCCGACAAGGCGGGGCAGGGCGAGCTGCGGGTGAAGTTCCACTCGCTGGACGAGCTGGACGGCCTGCTGGCCCGCCTGGGCTATCAGGCGCGCTGAAGTCAAGACCCTGAACACCTTTTCTGCCATGTGAATTATCGACAGGGAACGGGGATAAGCTTGTGGATAAGCCGGATGTGCGCTGCAGCAAACGCTGCAATTACGTGAGTCGGCTCCGGTGTTGAACATTTTTTTGCCGTTGGTCGCCGATGGCCGGCGATCGGTGCGATGACGATGCAGATCGAACTGTTCCGCGACGACTACCGCCTGCGCGAGCGCCTCAGCGACAAGGCCCGCAACATCCGCATCGAAGTGCGGCCGGGACGCGAGGTGGTGCTGATCTATCCGCGCTGGGTGGCCCGGGCCCAAGCCCTGGCCTTCCTGCGCAGCCGCGAGGACTGGGTGCGGGACAAGCTGGCCGAACTGGCCCGGCGCGACGCGGACAATCCGCCGCCGCCGGCCGCGCGCTGGGACGGCAGCGACGAGATCCTCCTGCGCGGCGAGGCGGTTCCGGTGTGCGTCGAGCCAGCGTCGCTGCGCCAGTGCACGGTGCGCTTCGAGCCCCAGGCTGTGACCCTGTTCGCACCGCCGGCGCTGCGCGACGACCCGTCGCGTCTCGAACAAGCGTTGCGCCGGGCACTGATGCACCAGGCCCAGCTGGATGCCCGTCGTTACCTCGACGAGGAGTCGGCGCGGCTGGGCCTGCGCTACAGCACGCTCAAGCTCAACGACCCGCAAACGCTCTGGGGCAGCTGCAATCCGGGTGGGGTGATCTGCCTGTCCTGGCGCCTGGTGATGGCGCCGCCGGTGGTGTTCCGCTACGTCGCCGTGCACGAGCTTTGCCATCTGCGCCATGCCGACCACTCCGATCGCTTCTGGGGACTCGTGGAGCGGCAGATGCCGGACTACGCCCAGCATCGCCGCTGGCTGCAGGACCGCGGCCAGCGCCTGCATCACTACCTGCCGCGCCGGCGCGGCAGCGGTTGAGTCGCGCCCCGGCTGGGGCTATCGTGGGGGTCCGACCGTCTGCACCCTCAGAGGCTTCCAGGATGGCTTCGCTCGATACCGCGTGCGTGCGCGACTACATGGCCACGCAGCTGATGACCTTCACGCCGGACATGGAAGTGATGGCGGCGGTGCACCAGCTGGTCAAGAGCGGGCACTCGGGGGCGCCGGTCGTTGACGCTGCGGGTACCCTGGTGGGCATGCTCTCCGAGCGGGACTGCCTGAACATCGCCCTGATTGCGGCGCAGGACACCTGCATCGCCGGCCCGGTCAGCCAGTTCATGAACAAGAACGTCTCCACCGTGGCGCCAGACCTCAGCATCACCCAGCTGGCGAGCCTGTTCCTCAACAACGCCCACTTCCGCCGTTACCCGGTGGTGGCAGGCGGGCGCCTCGTCGGCCAGATCTCGCGGACCGACGTGCTGCGCGCGATCAGCGATACCTGCGCCTGAATCGCGTCGTCCCGCGCTAGGGTGCGGGACAGGGGCCGAGATAGCGGCCGCTGAGTTGCTGGGTCATCGCAAATGGCTGGCCGCGCCCGTCGCGGCCGCGCAGCTGCATCCGGCCCTCCATGCGGTCCCCCTGATACTGCGCCTGGCCCTCGGCCTCGGCCGTACCGTACGGGGTGGTGCAGGTTGCGGCCCAGTGCAGCGTGTTGCCCTGGCGGTCGAGGCGCGTGGTCTTGCAGGACCGCATGCCCTCGGGATCCCGCGGCACCGGGTCGGCCGCGCTCACGCAGTGACGATAGGTCATGCTCATGCCCTGCGGCCCGGTCTGTGGCAGCTGCAGGCCCTCCGGCAAGCGCGGCAGCGCCGGCATGCCCGGCACCTGCATCGTGCTGCGGTATTCCCACTGGCCTTCGCGCAGGCCCTCGGCGCTTGCCGCCGTCACGGCGGTGATCAGCAGCAGGCCGGCGACGCCGGCGGCCAGGACGCGCATGAGCGGACTCCGCTGGGATACCCGTTCATCCTAGCCCCGGACGCGGCCCGGCAGCAGGCAATAAAAAACCCTCCCCGGACGGGGAGGGCTTGTTCACGATCCGGTGAGGAACCGGAGGCGTCGGCGGTGCTTACTGCGCCTCGCCGCTGGCCTGACCGCTGGCCTGGCCATTGGCCTGGGCTTCGACGCTGACACTGCCCGAGGTGCCGGCCGCAGCGCCGGTCACCGCACCCAGCGTGCCGGTGACGGCGTTGCCGACGCCCGTGGTCGTGGTGTTCACCGCGGCCTTGGTCTTGGCCTTCGCCTTCTTGGCGGCCTTCTTGGCCGAGTCGCTGGCGGCCGCCGCCGCGTTCTGACCCGCCGTGACTGCCGCCTGACCCTGGGCCTGGCCCTGGGCCGAACCCTGCTGGAGGGCGTTGGCGGTGCCGGTCACGCCGCCCTGCACCGCGGTGGCGGCCTGGCTGGCGGCGTTGGTGTTGGCCTGCACGTTGACGTTGGCCTGGGCATTGGCGTCGGCAGCGAGCACCGCGCCGCTGGCGCCGACGGTGGTGGCCAGGGTCAGAGCGAGGATCAGGGAACGCGACATGGTGTTTCTCCGTGAAATGAGGTTTGTGTTGCCGCCGGCAGACTAGCCCCAGGCCCTGAATCGGGTCTGAATGCGGGTTCCGGATGACGGCAGCTATTGGCCGGCCGCGTCCTGCGGCCGGGAGCGCGAGCCTATCAGGGTGCGCGTCGCAGCTGCCCGGTCTTCTTCAGGTGCACCAGCAGCAGCGAGACCGCGGCCGGCGTCACGCCCGAGATGCGCGCGGCCTGGCCGAGGCTGTCGGGGCGGTGGCTGGCCAGCTTCTGCCGCACCTCGTTCGACAGGCCGCTGACGCTGGCGTAGTCGAGGTTGCCGGGCAGCGGGGCCTCCTCGTAGCGGCGCTGGCGCTCGATCTCGGCCTGGCCGCGCTCGATGTAGCCCGCGTACTTGGCTTGGATCTCCACCTGTTCGGCAACGGCGGGGTCGAGGTCGGCGGGGGCCAGCCCCAGTTCCTGCAGGACGCGGTAGCTGGCCTCCGGTCGGCGCAACAGGTCGCTGCCCGACAGGCCGCTGTCGTTCGGAGCCGGGCCGAAGCGTTCCACCAGGGCGGCCTCGCGCAGCTGCGCCGGCTTGAGCCAGAGCGCATCGAGGCGCTCGCGCTCGCGGGCGATGGCCTCGGCCTTGGCGGCGTAGTGCGCCCAGCGGATGTCGTCGACCAGGCCCAGCGCGCGGCCGTGCGGCGTCAGGCGCAGGTCGGCGTTGTCCTCGCGCAGCATCAGCCGGTGCTCGGCGCGCGAGGTGAACATGCGGTAGGGCTCGGCCGTGCCGCGCGTGATCAGGTCGTCGACCAGCACGCCGATGTAGGCCTCGTGCCGCTGCGGCAGCCAGGGTTCGGCGCCCTGGGCGCGGCGGGCAGCATTGATGCCGGCCAGCAGTCCCTGCGCCGCCGCCTCCTCGTAGCCCGTGGTGCCGTTGATCTGCCCGGCGAAGAACAGGCCGGCGATGACGCGGGTCTCGAGCGAGCGCTGCAGGTCGCGCGGGTCGAAGTAGTCGTACTCGATGGCATAACCCGGCCGCGTGATGCGGGCCTGCTCCAGGCCGGCGATCGAGCGCACGAAACGCTCCTGGATGTCGTAGGGCAGCGAGGTGCTGATGCCGTTGGGATAGATCTCGCGCGTGTTCAGGCCTTCCGGCTCGAGGAAGATCTGGTGGCGCTCGCGGTCGGCAAAGCGGTTGACCTTGTCCTCGACGCTGGGGCAGTAGCGCGGGCCGGTGCCCTCGATCACGCCGGTGAACATGGGCGAGCGGTCGAAGCCGCTGCGGATGATCGCGTGGGTTTCGGCGTTGGTGTAGGTGAGGTGGCAGGGCACCTGGCGCGGGTGCTCGGCCACCGAGCCCAGGAAGGAGAACACCGGCGTCGGTGTGTCGCCCGGCTGCTCGGCGAGCTGCGCCCAGTCGATGGTGCGCCCGTCGAGTCGCGGCGGCGTGCCGGTCTTGAGGCGGCCGACGCGCGGATGCAGTTCGCGCAGCCGGGCCGCCAGGGCGTTCGATGGTGCATCGCCGGCGCGGCCGCCCTGGTAGTTCTCCAGACCGACGTGGATGCGACCGCCCAGGAAGGTGCCGGTGGTCAGCACCACGCTGCGGGCGAGGAAGCGCAGCCCCAGGCGCGTGACGACGCCGCGGACCTCGGCGCCCACCACGACCAGGTCCTCGACCTCCTGCTGGAACAGGCTCAGGTTCGGCTGGTTCTCGAGGGCCTCGCGTACGGCCGCCTTGTACAGGGCGCGGTCAGCCTGGGCGCGCGTGGCGCGCACGGCCGGCCCCTTGGAACCGTTGAGGATGCGGAACTGGATGCCGGCGCGGTCGGTGGCCCGGGCCATCACGCCGCCCAGGGCGTCGATCTCCTTGACCAGGTGACCCTTGCCGATGCCGCCGATGGCCGGGTTGCAGGACATCTGGCCCAGGGTTTCGATCGACTGCGTGACCAGCAGGGTGCGGCAGCCCATGCGGGCGGCGGCCAGCGCCGCCTCGGTGCCGGCATGGCCGCCACCGATCACGATGACATCAAAGGAATCCTGGTCCGACATGACGGCTACCCGCGCGCTGGGGCGCGCATTCTACGCCGCGTCTGGTCAAAAAGCGCTCAGGTGGGGACTTGCCCGACGAGTCCGCCCCCGGGTGGGCCGGCCCCGGCGGGCCCAGGGGCGCGCGGCGCTCAGAACGCGATCTTGCCGGTCAGCATCTGCCACCACATCTTCCAGTCCCCCCGGAACGACAGCCAGGGATACTGGAAGGTGGCCGGCTTGTTGTGCTCGAAGTAGAAATGGCCGACCCAGGCCCAGGCATAGCCCTGGACCACGCCCACGAGCAGCAGCCAGAGGTTGCCGGTGACCAGGGCCGCGACGGCCAGGGCGATGCCCAGGCTGCTGCCGATAAAGTGCAGGCGGCGGCAGGTGCGGTTGGAGTGCTCCTGCAGGTAGTAGGGGTAGAACTCGTCCAGCGTCTGGTAGGTCTTGGCTTGGCTCATGGCAGGCCCCGGGCATGTCGGATGCCATCAGTATAGGGCGTCACCTCCAGCTGTCGGCACGGTAAAAACACCCCCGCAGCGGCTATGCTGATCGGCCAGGTCGAGGAGCCTGCGTGAAGAACAAGAAAGCGAGCGGACCGTTCACCCTGGGCTGGCGCGAATGGCTGGCCCTGCCCGAACTCGGGATCGCCCGGATCAAGGCCAAGGTCGATACCGGCGCGCGCTCCTCGGCCCTGCACGCCTTCGACGTGGAGCGGCTTGCCGGCGATCGCGTCCGTTTCGGCGTGCGCCCGCTGCAGACCTCGCCGCGCCAGGTCTGGTGCGAGGCCGACCTGCTCGATGAGCGCTGGGTCACCGACTCCGGCGGGCACCGCGAGCTGCGCCCCTTCATCCGCACGGTGGTCGAGCTGGGCGGGCAGCGCTGGCCGGTCGAAGTCTCCCTGACCGGGCGCGACACCATGCGCTTCCGCATGCTGCTGGGCCGCACGGCCCTGGCCGATCGCTTCCTCGTCGATGCCTCGGCGAGCTACCTTTCCGGTCGCCCATGAAGATCGCCCTGCTGTCGCGCAACCATCGCCTCTACTCGACCCGCCGCCTGGTCGAGGCGGCCCAGGCGCGTGGTCACGAGATCCAGGTGATCGACGTCCTGCGCTGCGTCATGAACATCCAGCCCGGACAGCCCGAGGTCTGGTACCGCGGCCGTCGCCTCGAGGGCTTCGATGCGGTGATCCCGCGCATCGGCGCCTCGGTCACTTTCTACGGCACGGCGGTCGTGCGCCAGTTCGAGATGCAGGGCGTCTACTGCCTCAACGAGTCGGTGGCCATCACCCGCGCCCGTGACAAGCTGCGCGCCCTGCAGCTGCTGGCCCGCAAGCGGGTGGGCCTGCCGCGCACCGGTTTCGCCCACTCACCGGACGATACCGAGGGCCTGATGCGTCTGGTCGGCGGGGCGCCGGCCGTGATCAAGCTGATCGAGGGCACGCAGGGGCAGGGCGTGGTGCTGGCCGAGACCGACAAGGCGGCCGAGTCGGTGATCGAGGCCTTCCGTCATCTCGACGCCTATTTCCTCGTGCAGCAGTTCGTGTCCGAGGCCCGGGGCAGCGACATCCGCTGTTTCGTCGTGGGCGGCGAGGTGGTCGCGACCATGCAGCGCACGGCCCGGCCCGGGGAGTTCCGCTCGAACCTCCACCGCGGCGGCCGCGCCGCGCCGGTGGAGATCACGGCCAAGGAGCGGTCCACGGCGCTGCGGGCGGCGCGGATCATGGGCCTGAATGTCGCCGGCGTGGACCTTCTGCGCTCGGACAAGGGGCCGATGGTGATGGAGGTCAATTCCTCGCCAGGGCTCGAGGGCATCGAGACGGTGTCCGGGGTCGATATCGCCGAGCGCATCATCCGCTTCACCGAGCAGCATGCCTGCCCGGGCAAGACACGCACCAAGGGGCGGGGCTGAGCCATGCCGGACAGCGGCCATTACGAGATTGCGGGCCAGCGCATCCGCCGCGGCGAGACGCGCAGCGTGCAGATCCCGGTCGCCAACCTGTACACCAACACGCCGGTGAACCTGCCGGTGCGGGTGGTACATGGCCGCGAGGCTGGGCCGACCCTGTTCATCAGCGCCGCGCTGCACGGCGACGAGATCATCGGCGTGGAGATCATCCGCCGCCTGCTGACCCTCCCGGTCCTGCGCCGACTCAAGGGCACCCTGCTGGCCGTGCCGGTGGTCAACACCCTGGCCTTCCTGCACCAGTCGCGCTACCTGCCGGACCGCCGTGATCTCAACCGCAGCTTTCCGGGCAGCGAGACCGGCTCCCTGGCGGCGCGCCTGGCGCACCTGTTCCTGGAGGAGATCGTCGGCCGTGCGGACTACGGCGTGGACCTGCATACCGGCGCCATCCACCGGCCCAATCTCCCGCACATCCGCGCCGACCTGGCCAATCCCGAAACCCTGCGCCTGGCCCAGGCGTTTGGCGTGCCGCTGCTGCTGAACTCCACCCCCACGGCGGGCACCCTGCGCCAGTACACCACCGAAAAGGGCATCCCGGTCCTGCTCTACGAGTCCAGCGAGGCCCTCCGTTTCGACGAACTGGCGATCCGCATCGGCGTGCGCGGCGTGCTCAACGTGATGGCGGCCCTGGGCATGCTGCCGGCCAACCCGGTGACGGCCCCCCGGCAGCACGAGCCGGTGGTGGCCAAGTCGAGCACCTGGGTGCGTGCCCCGGCCAGCGGCATCCTGCGGGCGCAGGTCGCGCTCGGCGAGGAGGTTCGCAAGGGCCAGGTGCTGGGGGTGATCGGCGACCCGCTGGGCGAGATGGAAACCGAGGTTTCCGCCAACGCCCATGGCGTTCTGGTCGGCCGCGTGTCCCTGCCGCTGGTGTACGAGGGCGACGCCGTCTTCCACATCGCCAAGTTCGATGCGCCCGAGACGGCCGCCGGCGTGGCCCGCAACATCCGGCGGGCCCGGCAGGCGCACAAGGGCGCCAAGCGGCAGCCACGCATCGTCTGAGTGCCCGCTGGGGGATATCCCCCAGCCTGGTTGCGGCGCGCCGCGCGCGGGTGCGGCGCTTCGAAATCGCGCAAACAAGTCGGCTACAATTCCAAGTCATTAGAACGTCGGGCGTTTCTGGCCTGGCGTCGGCCCCCCAATCACGACAAGAGGCTCAAGCATGGCTCCGATCGGGGCGTGGACCGCAGATACCTGGTCGCTCATCGTCTATGTGGCGGCGGTGTTCGGCCTCGTGGCCCTCATGCTGGGGCTCTCCTGGGTCCTGGGCGGCCGCGACTGGGGCCGGGCCAAGAACGAGCCCTTCGAGTCGGGCGTGGTCGGGGCCGGCAGCCCGCGCATGCGCATCTCCGCCAAGTTCTACCTGGTGGCGATGTTCTTCGTGATCTTCGACGTCGAAGCCCTGTTCCTCTACGCCTGGGCGATCTCGGTCCGCGAATCCGGCGTCCCCGGCCTGATCGAGGCCTTCATCTTCATCTTCATCCTGGCGGCCAGCCTGGTGTACCTGTGGAAGATCGGGGCCCTGGAATGGGCGCCGGAATCGCGCAAGCGCCTGGCGGCGCAGCAGGCCGCCGAGGAACAGGCCGAGAAGCAGCGCAAGGCCGCCGAAAGCGGACACTGACGAGCCAGGCCCCCAGAGCGAGCACCGAAGCCAGCCATGGAATACACCCTCACCAAGATCGACACCCGGGCCCAGCGCTACCCCATGCAGGAGCGCGAGCAGGTGGCCGACCCGCTGGAACAGCAGGTCCACAAGAACATCTTCCTCGGCACGCTCGAGGGCGCGCTGCACGGCATCGTCAACTGGGGCCGCAAGAACTCGGTGTGGCCGTACAACTTCGGCCTGTCGTGCTGCTACGTGGAGATGGCCACCGCCTTCACGCCCACGCATGACTTGGCCCGCTTCGGCGCCGAGGTGATCCGTGCCTCGCCGCGCCAGGCCGACCTCATGGTCGTGGCTGGCACCTGCTTCATGAAGATGGCCCCCGTCGTGCAGCGCCTTTACGAGCAGATGCTGGAACCCAAGTGGGTGATCAGCATGGGGTCCTGCGCCAACTCCGGCGGCATGTACGACATCTACTCCGTGGTCCAGGGCGTGGACAAGTTCCTGCCGGTCGACGTCTACATCCCCGGCTGCCCGCCGCGCCCCGAGGCCTTCCTGCAGGCGCTGAACCTGCTGCAGGACTCGATCGGCAAGGAGCGCCGCCCGCTGTCGTGGGTGGTTGGTGACCAGGGCGTGTACCGCGCCAACGAGGTGTCGCGTCGCGAGCAGCTGCGCGGCGAGCGCATGGCCCAGACCACCCTGCGCAAGCCGGACACGGTGTAAGCCCCATGGCCGACGACCTGACTCCGCCGCTGGCGCTCCCGGAGATCGTGCGCGAGCTGTATGCACGCTTCGGTGAGTCGACCTTCGTCCTGCAGAACACCCGCGACGGCATGCCCACGCTGTGGGTCGGCAAGGACCGCATCCTCGAGGTGCTCCGCCACCTCAAGACCGGCATCGCCAAGCCCTACCGCATGCTCTACGACCTGACGGCCGTGGATGAGCGCCTGCGCAAGAACCGACAGGGCCTGCCGCCGGCCGATTTCACGGTCGTCTACCAGCTGCTGTCGATCGAGCGCAATGCCGACCTGCGCCTGAAGGTCGCCCTGCTCGGCGAGACGCCGTCGCTGCCGACCGCAGTGGGGGTCTACGCCAACGCCAACTGGTACGAGCGCGAAGCCTGGGATCTGTTCGGCGTCGTGTTCGACGGCCATCCCTGCCTGCGCCGCATCATGCTGCCGCCGCGCTGGGAAGGTCATCCGCTGCGCAAGGAGCATCCGGCACGCGCTACCGAGTTCGATCCCTTCGTGCTCGACCAGATGCGCCAGGACCTCGATCAGGAAGCCCTGCTGTTCAAGCCCGAGGAATGGGGCATGAAGCGGGGCAACGACGAGTCCGATTTCATGTTCCTGAACCTCGGCCCGAACCATCCATCGGCCCACGGTGCCTTCCGCATCGTGCTGCAGCTGGACGGCGAGGAGATCGTCGACTGCGTGCCCGACAGCGGCTCCCACCACCGTGGCGCCGAGAAGATGGGCGAGCGCCAGTCCGGGCACACCTACATCCCCTATACCGACCGCATCGACTACCTCGGCGGGGTGATGAACAACCTGCCGTACGTGATGGCGGTCGAGAAGCTGGCAGGCATCGAGGTGCCGGATCGGGTCAAGACCGTGCGCGTGATGCTGTCGGAGTTCTTCCGCATCACCTCGCACCTGCTGTTCTACGGCACTTACTGCCAGGACGTCGGCGCGATGTCGCCGGTGTTCTTCATGTTCGTGGATCGGCAGAAGGCCTACGACGTGATCGAGGCGATCACCGGCTTCCGCATGCACCCGGCGTGGTTCCGCATCGGCGGCCTGGCGCATGACCTGCCCCAGGGCTGGGAAAAGCTGGTGCGCGACTTCGTCGAGTACCTGCCCAAGCGCCTGGACGAGTACCAGAAGGCCGCGCTCGAGAATTCGATCCTGATCTCGCGCAGCCGCCACGTCGCCGCCTACAACACGGCCGAGGCCCTGGAGTGGGGTGTCAGCGGCCCGGGCCTGCGCGCCACCGGCTGCAACTTCGACCTGCGCAAGGCGCGGCCGTATTCCGGTTACGAGAACTTCGATTTCGAGGTGCCCACCGCGAACAACGGCGACGTGTACGACCGCTGCCTGGTCCGCGTCGAGGAGATGCGCCAGTCGGTGCGCATCATCAAGCAGTGTCTCGAGAACATGCCCGCGGGCCCGTACAAGGCCGATCACCCGCTGACCTGCCCGCCACCCAAGGAGCGCACCCTCCAGGACATCGAGACCCTGATCACGCACTTCCTCGGCGTGTCGTGGGGGCCGGTGATCCCGCCGGGCGAGGTCTCGATGATGATCGAGGCCACCAAGGGCTTGAACAGCTACTACCTGACGGCGGACGGCAGCACCACCAGCTACCGCACCCGCATCCGCACGCCCAGCTTCGCCCACCTGCAGCAGATCCCGAGCGTGATCCGCGGCAGCATGGTGCCCGACCTGATCGCCTATATCGCGTCCATCGACTTCGTGATGGCGGACGTGGATCGCTGACATGAACGAGACCGCCAAGGACAGCGTGATCAAGCTCGCCGACCTCGTGCACAAGCCGGCGCCGCCCGCGGCCGCCGCCTTCGTGCTTTCCGACGAGGAGCGCCACGACATCGAGCACGCACTCACCCACTATCCGGACGGCCGCGCGGCCAGCATCGATGCGCTCAAGGCGGTGCAGAAGCGCCGTGGCTGGGTGCCGGACGAGGCCATCGCCCAGATCGCGCCGCTGCTCGGCATCAGCGCGGCCGAACTGGAAGGTGTCGCCACCTTCTACAGCCTGATCTTCCGCCGGCCGGTCGGCCGTCACGTGATCAAGGTCTGCGACAGCATCTCCTGCTTCCTGACCGGCTACGACGAGATCCGCAGCGCGCTGGAGCAGAAGCTGGGCGTGCGCTACGGCCAGACCACGAAGGACCACCGCTTCACCCTGCTGCCGATCTGCTGCCTGGGGGCCTGTGACAAGGGACCGACGCTGATGATCGATGACGACCTGCACGGCGACCTTACGCCCGAGAAGCTCGACGCCATCCTGGGGCAGTACGCATGAGCCTGGAACAGCAACTGCGGGTCAAGCCGCTGACCGCGCGCATCAACCTCGCGCAGCCGCAGGACCTCAAGGCCTACGAGGCCAGCGGCGGCTACCTCGCCCTGCGTACCGCGGTGAAAGACCTCCAGCCCCAGGACATCCAGGGCAAGGTCAAGGAAGCCAATCTGCGCGGCCGCGGCGGCGCCGGCTTCCCCACCGGCGTGAAGTGGGGCCTGGTACCGATGGGCCCGGACGCCGGCGCCAAGTACCTGGTTTGCAATGCCGACGAGATGGAGCCGGGCACCTTCAAGGACCGGCTGCTGATGGAAGGCGCGCCGCACCAGATGGTGGAGGCGATGGCCGTCGCCGGCTACGCGATCAAGGCCTGCACCGGCTACATCTTCCTGCGCGGCGAATACGTCGTCGCCGCCGAGCGCCTGAACAAGGCCATCGCCGAGGCGCGCGCGGCCGGCCTGCTCGGCAAGAACATCCTGGGCTCCGGCTGGGACTACGAGGTCTATGTCCACACCGGCGCGGGCCGCTACATCTGCGGTGAGGAAACCGCGCTGATCAACTCGCTGGAGGGCCGCCGCGCCAACCCGCGCGCCAAGCCGCCGTTCCCGCAGATCTCCGGCCTCTGGGGCCGGCCGACGGTGGTCAACAACGTTGAGTCGCTGTGCAACGTGCCGCCGATCGTCCTCAATGGCGCGGAGTGGTTCCGCAACCTGTCGCAGGGCAAGTCCAAGGATGGCGGCACCAAGCTGTACGGTGTGTCCGGCCGCGCCAAGCGCACCGGCGTCTACGAACTGCCGATTGGCACCAGCGCTCGCGAGATCCTCGAGGACCACGGCGGCGGCATGAAGGATGGCTATGCCCTGAAGGCTTGGCTGCCGGGCGGCGCCTCGACCGACTTCCTGCTGCCCGAGCATCTCGATCTGGCGATGGACTTCGACACCATCGCCCGTGCGGGTTCACGCATGGGGACCGGCCTGCTGACCGTGGTCGACGACAAGCAGAACATGGTCTCGGTGGTGCGCAACCTCGAGGAGTTCTTCGCGCGCGAGTCCTGCGGCTGGTGCACGCCCTGCCGTGACGGCCTGCCCTGGTCGGTGCGCCTGCTGCAGGCGCTCGAGCAGAAGCGCGGCAAGCCCGAGGACATCAAGCAACTGGAAAGCCTCACCCGTCTGCTCGGCCCGGGTCGCACCTTCTGCGCGCATGCGCCGGGTGCGATGGAGCCGCTGCAGTCCGCGCTGAAGTTCTTCCGTTCCGAATTCGAAGCAGGCCTGGCGTCCACGCCGGCTGCCGCTGCCTGAGAGCGATATGGCCACGATTCACGTAGACGGCAAGCAGTACGAGGTCGACGGAGCAGACAACCTGCTCCAGGCCTGCCTGTCGCTGGGCCTCGACATTCCCTACTTCTGCTGGCACCCGGCGCTGGGCAGCGTCGGCGCCTGCCGCCAGTGCGCGGTCAAGCAGTACCGTGACGAGAACGACAAGCTCGGCCGCATCGTCATGTCCTGCATGACGCCCGCCTCGCCCGGCACCTACATCTCGATCGCCGACGACGAGGCCAAGCAGTTCCGGGAGGCCATCGTGGGCTTCCTGATGACCAACCACCCGCACGACTGCCCGGTCTGCGAGGAAGGCGGCCACTGCCACCTTCAGGACATGACGGTCATGACGGGCCACCACAGCCGGTCCTACCGCTTCGACAAGCGCACCCACCTGAATCAGGACCTCGGGCCCTTCATCGGCCACGAGATGAACCGCTGCATCTCCTGCTACCGCTGCGTGCGTTACTACAAGGACTATGCGGGTGGCACGGACCTGGGCGTCTACGGCGCCGCCGCCAATGTCTACTTCGGCCGCCCCCAGGACGGCACCCTGGAGAGCGAGTTCTCGGGCAATCTCACGGAGGTCTGCCCGACCGGCGTGTTCACCGACAAGACCCACTCCGAGCGCTACAACCGCAAGTGGGACATGCAGTACGCGCCGAGCATCTGCACCGGCTGCGCGGTGGGCTGCAACGTCTCGCCCGGCGAGCGCTACGGCGAGATCCGCCGCGTCGAGAACCGCTACCACGGCGAGCTCAACGGCTACTTCCTCTGCGACCGTGGCCGCTTCGGCTACGGCTACAGCAACGACAAGTCGCGCCCGCGCCAGCCGCTGCTGCGCCGCGATGGTGCGCTGAGCAAGGTGGACGTCGAGGTCGCGCGCGAACAGGGCGCCATCCTCGTTGCCCAGGCCCGCCGCCTGATCGGCATCGGCTCGCCGCGCGCGTCGATCGAAGCCAACCATGCGCTGCGCGAGCTGGTCGGCGCCGCCAACTTCCATGACGGCAGCTCCGTCGAGGAGCGCGCGCTCAACCAGCTGGTCCTGCGCGTGCTGCGCGACGGCCCGGTGCCGGCCAGCGATATCCGCGGCATCGAATCGGCCGATGCGGCCTTCGTGCTGGGCGAGGATGTCACCAGCACCGCGCCGCGCATCGCTCTGGCCCTGCGCCAGACCGCGCGCGGCAAGGCCAATGAGCTCGGTGCCCAGAAGAACGTGCCGGAATGGCAGGTCATTGCCCTGGCCGACCTGGTTCAGCGCGAGCTGAACCCGGTGTTCGTGGCCAGTGTCGAGGCTACCCGCCTCGACGACATCGCCCGCGAAACCCATCGCGCCGCGCCGGAAGACCTGGCCCGCCTGGGCCATGCCGTGGCGCATTGCATCGATGCCAGCGCGCCGGCCGTCGCCGGGCTCGACGCCACCACGCAGGCCCTGGCGCAGCGCATCGCCGACGCCTTGCTCAAGGCGAAGAAGCCCCTCGTGGTGTCCGGCACCGGCACGGCGTCGGCGGCCGTGATCGAGGCGGCTGCCAACGTCGCCTGGGCCCTGCAGAAGCGCAATACCGAGACCCGGCTGTCGCTGGCCGTCGCCGAGGTCAACAGCCTGGGCCTGGCGATGATGCAGGCTGCGCCGCTCGACGCTGCGCTGAAGGATCTCGCCAGTGGCGCCGCTGACACGGTGATCGTCCTGGAGAACGACCTGTACCGTCGCGCGCCCAAGGCCGCCGTCGACGCCGCGCTCGCCAAGGCGCACACGATCGTCGTCGACCACACGCTGACCGCAACCGGCGAGCGTGCGGCGCTGCTGCTGCCGGCCGCCACCGTCTATGAAGGCGACGGTACCTTCGTCAACCTCGAAGGTCGCGCCCAGCGCTACTTCCAGGTCTTCGAGCCGACCTACTACGATGCCAAGATCGCGCTCACCGAGTCCTGGCGCTGGCTCGCGGGCCTCAAGACGCTGGGCTGGAAGCAACTGGACGAGGTGACCGCCGCTGCGGCTGCCGCGCTGCCGGCGCTGGCCGGCATCCGCGAGGCCGCGCCGAAGGCCTCGTTCCGCATCAAAGGGCTGAAGGTGTCGCGCGAACCGCCGCGCTACTCCGGCCGCACGGCCATGCGCGCCAACCAGAGCGTGCACGAGCCGCGTCAGCCGCAGGATGCCGATACGGCGCTGTCGTTCTCGATGGAAGGCTATGCCGGCATCGGCTCGCAGGACCGGCCCTCGGAACTGACGCCCTATGCCTGGTCGCCGGGCTGGAACTCGCCGTCGGCCTGGAACAAGTTCCAGGACGAGATCGGTGGCCATCTGCGTGGTGGAGACCCCGGCGTGGCGCTGCTCGCAGCCGGGCAGGCGCAGCCCTACTTCACGTCCGTGCCGGCCGCTTGGTCGCCGGGGGCTGCACTCCGCGTTCTGGCCCTGCGCCAGCACTTCGGCACCGAGGAGTTGTCGCAGCGCGCCAAGCCCATCCGCGAGCGCAGCGGTGAAACGGTCGTCACGCTCAGCGCCGCCGACGCCGCGCGGGCGGGCGTGAACGGCCACGCGACCGTCGAGCTCGACGGCCAGAGCCTGCGCCTGCCGACCCGGATCAGCGACACCCTGCCGGCCGGCTGCATCGGCCTGCCCGCGGGTGCGGCCGGCATCCCCTATGTCGCGCCGGCCGCGACCGCCACCGTCAAGGGGGGCTGAGCATGTTCGCCTGGCTGACCCCGGAGTTGATCCAGATCCTGATCCAGTGCGCGCAGGCCATCGTCCTGCTGCTGGGCCTGGTCATCGTCGCGGCCTGGATGATCTGGCTGGAGCGGCGCCTGCTCGGCTTGTGGCAGGACCGCTACGGCCCGAACCGCATCGGCCCGCTCGGCCTCGGCCAGGTCATCGCCGACATGATCAAGATCTTCTTCAAGGAAGACTGGACGCCGCCCTTTGTCGACAAGGCCACGTTCTGGCTGGCGCCGGTGATCGCGATGAGCATGATGCTGCTCGCCTTCGCGGTGGTGCCGGTGACGCCCACCTGGGGCGTGTCGGACCTCGAGTACGGCGTCCTGTATTTCTTCGCCATTGCCGGCCTGGCCGTGTACGCGGTGATGCTCGGCGGCTGGTCCTCGAACAGCAAGTACGCCCTGCTTGGCGGCCTGCGCTCGACGGCGCAGACCATCTGCTACGAGGTGTTCATGGGCATCTCGCTCATGGGCGTGGTGATGCAGGCGGATTCCTTCAACATCCGTGAGATCGTCGCCGCGCAGCAGGAGCAGGGCTGGTTCATCGGCTGGCAATTCCTCGGCTTCTGCGTATTCGCCCTGGCCGCGGTGGCGGTCACGCACCGCACGCCCTTCGACCTGCCCGAGGCCGAATCGGAGCTGGCGGCGGGCTACCACACCGAATATTCGGGCATGAAGTTCGGCATGTTCTTCGTGGGCGAGTACGTGGGCATCGTCATGGTCTCCGGCGTGCTCGTGACCCTGTTCTTCGGCGGCTGGGACGGCCCCTTCGTGGAGCAGTACCCCTGGCTGGCCTTCCCGTACTTCGCCGGCAAGTGCTTCTTCTTCATGGCGGGCTTCATCCTCCTGCGTGCCGCGCTGCCGCGCCCGCGCTACGACCACATGATGTCCGCCGCCTGGAAGGTCTGCCTGCCGCTGGCCCTGCTCAACATGCTCGTCACCGGCGCCGTGATCGTGGCGCGGGGAGCCTGAGATGAATGCCCTGAAAGCCGTGCTGTTCGGCATCTACACCCAGCTGCGCAGCATCTGGATGATCTTCTCGCACAGCTGGCGCAAGCGCGACGTCATCCCCTATCCGGAAGTGAAGCCCTACCTGCCGCCGCGCTACCGCGGCCGCATCGTGCTGACCCGCGATCCGGACGGTGAAGAGCGTTGCGTCGCCTGCAACCTGTGCGCGGTCGCCTGCCCGGTGGGCTGCATCTCGCTGCAGAAAGCCGAGAAGCCCGATGGCCGCTGGTATCCGGAGTTCTTCCGCATCAACTTCTCGCGCTGCATCTTCTGCGGTCTGTGCGAGGAGGCCTGTCCGACGAACGCGATCCAGCTGACGCCGGATTTCGAGCTCGCCGAGTACAAGCGCCAGAGCCTGGTGTACGAGAAGGAAGACCTGCTGATCTCCGGTACCGGCAAGTACCACGACTACAACTTCTACCGCGTGGCCGGCATGGCCATCGCCGGCAAACCCAAGGGTGCGGCGCAGAACGAGGCGTCGCCCGTGGACGTGAAGAGCCTCCTGCCATGACCTTTCCGTTCTATCTGGCCGCCGCGGTCGCGGTGCTGTCCACGCTCGCGGTCATCACCTGCCGCAATGCCGTGCACGCGCTGCTGTATCTGGTGCTCTCGCTGCTGTCGGTCGCCGCGATCTTCTTCATGATCGGTGCGCCCTTCGCCGGGGTGCTCGAGGTGATCGTCTACGCCGGTGCCATCATGGTGCTGTTCGTGTTCGTGGTGATGATGCTCAATCTCGGCAAGGCGGCTGAGGAGCAGGAGCGTGCCTGGCTGAAGCCGCGCTCCTGGATCGGCCCCTCGGGCCTGGCGGCGCTGCTGCTGGCGGCCCTGATCCCGGTGATCCAGGCCCACGGCTCGCAGCCGGCCGGCCTGGTCGAGATCGGCGCCAAGCAGGTCGGCATCGTCCTGTTCGGACCCTACCTGCTGGCCGTGGAGCTCGCATCGATGCTGCTGCTGGCGGCCCTGGTCGCCGCTTACCACCTCGGCAAGCACGACTGACAAGGACCGTCCGCAAACCATGACGACAACGACGGCGCTGAGCGGCATCCCCATGGAGCACGGCCTGATTCTGGCCGCGATCCTCTTCGGCCTGGGCCTCTGCGGCCTCATGGTCCGCCGCAACATCCTGTTCATGCTGATGTGCCTGGAGATCATGATGAATGCCGCGGCCCTGGCCTTCGTCGTGGCCGGCAGCCGCTGGCAGCAGGCCGATGGCCAGATCATGTTCATCCTGATCCTGAGCCTCGCGGCTGCGGAGGCCTCCGTGGGCCTGGCCATCGTGCTGCAGCTGTATCGCCGCTTCCGCACGCTGGACGTGGATGCGGCCTCCGAGATGAAGGGCTAAGCCATGAATCTGCTCTTCCTGGTGTTCCTGCTGCCGCTCCTGGGCTTCGTGACCCTGGCGCTGGCGCGCAACCGGATCTCGGAGAACGCGGCGGCGGTGATCGGCGTCGGTTCGGTCGGCGGTTCGGCCCTGCTCACCGCGATCATCGGCTGGCAGTTCTACAACCTGCCCGCTGGCGAGTCCTACACCCAGGTGCTCTGGACCTGGATGAGCGTCGACGGCTTCGCGCCGCGCTTCGCCTTGCGCCTGGATCAGCTGTCGATGCTGATGATGTCGGTGATCACCGGCGTCGGCTTCTTCATCCATCTGTTCGCGTCCTGGTACATGCGCAGGGACGAGGCCTATGGCCGCTTCTTCTCGTACATGAACCTGTTCGTGGCCAGCATGCTGTTCCTGGTGCTCGGTGACAACCTCCTGTTCCTGTACTTCGGCTGGGAAGGTGTGGGCCTGGCGTCCTACCTGCTGATCGGCTTCTGGTACCAGGACCCTGCCAACGGTGCCGCGGCGCGCAAGGCCTTCGTGGTCACGCGCGTGGGCGACACCTTCATGGCCATTGGCCTGTTCATCCTGTTCCACGCCCTGGGCACGCTCGATATCCAGGAAGTGCTCAAGCTGGCGCCAGAGAAGTTCTCGGTCGGTGACCCGCTGGTCACCGCCGCGGCCTTCCTGCTGCTGGGCGGCGCGGTCGGCAAGTCGGCGCAGCTGCCGCTCCAGACCTGGCTGCCCGATGCCATGGCCGGCCCCACGCCGGTCTCGGCGCTGATCCATGCCGCCACCATGGTCACGGCTGGCGTCTACCTCATCGCCCGCACGCATCCGATCTTCGAGCTGGCACCGCAGGCGCTGGAAGCGGTCGGCTGGGTCGGTGGCCTGACCCTGCTCATGGCCGGCTTCATCGCGCTCACGCAGACCGACATCAAGAAGATCCTCGCCTACTCGACCATGTCGCAGATCGGCTACATGTTCCTGGCGCTCGGCGCGGGGGCCTATCAGCCGGCGGTGTTCCACCTGATGACGCATGCCTTCTTCAAGGCATTGTTGTTCCTGTCGGCAGGCTCGGTGATCCTGGCCTGCCACCATGAGCAGGACATCTTCAGGATGGGCGGCCTGCGCAAGCAGATCCCGTTCACCTTCTGGGTGTTCCTGATCGGCTCGCTGGGCCTGGTCGCCTTCCCGGGGACCTCCGGCTTCTTCTCCAAGGACGAGATCCTGTTCCAGGCCTGGGCCTACGGGCACCCGCACCTGTACTGGATGGGCCTGGTCGGCGCCTTCTTCACGGCGCTATACACCTTCCGCCTGATCTTCATCGCCTTCTTCGGTGACAGCCACGGCCATGAGATCCACAAGCCGCATGGCCTCGACCACGGTCTGCCGCTCGCGGTGCTGGCGGTGGCGGCCCTGCTCGGCGGCCTGATCCACATCCCGCTGGACGCGGTGCTGCCGCAGCCGGCAATCTCCGAGGAGCTGCAGCACGCCAAGCACGGCCTGGAGCTGACCTCGGTGCTGGTGTCGTTCGCCGGCATTGCCCTGGCCTGGTTCCTGTTCCTGAAGAACCGCGGCCTGGCCGCAGCGCTGAAGAACAACGCGGTCGGCCAGTTGCTGCATCGCTGGTGGAAGGCGGCCTTCGGCTTCGACTGGCTGTATGAGCTGCTGTTCGTGCGGCCCTACCTGTTCATTGTCCACATCAACCGCAAGGACGTCGTCGACCAGGGCATCACCCTGATCCCGGCGGCCTTCGTCGCGCTCAACGCGCGCCTGGTGCGCACCCAGACCGGCCAGCTGCGCTGGTACGCGGGCGCCACGGCCGCCGGCGCGGTTCTCATCATCGCTGCGGTGATCCTGCTATGACGCTGGTCTGGCTGATCCTCATCCCCTTCATCGGCGGCCTGCTGTCCTGGCTCGGCGAGCACCGCGTGGGCGTGGGGTTCCCGCGCTGGGTCGCGCTGATCTCGATGCTGCTGGCGCTGGGCATCTCGCTCTGGGTCTGGGCCACCGGCGACTGGTCGCTGGCCGGCGTGGGCACCGACACGCCGCGCTGGGTGCTGGAGTACCGCGCGGAATGGATCCCGCGCCTGGGGATCTCCGTGCATCTCGGCATGGACGGCCTGTCGCTGCTGCTGGTGGTGCTGACCAACCTGCTGGGCGTGATGGCCGTGGTCTGCTCCTGGAAGGAAATCGAGAAGAACGTCGGTTTCTTCCACCTGAACCTGCTGTGGAACCTGGGCGGCGTGGTCGGCGTGTTCCTGACGCTCGACCTGTTCCTGTTCTTCTTCCTGTGGGAAATGATGCTGGTGCCGATGTACTTCCTGATCGCGCTCTGGGGCCACAACTCCCCGGGCGGCAAGGGACGCATCTACGCCGCCACCAAGTTCTTCATCTTCACCCAGGCTTCGGGCCTGATCATGCTCCTGGCCATCCTGGGCCTGGTGTTCGTGCACCAGCAGCAGACCGGCGTGATCACCTTCAACTACATGGATCTGCTGCAGACGGACATGAGCTACGGGGTGGAATACCTGCTCATGCTCGGCTTCTTCATCGCCTTTGCGGTGAAGACGCCGGTAGTGCCGTTCCACAGTTGGCTGCCGGATGCGCACTCGCAGGCGCCCACCGCCGGTTCCGTGGACCTGGCCGGCATCCTGCTGAAGACCGCTGCCTACGGCATGCTGCGCTTTGCCCTGCCACTGTTCCCCAACGCCTCCGCCGACTTTGCACCGTTCGCGATGTGGCTGGGCGTGGTCGGCATTCTCTACGGCGCGTTCATGTGCTTCTCGCAGAATGACATCAAGCGCCTGGTGGCCTACTCCTCGATCTCGCACATGGGCTTCGTGCTGATCGGCATTTACGCCGGCACCGAGATCGCACTCCAGGGCGTGGTGATGCAGATGCTGGCGCACGGCATCTCCGCCGGCGCGCTGTTCATCCTCTGTGGCGAAATCTACGAGCGCCTCCACACCCGCGAGATGTCGAAGATGGGCGGCCTGTGGGCGCGACTGCCCTACCTGCCGCCCATCGCCCTGTTCTTCGCGGTGGCCGCCCTGGGCCTGCCGGGCCTGGGCAACTTCGTCGGCGAGTTCCTGATCCTGCTGGGCAGCTTCGAGCAGGCCACCCTGGTGACCTGCATCGCCGCCACCGGCCTGGTGCTCGGCGCGGTGTACTCGCTGATCCTGGTGCAGCGTGCCTTCCACGGCACGCCGCGGGCCGACATGCCCCAGCTCAAGGACCTGTCGAAGCGTGAATTGACGATGATGGGTGCGCTGATGGCGATCCTGCTGTGGCTGGGCCTGTATCCGCAGCCGGTGCTCGACACCTCCGCGGCCTCGATGCGTGGCGTCAGCGCCATCTACCAGCAGGCCCAGCAGTCGCGGGCCGCGCCGGTGCTGGCGGAGGGTGAGGCCCTGCCGGCCGCGGCCGCCGCGGAGGTGCTGCCATGAACTTCACGGCAGCCCACTGGTCGGCCCTGCTGCCGATCCTGCTCCTCAGCGCCACGATCGTGACCGTGATGCTGGCCATTGCCTTCCGCCGCAACCACTGGTGGAACGCGACCTTCGCCGTCATCGGCCTCAACGCTGCCCTGATCGCCTGTGTCCCGCTGCTCGGCAACGAGCCGCTGTCGGTGACGCCGCTGCTCGTGGTCGACGGCTACGCCGCCTTCTACATGGCACTGTTGCTGGTGACGACCCTGGCCACGGCTACGCTGTCGCACGCGTATCTCGAGGGTTACGCCGGCAACAAGGAGGAGATGTACCTGCTCCTCACCCTGTCGGCACTTGGCGGCCTGGTCCTGGTCTGCAGCCAGCATCTCGCGGCCCTGTTCATTGGCCTGGAGCTGATGAGCATCCCGCTCTACGCGATGGTGGCCTACGCCCACAAGAGCCGGCATGCGCTGGAAGGCGGCCTCAAGTACCTGGTGTTGTCGGCGGCGGCCTCGGCCTTCCTGCTGTTCGGCATGGCCTTGATGTATGCGCAGACCGGCGGCCTGTCGTTCCGCGAGCTGGCGGGCCAGTTCAACCTCGCCTCGCCCAGCCTGCTGCTCCTCGCTGGTGCCGGCCTGTTCCTGGTGGGCCTGGCCTTCAAGCTGTCGCTGGTGCCTTTCCACCTGTGGACGCCGGACGTGTACGAGGGCGCCCCGGCGCCGGTCGCGGCCTACCTGGCCTCGGCCTCCAAGACGGCGGTGTTCGCGGTGCTGCTGCGCTGGTTCGTCGAGGCGGGCGGCTGGCGCCAGCCCGTGCTGCTGGACATCCTCTCGGTCCTGGCCATCGCCTCGATCCTGATCGGCAATGTGCTGGCCCTGCGCCAGGCCAACGTCAAGCGCATGCTGGCCTACTCGTCGATCGCGCACTTCGGCTACTGCCTGGTGGCGCTGATCGCGGCAGGCGCCTGGGCGGTCGAGGCGGTGGGCATCTACCTGCTCACCTATGTTGTGACCACGCTCGGCGCGTTCGGCGTGCTGACCCTGGTGTCCAGCCCGATGCACGAGCGCGACGCCGATGCCATCTACGACTACCGCGGCCTGTTCTGGCGCCGTCCGTACCTGGCCTCGATCCTGACCGCCATGCTGCTGTCGCTCGCCGGCATCCCGCTGACGGCTGGCTTCATCGGCAAGTTCTACGTGATCCTGGCCGGCGTCGACGCCCGGATGTGGTGGCTGCTCGGGGCGGTGGTGCTCGGCAGTGCCGTTGGCCTGTACTACTACCTGCGCCTGATGATCACCCTGTTCATGCTGGACCCGGAGAAGCGCCGCTTCGAGGCGCCGCTGGACTGGGCGCAGCGCGCGGGCGGGACGATGGTCTGGGCGCTGATGGGCCTGATGCTGCTGCTCGGCATCTACCCGACGCCCTTCATCAACCTGCTGCGCGGTGCCGGCCTGGCCCCGTACTGACATCGGTCTGTCATCCCGGAACCCCGCCACTGGCGGGGTTTTTTCGTGGCGCGCCGCAAAACCCTTCCCGGCCCTGCGGTTTTGGCATACCGTGTCTCCATTCCATCCTCGGGGAGAGCCGGCACCGACCGGCCGCAGACATGACCGCGCTCGACATGCTCCGGAACCTGGCCTCCTTCAGCCCGCGCGAGGAGCTGTTCAAGCGCCTGGTGACGCCGGAGCTCGATGAGCTGGCGGCTCGGATCCCCAAGCCGGTTGGCAGCTTCGGCTACGACGCCTGGGGCTACAACGAGAACACCTTCAAGCTGGGCCTGGGCGTGGTGAAGTGGCTCTACGAGCATTACTTCCGCGTGCAGGCCACCGGCCTGGAGCACGTACCGGCCGAAGGCCGCGTGCTGCTGATCGCCAATCACTCCGGCCAGCTGCCGATGGATGGCGTGCTGATGGGCTATGCGGTGGCCACCAACCCGAATGGCCCGCGGGCGGCGCGGGCCATGATCGAGCGCTTCTTCCCGACGGTGCCCTATCTCGGCAACTGGCTCAACAGCGTCGGGGGTGTGATCGGCGACCCGCTGAACTGCAGCAAGATGCTCGATGCCGACGAGGCCATCATCGTCTTCCCCGAGGGTGTGCGCGGCTCCGGCAAGCTCTACCGCAACCGCTACCAGCTGCAGCGCTTCGGCAACGGCTTCATGCACCTGGCCATGCATCACAAGACCCCGATCGTCCCGGTCGGCGTGGTCGGCTGCGAGGAGACGATGCCTTCGCTGGCCAATCTCTCGCCGCTGGCCCGGCTGCTCGGCGTCCCATACATCCCGGTGGCGCCGCCGCTGCCGCTGCCGGCGCGGGTGTACCTGAACTTCGGCGAGCCGATGCGCTTCCCGGGTGGGGCCGCGAGCGAGGAAGAGGTCACGGCCCGGGTCGAGCAGGTCAAGGAGCGCATCCGCGAGCTGATCGATGCCGGCCTGAAGCAGCGCACCACCGTCTACTGAAACGCATTCACCGGGTATCTTGGGCATGGCCGAGAAGAAGACCGTCCTCGTCACCGGCGCCGCCGGCTCGCTGGCCAAGCGCGTGATCGCGCGCTTGCATGGCCGCTATCACGTCATCGCCGTGGACTTCCGCCGCAAGGTGGAGACCGACGCCGACATCCCCTCGTACAAGGTGGAGATGCACAAGCGCGGCTTCGAGGACATCTTCCGACACCACAAGATCGACGCGGTCATCCACATCGGCCGCATCTTCGCGCACGAATCCGACCGCCTGCGTCGCTACAACGCCAACGTGCTCGGCAGCAAGAAGCTGTTCGAGCTCTGCCGCAAGTACTACGTCAAGCAGGTGATCGTGCACTCCACCTACTACGTGTACGGCGCCAGCCCCTTCAATCCTGCGCTGCTGGATGAAGATGCTCCGCTGAAGGCCAGCGAGGTCACCCAGGACCTGGTCGACTCGGTCGAACTTGAGAGTCTGGCGCAGATCTACCTGTGGAAGTACCCGGAGCTCAACATCACGATCCTGCGTCCCTGCAATGTGCTGGGACCGGGTGTGAAGAACAGCATGTCGTTGCTGCTGTCACGGCCGCTGGCACCGGTGCTGATGGGTTTCTCGCCGATGATGCAGTTCCTGCACGTCGACGACATGGCTGATGCGATGATGGTGGCCTTCGAGCAGAACAAGCCGGGCATCTACAACGTCGCGCCCGAGGACTACGTGTCCTACCAGGTGGCGGTCGAGCAGTGCGGTTGCCGCAAGCTGCCGGTGCTGTCGGTGCCGCCAGTACTGCCGCGCGTGGTCAGCAGCCTGCTCAACTGGAACGCCTTCTTCCCGCCTTACCTGATCAACTACTTCAAGTACCCGGTGGTGCTGGACGGGCGCCACTTCCGCGAGACCTTCGGCTGGAAGCCCCGGCGCAATCTCAACGACATCTTCAGCTACTACCGCAAGAACAAGCTGCTGGCGGCCTGAGGCGACAGGCCGGTGCAATAGCGCGGCGATATCGGCGGCTTGCGCCGAATTCATTGTCGCCGGCGCGGGTGGCGGCGCTACACTGCGGCTCCCCGTGATTGCCCCAGGAGCGTTCCATGGCCAAGGACAGCAAGCGCAAGGCGCCCAAGATCGACATCGGTATCGACAAGGGGCCGCGCAAGGCCATTGCCGATGGCCTGTCGCGACTGCTCGCGGACGAGTACACGCTGTATCTCAAGACCCACAACTTCCACTGGAACGTCACGGGTCCGATGTTCAACACGCTGCACCTGATGTTCGAGACCCATTACAACGAGGCGGCCCTGGCGGTCGACCTGGTGGCTGAGCGCATCCGCGCCCTGGGCTTTCCCGCGCCGGGGACCTACCGGCAGTACGCGGCACTGAGTTCCATTCCGGAGACCGAGGGCGTGCCCGCGGCGATGGAGATGGTGCGGCTGCTGGTTGAGGGGCACGAGGCCTGCGCCCGGACCGCGCGCAAGGTCTTTCCGGTGGCCGAGGCGGCCTCCGACGAGCCGACCTGCGACCTGCTGACCCAGCGCCTGCAGCTGCACGAGAAGACGGCGTGGATGCTGCGCGCGCTTTTGGAGTGACCGCTCCGGTTGCGCCGCTGCTGGCCGTGCGCCAGCTGCGCGTGGAGTATCGCCTGCGTCCGGACTGGCCCTGGCAGGCACCGCCCCGCGTGCGCGCGGTGGAGGATCTCAACTTCAACCTGTATCCGGGCGAGACCCTGGGCATCGTCGGTGAATCCGGCTCGGGCAAATCGACCCTGGCGCGCGCCCTGGTGGGCCTGGAACCGATCAGCGCCGGCGCCGCCAGCTTCGCCGGCCAGGATCTCGTGGGCCTGAGAGAGCCTGGCTGGCGCGCGCTGCGCCGCGATATCCAGATGGTGTTCCAGGATCCACTCGCCAGCCTCGATCCGCGCATGAGCATCGGTGCCAGCGTGGCCGAGCCGCTGGAGTTCCTGTGCCCCGAGATCGGTGCCGACGAACGTGCGGCGCGCGTGCGGCAGCTGCTGGAGCGCGTCGGCATCCCGGCGGCCGAGCATCATCGCTATCCGCAGGAATTCTCCGGCGGGCAGTGCCAGCGCGTCGGGATCGCCCGGGCACTGATCGTGCAGCCACGCCTGCTGATCTGCGATGAGCCCGTTTCGGCGCTCGACGTGTCGGTGCAGGCGCAGGTGCTCAACCTGCTGCGCGAGCTGCAGCGGGAGCGCGGCCTGGCGATGCTATTCATCGGCCATGACCTGGCCGTGGTCCGGCACGTGAGCCAGCGGGTGCTGGTCCTGTACTTCGGCCGGGCCATGGAACAGGGGGCGGCGGCACAGTTGTTCAGCGCGCCGCGCCATCCCTACACGCGAGCACTGCTGGCCGCGATCCCCGGCGTGCAGGCGCCGCCGGAGCATCGCCTGCTGGAGGGGGAGCTGCCCAGCCCGCTGCATCCGCCGCCCGGCTGCGCTTTCGCGACGCGCTGCCCCATGGCCGACGAGCAGTGCACCCGTCGCCCACCGCATTCACGACGCTTCGCCGACGGCGGCATGGCCAGCTGCCACTACGCGGTCGACAGCGCCTGAGACGGCGTCCCCGGTGGGGCGCGCGGCTACTGCGCGATAACCCGGAACTCCACGCGTCGGTTCAGGGCCCAGCCTTCCTCGCCGAGGTTGTCAGCCACCGGCCGCGATTCCCCATAACCCTCCGCCTGGAGTCGCGTCGCCGCGATGCCCTGACCGATGAGGTAGTCGCGCACGGCCGCGGCGCGCGCCTGCGAGAGACGCTGGTTGTAGTCGCTGCTGCCGCGGTCGTCGGTATGGCCGGCAATGAGCAGTGCCATCCCCGGCTGGCCGCGCAGGCCGGCGGCGATGCTGTCGAGCACGCCCACGGCCTGCGGATCGAGCACCGCCGAATCCAGGGCAAAGCCGATGTTGCGCAGTACCAGGGTCTGCGCCTGGACGGCACAACCCGCGGGATCGACCTGCAGGCCCGAGGGGGTGGCGGCACAGCGGTCGTCGTTGTCGAGCACGCCGTCGCGATCGGCATCGGGTGGCGGCAGCGCGCAACCCAGGCGATCGACCGCCGTGCCGCGCAGGCTGCCCGGGCAACGGTCACGCGCGTCGGCGACGCCGTCGCCATCCAGGTCCTGGTCCGGCAGCGCCGGCGCTGCCGGCGTGAAGCCCAGCACCGGCTCGACCCGCGGCGGCGGCGGGACCGCCGGTTCGGCAAAGGCGTACTCGATGCCCAGGCCCACCCGGCTGTCGTAGAGACGGTCGCGGGCGGGATCGACCTCGTCGCTGAACACGGCCTGGCGGCGTGCCTCGGCACGCAAGGCGCTGCGTGACGATAGCGCCCAGCGCAGGCCCAGGCCCAGGGTCGCCTGGGCGGCCTCGACGGTCGCACTGCCGTCGATATCCGTCACCTGATAGCCGCCGCCCAGCAGCAGGAAGGGAGAGAGCCGATGGGATTCGGCGGTGAGGCGCAGCCGCAGGCCAAGGTCGGCGCCGTAAATATAGGCGCGCGCACCCCCGGCGGTGGCCTCGGCCTGCTCGCCCTGCAGACCCAGTTCCACGGACAGCGCCGGGCTGACCGGAAAGCCGTAGCCGAGGCGTGCGCCGAGGCCGTCATCAAGGCGACGGACGGCATCGGCTGATAGCAGGCTGGTTCCGAGGATCGCGTAGGGGGCGGCTTCAGCCGCGGCGTCGGCGGCGATGGCCGCAGGGGGCATCGCCATGAGGGCGATCAGTGCGGAACAGGGCAGGGCAGTGCTTCGCATGCATCTCTCCCATGAAAAAGCCGGCGGTGTCGCCACCGCCGGCATCAGGAACCTCAACGGCCTTGTGGCCCGGCTCAGTTCTTGAGCACGGTGAATTCAACGCGACGATTGCGGGCGCGGCCCTCCTCCGTCTCGTTGTCGGCCACCGGGTTGTTCTCGCCATAGCCTTCGACCGTCAG